>JAIPDZ010000242.1 GCA_021737425.1 Deltaproteobacteria bacterium
GCCTGTTCCGCGGCCAGATCCGCCTCGGTCACCAGATCAATCTCGCCCTTTTTCATGATGGGGTTGGTGGTCCCCAGCCTCCGGGTCAAAGTATTCCCGGCCGCCCTTGCGGCCCTCTGTGCAACAGCCGATTCTCTCTCAAGCATGGTTGACCTTTCTCCTCCACTCCGTTTCCACGGGCATTGTCGCATCTGAGAATGACTACCCCAGATCACCCCTTTCGTACTGCACAACGGCCGCCACCGTGATGGCAGCGGTTTCCGCCCTCAGGATTCGCCGGCCCAGGGAAACCGGCACAAATCCTGCCGCTCCGGCGGTACGGACCTCTTCCTTTGAAAACCCACCCTCCGGACCGATGATTCCGGTAAAGCATTCGAAAGATGAGGCCTGCTTAAGTGCATCTTTGAGTGCCGTACACGGCTCATCCTCCCACAGGATCACCTTCAGGCCGGGCACGCTTTCGTATCCCTGAATTACCTCCCCATAAGCATAAAAGGGACCAATTTCCATGGGGATGGATCGCCCGGACTGCTTGGCGGCGCTGACAGCGATCTTTTGCCAGCGGGCCGTTCGCCTTGACAGCTGCTCCTGATTGAGGTGCACCACTGTTCGTTCCGATGAAAAGGGGATGATCCGATGCACCCCCAATTCCGAGGTCTTCTGGATCAGATAGTCCATGGGCCCTGATTTGAGCAGGGACTGCAGGAGGGTAAGCCTGATAGGGGAAGGCGCAGGCGTCGGGAGCGGGGCCACAAGGCTCACCTTGACCTCCCGGCCACCCATAGCAGCCACCTTCGCCTCATACCGCCGTCCGTCCCCGGTCATGAGGACAAACCGATCCCCCGGCTTCATCCTCAGCACCCGGGTCATGTGCCGGGCCTCGGAACCGGTAATCACACAGATCCCATCCTGATCATTCAGCGCCTCCACAAAAAAGCGTCTCAAAGCGCCCTCGCCTTTCGCAACATCAGACAGGCCCATTCCGCCTCGTGAAGGGCCTCTTGGTGTTCAATCTCCCGGGTGCCCAAAAGCGGTGTCACCGCCTCCTTCTGCTCGATTAACAGGCCGGAGAGGATCAGCCAGCCGCCCGGCGCCGTAAGTTCCAAAAGCCGGTCCAAAAGCCGCCTGATCTCTTCCAGCATGAGATTGGCGCACACCACCGAAAATGGCCCTGAAATGGCCTCCACCGGTGTGGATGCCAGATGAAGGACATCCCCGGTCCGGTTGAGCCCCGCATTCCGCTTTGCCCACCTCAGGGCCTCCGGGTCAAGGTCGATGCCCGTGACCTGTTTGGCACCCAGCATGGCGGCATATATGGCCAGGATACCGCTTCCCGTGCCCACATCCAGCAGGGTCCAGGCACGGGGTTTGAAAACCATTTCCATGGCCCTGAGGCACATGCGGGTGGTGGCATGAGCCCCTGTGCCAAAGGCGGGTCCGGGATCCATTCGAATCACATGACCGTTTAGGGGCTCGGGAACGGGCTCCCATTCCGGTAGGATGAGCAGATCAGGAGTGGCCTGGGTGGGCCGGAAAAACCGGCGCCAGATGAGGTCCCAGTCCTGATCCGCCACCCGGGTAAACCACAACCGGGGGGAGCGATCCAGGGAAAAGATCTGTTCCAGTCTCTTAAGAAATGGATCGATCCGCTGCTGGAAGGCTTTCACATCGGCATTCAAGGGAAGGTAGGCCTTGACCGTATGATCCCCTGCATCCTCTGTTATGACCGCGGTACAGCCGTGGTCGAACAGGAAAGCGCCCAGGGCGTCGTGGGCCACCGGGTCTATGGCCACGGCGATTTCCACCCATTGCGGGGGATGCCTGGACAAGCCATCGGGGGGCGGGGCACTGGGACTGGACATGGTTCAGGAGCACGTCCCTGTGGGGTCCCGGGAGGGTTCAAGTGGGTGGAATCCCCCTGCAGCCGCAGCAGGGGGACACTTCGGGTCAGACCCTGTCAAACACATAGTTCAGTTGCCCGTTGGGCAGTTCATTGACCCGGGTGACCAATTCCATGCCCACCCGGATCTCATCGTCGGGCACGTTGTCTGCAATTCGACCGAATACCTTGTAATCGCCGTAATCCAAAAGGGCGATGGCATAGGGGAGATCATCCCCGAACCCGATGGGTGCGAATTCCAGTTTGCTGTAAGAGACCAGCTTGCCCTTTCCCGATACCTCCACCCACTCCATATCGCTGGTCAGGCACTTATAACAATCCGCCCGGGGCGGAAAAAAGACCATGCCGCATGTTTGGCAGCGAGAGGCCATCACCTTCCCCTGTTCCAGATAGTCGATAAAATCGTTTACCTTGGTAATGGCGGTAAAACTCACGGTACCGAACTTTTTGAATCGATCATCTACCTCTTTTTTCTTCCCCATCTGTTTACCTCCCCAAAATCGTCACGTTACCGTAGAGTCCCACGCCGCCGATATTATGGACCAGCCCCACCTCCGGATCCTTGACCTGCATATCCCCGGCTTCCCCCCTGAGCTGTAAAACGATGGTCCTGAGCTGGGATCCGCCGGTGGCGCCGATGGGGTGTCCTTTGGACAGAAGGCCGCCGTCCACATTCACGGGGATGCTCCCCTCCTTGTAGGTGGCCTTGGATTTGATGAGTTCCTTCCCTTCCCCGGGTTGGGCAAACCCCAGGTTTTCATAGGCCATCATCTCGGCAATGGTAAAGCAGTCATGCACTTCGGCCACGTCAATGTCCTTGGGGGTCACCCCGGCCATCTTATACGCCTGGTCCCCGGCCTCCTGGGCCACGGTCAGTCCGGTAAACAGATCCCTTCCCGCCAGGTTGACCGCGGTGGATGCCGCCCCCAGTCCCATGATCCAGACCGGCTTTTGGGACAAGGTCTTGGCCCGTTCCTCACTCGCCACGATGACGCATGAACTGCCGTCCGCGTTGGCGCAGCAATCCCCCACCCTCAAGGGGCTGGCCACCGGGTTGGACATGGGGCTCTCCGGATCGGAGAACATCTCAAAGGTGACCGGTTTCCGGTATACCGCCTTCTCATTGACCTGCCCATAGGTGGCCGCCTTTACCCGGATCAGGGCCAGATCTTCAGGGGTGGTGCCGTATTTTTCCATGTGTGCCCTGGCATACATGGCATAATAGGCGGGCATCATGGTCCCGAACGGACTCTCCCACTGAATGTCCGCGCCTCTTCCCATCCTCTCCTGGGACTCGGCAGAAGAGATCTCCGACATTTTCTGAAACCCGATCACCGCCACCACGTCATGCAGCCCGGATTTGACCAGTGAGTAGGCCACCCTGAGCCCCATACTGCTGGAGGAACACAGGCTCTCCATATAGAAAGTGGGCTGGGGAACCAGTCCCAGATACTCGGCAAAGACCCCTGCCGGGGATCGCTGCTTGTCATATTCCGGGGCCGAACAGATCACGGATGCATCAATATCCTGACTGGATACCCCGGCATCCTGTACCGCATCCCTGAATCCCTCAAAGGCCAACTCCCGAATGGAACCCGGGTATCCTCGTACAAATGCACTCTGGCCCACTCCGATAATTCCTACCTTTCCCATAAATAACCTCCGATTTTACGAAATGCCACAAAGACACGCCGCATCATTCACCCGGGTGCCTTGGTGCTCAAAAGTACCCCTCTTTGATCCTGACCCGTCAAGTTGGTATCACATGACGGCACAAGGGTGGAGTATAGGAAAAGCAGGATCAGGGGTCAAGATGAAAGAAAAGATTCTCGCCGGTTTGTTCACATTAGGGGTAGCGCTTGGGAGAAGCGGCCCTTGCCGCATCGGCGAATTCCGTATCAGCCGAGCCCGCAATAAAAACGGAAACCCGGATAAAAAGAAAGGCGGTTAGAAAAGAAATGGCGATGATGAAAGGGATATCGGCTCGTTTTTGACCCATGGCACCATTCCCGTGAGATGGCAAGGGCTTGATCATCTGCTCCGGTTTTTCACCCATTCTACGGTTTGAACACCGGCGGTCGCTTCTCCTTGAATGCCAGCATCCCCTCTCTTGCCTCTTTTGTCCCCCAGAAAAAGGTGAGCATCTCCACCCCCATCTCGGCGCTGGAGGAGAGCAGATCATAATAGACATTGTGCATCTTTTTACCGAGGGCGATGGCCGTGGGGCTCTTTTCCCTGATCTCTTGGGCCCACTGTTCTGTCTCTTTCTCCAGATCCTCGGCCGGGACCGCCTTATTGATCCAGCCCATGGCCTCCGCCTCCCGGGCCGTGTACAGCCGGCACAAATAGGTGATTTCACGGGACCGCTTCTCGCCCACCAGCATCTGGAGGTTCTGGGGCACGCCAAAGGCGGGCACAGACCCCACCCGGGGGCCGGCCTGGCCGAACTTGGCCTGCTCCGACGCAAGGGTCAGGTCACAGGCGATGTTTAATTCATTGCCGCCGCCCACACAGGCCCCGTGAACCGATGCGATCACCGGCTTTGAAATGTGCCTTACCGTATCAATCATGGCCTTGAAGTCCAAGAGGTAGGCCCGGCGATCCGCCGCACTCCCCTCGGTCAGGGTCAGGAGCTCTTCCAGATCCCCGCCCGCACACCATGCCTTTCCAGCCCCTTTCAGGATAACCACCCGGACATCAGGCTCGGATTCCGCCCGCTTGAGGGCGGAAATCAACTCCTGGACCAGCTGACGATTCAAGGCATTAAACACCTCGGGACGGTTCAGCGTCAGGACACATACCCCTTTATCGGACTCGTACAGCACCGTGGCTTCCATGGCTCCTCTTCCTCCTTGCCTTTTCTTCCTTAAGCTGTCACTCCATACCCAATGTCATTAACTTAAGAGAAATTCGATTAGATCATGTGGTCACCCCGGCGAAAGCCGGGGTCCGGATGTAGTTGAAAAAACTGGATTCCGGGTCACGCCCGGAATGACGAATGTGGGACCCTGCAGAAATAATGAAAGCCTTAAGTTAATGACATTGCCTCAATACCATCAGCTGTAATCATACACCCCCTTTTTGGTCTTCCGGCCCAGATGGCCCGCTTTGACCAGTTTTGTCAGCAAGGGACAGGGCCGGTATTTGTCGCCCAGTTCCCGATGAAAGGTATTCATGCAGGCCAGCAGGATGTCCAGGCCAAAGGCGTCCGCAGCGGCCAGGGGGCCCAAGGGGAATCCCAATCCCTTCTTGCAGCTTCGGTCGATGTCCTCAGCACTGGCCAGCCCGGTCTCCAGGGCGAAAAAGGCCTCGTTGACCAGGGGGAGATAAAGGCGGTTGATCACAAACCCCGGCGAGTCGGAAACGGTTATTGTCTCCTTTCCGCACCTTCTTAGAAAATCGATGATGGCGTCATGGGTCTCCTCGGCGGTGGCCGGGCCTTTCACCACCTCCACCAGAGGGGTCAGGGCCGCGGGGATCAGAAAATGCGTGCCGATGCACTTCTCCGGACGATGGGTGGCCGCGGCGACCTCCGCGATCCACAGGGTGGAGGTGTTACTGGCCAGGAGGGTGTGCCCGGGACTGGCCGCATCCATTCTTCGAAAGGTCTCCCTTTTTACCCCTATATCCTCGTAAACCGCCTCGATGACCAGGTCGGCCTCTTTCACCCCCTGGGGGATATCCGTGTGGGTGGTGATAAGGGAGAGGATCCTGTTTTGGGTTTCCGGATCCATCTTTCCTTTTTTTTCCTGGGCCTTTAAAAAGGACTGTATATGGGTAAGCCCTTGTTCCACCTGATCAGGACCAATATCCACCATGGCGGTTTCACACCCCCCTTTGGCACACACCACCCCGATCTGGCTGCCCATGGTTCCCATACCGATCACGCAGACCTTTTGGATGTCCATTTTGCTCTCCTTGAGGATCAATTTTCCATACAACCATACCCCATGAAATAGGATCGCACAAGTATCAAGGGGACTTTAGGCGGTATTGAAGCAGGCCTGCTGCAGTCTCGAAAACATGGGCCGCTTTTGGGTACCCATTTGACCGGGACGCCGAATTCATGTAAACAAAGGACATGCCCCAATGATGGAGAGCGCGGATTCAGAGCAAAATATCCGGCTGAGGTCCTTTTCATTCGATTCCTTAGCGGCCCCTACACCAGAATACGGAGGACAACGTGCCATTTGAGACCATTAACAGACGGCGCCTGTATTATGAAATCCACGGAAAGGGCGAACCCCTGGTACTGCTCCACCACGGGTTCGGCTGCACCCGGATCTGGGAGGAGATCTTCCCACCCCTGGTGGATGCGGGATACCAGGTCCTCATGTTTGACAGGAGAGGCTACGGACGGTCCCAAGGGGGAGATGATTTTCCCGCCTTTTTCGTGAGTGACAGGTTTCGAAAAGAAAATGTGCAAGAGATGGCCCTCCTTCTGGACCGCCTGGATTTCAAACGGTTCCATGTGGTGGGCCAGTGTGAGGGGGGCGTAGTGGCCCTGGATTTTGCCGCCGCCAATCCGGAGCGGGTCAAGACCGTGGCCCTTTCCAGCACCCTGTGCTACAGCGAAAAGACCATTCCCGAACGTAACCAAAAGGACTTTCCCAAACCCTTCCGGGAACTGGACCCAAAGCTCCAGAAAAAACTCATCTCCTGGCACGGAGAAGGATATGCGGAATCCTTTTTCAACCAGTTCCGTGATAAGGGCGGGTCTTACGGCACCGGCATCTTTGACATCCGTCCGCTTTTGCCTTCTGTGTCCTGCCCCACCCTGGTGCTCTACCCGGATCGAAGCGGCCTCTTTGAAGTGGAGCAGGGCGTGACCTTCTACCGGCATCTGCCCCATGGAGAGCTCGCGGTCCTTCCCATGTGCGGTCACAACACCTATGAACAGCAGCCCGAAGAATATGTGCATGTGATTTTGGGGTTTTTAAGCCGGCATACGGCCGATACCCACCACTGATTTCCCCTCTGTTTATCCTAAAGGCAGCGGA
>JAIPDZ010000243.1 GCA_021737425.1 Deltaproteobacteria bacterium
GGCGGATTTTTATCGGACATACATGGAGTACGGTCTTGACTGATAAGTGAAATGGGATATAATGAATCCATTAATCAATGGATTAATCGATTGAAAGGATGAAACCATGAAAAGAGTGGTAACCGCCACAGAGGCCCGAATCCGGTTTGGAGAATTACTCCGCAGGGTGGCTGAAAACAGGGAGTCCGTCATTGTGGAGCGTGGGGGAAAACCCCAGGCAGTGGTCCTTTCGGTTTCCGAGTATGAACGGCTTGTGGAAGGACAGCAGGACCGGAACGAATGGAAGACGCTGGTGGCTGAGGCAAGGGACAAGATTCGATTCGAACTGGGGGATCGAGAGCTGACACCGCCCGAAGATGTCATCGCAAAGACGAGGGAGGAGAGAGATGAGCAGCTCATCGGTCTGCATTGACGCCAGTCTTGTGGTTCGTCTCGTGGCGGATCCAAGAGACACACGGGTCCGTGACCTCTGGGAAAAATGGGATGAGGAGAAGCGGCTGCTTTGCGCCCCCAATCTCCTTTACTTTGAGGTCACCAATGCACTGTATCGCTACCAGAGAGCCCATATGATGAGCGCTTCCTCCATGAGACTGGCCTTAACCGCCGCCCTGTCCCTTCCGATTCAGCTTTATGGGGAGGCGTCCCTCCATTCCATAGCCATTGACCTGGCCGAGCGTTTCTCTCTCCCGGCGGTCTATGATGCACACTATCTGGCCTTGGCCCAACACCTGGATGCAGAGTTCTGGTCATTAGATAAAAAGTTGATCCAGGCGGTTCGACATGCCTTGCCCTGGGTCCACTCTGTGGAATAGCCCGGTGCAACAATCCATATCTTATTGTACTGAGCACAACCATGTGGCATTTTATAGAAAACCTGGTCTAAGTCAAAGAAAAATGAACTTTATTCGGCAAATTGATTTTCGTCAGAATTGGTGAACATAAAATTATGACTTTAGAATCAATGTCATTAACTTAAGCAAGGTTCCAATAGTTGGATCGTCACCCCGGCGAAAGCCGGGGTCCAGAAGTATTTGAAAAGACTGGATTCCGGGTCAAGCCCGGAATGACGTTTGCGCTAGTGACAAGGCGATAGCGCCTTAAGTTAATGACATTGACTTTAAAATTGTACGCTTTTTTTATACCCCTACCTATGCACAACCGGGTCGCCGAGGCTTGCCCGGCAACCTTTATGCTCTGTCAGCGTGAGCCTGGACTTTGCCCCGTATTTATGCCAAAATAACGGAAAGATAGAAAAAAAAACGAAAAGGGGAAGAGGCGGATAAGGTTTGAGGGCCAACCCTCTTTGGGAAAGCGGCAAGCCGCCCTCAGGGACTGAGCTTGGAAAGAAGCTGAAAAATGCGGGATTTTCTTATCACCGGGGAAGACCAGCGCTTTCGGGGTGAGGTGGCCGGTCTCCTCGCTGAAGTGCTGGGTCCCAGCGCTTCTAAGATCGAGGACCACCAAGACTGGGAAGCCGTAAAAAAAGCGGTGCGGGCGGTCGCCAGAAAGGGCTACCTGTCGCTTCTCTTCCCCGGTCTTTATCCTGGAAAATTGACGCACCCCGGACTGACCCACGCCGCCATCTTCTCGGAAGAGTCTTCTTTCATCAACTACGCCTTTGAAAGCACCATCGCCTCTTCCCTTAGCTGTGCCTACGCCCTTCACCGGTTTGGCAGCGACCGACTTCGGGAAACCTTTCTGCCCCCCCTCGTCTCCGGAGAAGCCATTGGCTCCATTTGCATAACCGAGGAACAGGTGGGGTCCGACGTCTCGGGCATGCAAACCCGCATCATCCCGGACGACGACTTGGAGGCACTAAAGATCACAGGGTTCAAGCGGTATATCTCCAACGCCTCTGTGGCCGATACCTATCTGGTTTACGGCATCGATGATCCGGAACTCCCGCCGCACCGGGGCATGGGGGCGGTCCTGGTCCCGGGGGGTGCAGACGGTGTGGAGTTTCCACGCCTTTATACCTTCATGGGGCGAAAAGGGTGTGTGGTGGGGGAGGTGGAATTCTCCGGCTGCCGGGTCCCGGCATGGCACCGGATCGGCAGTGTGGGGAAAGGCTTTTCCATTCTGGTATCCATGTTCAACTTTGAACGGATCCTCTTAGCTGCATCTGCCCTGGGTCTGGCCCGAAAGGCCTTTGACATGGCCCGGGACCATGCCCAAGAGCGGGTCTCGTTCGGCCAGAAGCTCGGATGCAAGCAGCTCATCTGGAACCAGATCAGTGAGATGAGCTGGCGCCTGGATGCCTCAGAGTTGCTCACCTACAGGGCGGCCAAGATGTATGATTCCGGCATCCATGGCAAGTCACTGATGAAGGAAGCGGCCATGGCCAAGCTGGTGGCTACGGAGACCGCCAATCTCTGTGCCGACCGAACCGTCCAGATCCTGGGCGGCGACGGCATCACCAAGGAGTATGGTCCGGCCGAACAACTCTACCGGGATGCCAGGGCCCTTACCATCGTCGGGGGTACCAGCGAGATGGTCCGGTATCTGATTGCCGCCGTAGACATGCCTCACCTGAAACCCAATCTTTAAGGAGGAAACCGATGGCCCTGGATGTTGCATCCAGCCTGGTACGGGCTACAGAGCGTTACCCGGACCGGATTGCGCTCATTTTCAAGGAGAAGCGTTGGACCTACTCCGACTGGAATCGCCGGGTGAATCGCCTCGCCCACGGACTCTCTGATTTTACTGTCCGCCCGCATGACCGTGTGGCCATTTATATGGAAAATTGCGAGGAATCCGTAAGTACCTATTTCGCGGTTCAGAAGCTGGGCGCTATTGCCGTGCCCCTCAACTTCCGTCTCTCCGCGGGGGAGGCGGAGTATATCGTGCGAGACTCGGGCGCCCGCATTTTGGTGTACCACGAAAATCTGCGCTCCGAGGTGGAAAAAATGGAGGACAGGTGCAAGGGGATTCAGCATCACCTCTGCGTGGGATCCGGGGAAGCGGGCCCCCTGCCGGAACACCACCGTTTTGAGTCTGTCATAGAGGCCATGGAGAGGGACGAAGAGCCCCTTTACCTGAACCAGCCCCATGATATTTCCGCGCTCATCTACACTTCGGGGACCACGGGTTATCCCAAGGGGGTTATCCATACCCATGAGAACGATATCGCTATCGCCATGAACTGTGTGATGGAATACAGCCTCACTTCTGCCGACCTGGCCCTTCATATCGCTCCCCTTTATCATGTGGGGGGCCTTCAGGCGTTCTTCCTGCCCCATCTTTTCGTGGGAGGGGCGAACGTCGTCCTGGGCCGCTACGATCCTGCGGGGACACTCAAAGCCATTCACCGCCAGGGGATCACCTCCTTGTTTGCAGTACCGACCCAGATCATTCAAATGATGGATCATCCCGACTTCGGGAGTTATGACACCTCGTCCCTCAGACGGATTACCACCGGGGGGGCCAGTATATCGGCCCCTACCATGCAGCAGGTTCTGGACCGCTTGTGCCCCAGACTGTTCAACGGCTACGGCATGACAGAGGCAAGCCTGACGCTTATTCTGCATCCCGAGGACGTATTGGCCAAGCTCGGTTCCTGCGGCAAATCCACCCTGGTCAGCACGGCGAGGATTATTCGATACGAAGGGGAAAATGAGATCCTCCCTCACCAAGTGGTGGAAACAGGGAAGGTGGGCCAATTGATCGTGCACGGCCCCCAGGTGACACCCGGATACTGGAACAATCTTTACGCCTCGTCTCATCGTTTCAAAAACGGATGGCTCTACACCGGAGATCTCTTTTCTCAGGACGAAGATGGCTTTTATTTCTTTGAAGGCCGCATAGATGATATGATTGTTTCAGGAGGAGAAAATATCTACCCTCGCGAGGTAGAAAACGTCCTGTTATCGATTCCAGGCGTTCAAGACGCGGCTGTGGCGGGCCTTCCCCATCCTCAATGGGGACAGGCGGTTACTGCCTTTGTGGTACGCGAAGACAATGGCCTTGGGGAAGAAGATATTTCCCGCTTTTTCAAAGAAAACCATTCCATCGCACGCTTCAAGCGGCCCAGGGGGGTGGTGTTTTTAAATGAGCTGCCGAGAAATGCGAACGGCAAGGTTCTCCGGCGTACCCTGGTAAGTAACTACTCAGATTTCTTTGGGAATGCCCCATAGATGCTGCCTTGTCCATGTGGAAAGGGGCATGCTGATAGAAAGATAAGTTCTTCAAATTTCCAAACAGGCCTGCTCATCATATGGAATCCAGATCCACATAAGCGTCTTTATTACCGTTTTCGCGCTCCTTTGGAGCCTAACGGAGTTGCTGAACCGCTTCATCATCGAGGTCCCAGCAGCGGAACTTGAAACGGTCAAAAGACCCTTGATCCCCAGACTTTTTTCACCTACACTTCAATTCGCTAAAAAACTTTAGTGAAACTGAGCTTCAGCTCAATCCCGCAGTGAGTGGAACAACCGGTTCACCCTGCTTTCGGCTCTCCTCCGGGGTCTTTCGAAAACAAACCGCTTTTGATTTTTTGCCCGCCGGCAGGGGACCAGGACCAAAATATTCCTCACATTTTCAGAAAGGGGGCATGGTGCATACATGGAAATAACAGCGGCCTTTGACAACGAGAAATATATTCAGGAGCAAACCGCGGAAATTCTGGAGAGGATGACCCAATTCGATAATAAGCTGTACCTTGAATTCGGGGGCAAACTCTTATTTGACTATCATGCCGCCAGGGTCTTACCGGGTTATGATCCCAATATTAAGATGAGACTCCTTCAGCAGTTGAAAGACCAGGCGGATATCCTCCTGTGCATTTATGCGGGCGATATTGAACGAAAAAAAATGCGGGCGGATTTCGGGATTACCTATGATTCGGATGCCCTTAAACTGATCGACGATTTACGGCAATGGGATCTGAATGTGGTGGGCGTGGTCATCACCCGTTTTGAAAACCAGCCGGCCGCCAGGCAATTTAAGCATAAATTGGAGAGGAGAAAGATTAAGGTCTATGCCCACCAGTTTACAAAGGGATATCCCACGGATGTGGATCTCATCGTCAGCGATGAGGGGTATGGCGCCAACCAATACATTGAGACGGAAAAGCCGTTGACCATTGTCACGGGTCCGGGTCCGGGGAGCGGAAAACTGGCCACCTGCCTATCCCAAATATACCATGACGACAAAAGAGGCATTTATTCCGGATATGCCAAATTCGAGACCTTTCCCATCTGGAATCTGCCGCTCACCCACCCGGTCAACGTGGCCTATGAGGCGGCCACAGCGGATATCCGGGATTTTAATATGCTGGATCCCTTTCATCTCGATGCCTACAATGAAAAGGCGGTGAACTACAATCGCGACGTGGAGATATTTCCGGTCCTCAGAAGAATATTAAAAAGGATACGCGGTGGGGAACCGGTCTACAAGTCGCCCACGGACATGGGCGTGAACCGGGCCGGCTTTGCCATCACAGAAGATGAAACGGCAAAGGAAGCGGCCAAGCAGGAAATGATCAGGCGGTATTTTAGGTATCGGTGTGAATATGCCATGGGCCTGACCGATCAAGAGACGGTCCAGCGGGTGGAGCTTCTCATTGCAGATTTTGACCTTGAGCTGAACTACCGAAACGTGGTTGATCCGGCGCGTAAATCTGCCCTGGCGGCACAGGAAAATGAAAAAGGGAGTGAAGGGATTTATTGCGGGGCCGCCATGGCCCTTAAAAACGGCACCATCGTGACCGGGAATAACTCCCCGCAACTGCATGCGGCCTCCAGCCTGGTGCTGCATGCCATCAAGCACCTGTCCGGAATCCCGGATAAAATCAAGTTACTCCCGCCCAATATCATCGACTCGGTCCGGAAACTCAAAACAGAAGTCTTAAATGAAAAAAATCTCAGCCTGGATCTGGTGGAGGCGCTCATCGCGCTGAGTATCAGTGCAACCACCAATTCAGCGGCCCAACTAGCCATGGAAAAATTGACCGAACTGGAGGGGTGCGAAGTCCACATGACCCACATTCCCACGCCCGGAGACGAGGCCGGCCTGAGGCGGCTCGGGGTCAACCTCACCAGCGATCCCAAATTTTCCACCAAGGATCTCTTTATCCCGTAAAGCGTTGTGGGGGCCTGAACGGGCTCCTTATCCTTCCCATCATTTGTGCCGCTCACGATCATTTCGGACGTCTCGACCTTGATTATGGTGGCAAAAAGTGCTATCATATAAATTGTGAAGACAAAACACCGGAAAACATTAGCGGCCATTTTTGCCAAGCCTACCAGGTCAAATATCAAATTTAGTGACATTGAGTCTCTAATCAAAGCGCTTGGTGGTGAAGTCCGAGAGGGCGCTGGTTCGCGTGTGGTCTTGGAGCTTTCTGGTACAAGAGAATATGCCCACAGACCACACCCCGGAAAAGATGCGAAGAAATATGCTATTGAAGAAATTCGCGATTGGCTAACAGGTTTGGGGGTGATGCCATGAACAGCATGACTTATAAGGGCTATTTTGCCAAAATTAATTTTGACGAAAGGGATAATATCTTTTGGGGGAAGGTGGTTGGCATAAAAGATCGCATTACTTTTGAGGGTGAAACCGTGGATCAGCTAACCGAAGATTTCCACAACGCCATCGACCATTACCTTGCCGATTGTGAAAGAGAAGGGCGCATACCAAATAAACCTTACTCCGGCAAATTGACTTTGCGCGTCTCCCCTGACACCCATGCGGAAATAGCCGCTGCTGCTGCTCATGCTGGAAAAAGTATTAACAAATGGGTTTCAGACACACTCAACAAGGTTGTTCAATCCCATTGATTGCTTGGTCTTTTTGATGCCTATCCCCATTTTTCCCGGTCAGGCCGGCTAAAGATGAACGGAATCTCCAAGCTTCGGTGGTCCATGTCCAGCGCTGTTTCTTAAATTGACT
>JAIPDZ010000244.1 GCA_021737425.1 Deltaproteobacteria bacterium
ATAGACGTTCCAGAGATTGGTATCCGCACTCCATGCAGGGGACGCACTCAGCATTAGCTGCATGAGGGTGACGGCCGCGATGACACCGAAAACTGCGATCACTTTCTTCATAACTCCCTCCTCTTACATTGGTGTTGTTGGACTTCCTTGGTGTCCGGTACCCCGGTTGGCTCTTTTACCACCTCCCATCTCCCATTTGGGTTTTGAAAAACAGGGGATGTACCCCGCCCTCGACAGTGTCAGCGGATCATAGTAAAAGGAAAAAGAGGTGTCAAGCCTGGGAAAAACCCCGTAAAAATGAGAGAAGGGTTGCATTGCACTAAGGATCCGTCCTACAATAACCGCTCTCTCCACCGCCCTCAGGGTAATGCGCTGCGGGAGCCGCACATGGATGAAACCGAAGACATAATCGAGATCCCCATCGACGGGATTCTGGACCTGCACGCCTTTTCCCCCAAGGAGGTCCCCTCCGTGGTGGCGGAGTATATTCACGCCTGCCTGGAGAGAGGGATTTTCGAGATCAGAATTATCCATGGCAAGGGGCGGGGGGTGTTGCGCAGGACCGTACACGCCATGCTGGAGAGACATCCCCGGGTGATTCACTTCTCTCTGGACCCAGGCCCCTCCGGATGGGGGGCCACCCTGGTCCAACTCAAGGGACCCGCATCATGAGGGGTCTGTCCATTTTTGGGCCGAGCCGAACATCCTTTCCCTGTCCACAGGGGTTACCTTTCGGACGATCCATTCCCTGAATTTCTCACCTGCGGGCAGGGACTGCTTGTAACTCATCACATCCAATGTGATCCCCAGGTCCCGGGCCACCCGGGTGGCCATGATGGGCCATATCTCTCCGATATCGCCTACAATGGGGAGACTTCCGGGGATTCGGGCAAACCCGGACATCTCCATGCGAAAGGGGATCCTGGTGAATTTGGTTTTGGGCAGACCCTTGTCCACTGCATCGGATACGGCATGGGATTGACGTTCCCGGGTCCAGGCCTTGTCCAGATTGGGATCCAAATCGATCCGGATGAGCTTTTTGCGGGCCAGCGAATAGGTCCAGCCCCCCTCCCAGTCCGCCCATATGCCGTGTCCGGTGAACCGCTCAAAAGGTCCGTCGTGAATCTCCTGGGAAAGCGCAAGTGCAGACTCGATGATCACTCCGGCGCTGTCCAAGAGCCGGGCCATGCGATGGCTTCGCTCGGATATGGGGATGGAATCGCCCACCGCCAGCCCCACTTCCCCCCCTCCCACCAGCTGGGGAACGGTGACCAGCACGGGCACGCCGCGCCGGGCCCCGGCCCCGATCAAGGTGTGGGGATCGGCGCCCAAGCCGGCCACCTGTTCGAACGGGAGACCGTATCGTTTGGCCAGGGCCAGGACATCCCGGGCCAGTCTTTCGGTGCGGAGTCCTGTGGGATAGGCCATGTTTCCGGCGACCTTGATGATCACTTCGCCTTTGGCCCGGCGCATTCGCTGATACAGGCGGGTATCGATGGGGATTTCCTGTTCATAGGCCGTGAGTCGGGCCTTGGGGATCATGCTGACCTCCATCCGGCCGTCAGCGGGCAGCTTGTCTAAGGGAAAGCCCACGGCCTGGCCATGGATCCGTTTGACCCTCTCTAAGGTCCCTGCCATTTCATGGTTGATCACCGCGGAACTGGTGGACACCCCGTCGATGAGCCCCTTATGGATCAACTCGGCCATCAAGGTGGTAACGCCTTCGTGAATATTGGGTCCGCTTCCCACCACGGCCACCACCTTCTCCCCCCGCTCCTTGGCCCCCACCCAGTGTTTGACGGCCTGGTTCAACCGGGACCGGGTCTTTGCCGGGAGCCCCTTATCCATGGCTTCTATCACGTCTTGGTCCACTCTCATCAGCTCAACGCCTTTCCTTTTTCAGGGGGTTGGATGTCTCCCATGCCTGCGGGGGATGGCGCACCTCCTGCCCCGCCAGTCTTTGGATAACTTTGGCTTGTTGCACCGAAGCCCCCTGGTGTTTACGTACTGCATCACGGGCCCGCATCCCCAAGGCCGTCAATGCTTCAAGGTTTGATAGGAGACCCAGCACCCTTTTTGTCAACTCCTCAACGCCGGATACCCGGATGCCCGCGTCAGCCGCCTCCAGTATGGCGGTTGCGTCCTGAAAATCCTCCATGGACGGACCATATACTATCGCCTTGCCCCAGGCCGCCGGTTCCAGGGGATTCTGTCCCCCCAGGGGGACCAGGCTCGCGCCGCAGAAGGCAATCGTGGCCACGCTGTATATGTTGAACAATTCGCCGAAGGTATCCATGACCACAACCCGGGGGGGCCCTTCAGCCTCCCGGTCAGGGATCCGGGTTCGAAGCACACATGTCAGACCGTGTTGTCTGACCATTTCACAGATGCCGGCCGCCCGTTCCACATGCCTGGGGGCGATGATCAACACCATGTCCGGGAGGCTTTTACAGATGTCCACATAGGCCTGGAGAATCATGGCTTCCTCACCCCTTCGGGTGCTGCCCGCCACAATGGTCTTGTCTCCGGGTTTTAGGTTCAATAACCGCCGCATTTCAGGTTCCACGCCCGGGTTTGCGGCCGAGGCCAGCCCGTCATACTTGGCATTGCCATTGATTTCCACCCGTTTTGGCGGGGCCCCCATGGTTATGAGGCGACGGGCATCCTCCTCCAGGATCATACTGAAGGCATCCACTCGGGCCAGCACCTGCCGCATAAAGGGGCGAAGTCTGCGGTAGGCGTCGATGGACCGGACGGAGATCCTGCCGTTGATGAGGGCGGTTTTGATCCCCATGCGGCGGGCCTCAAAGAGCCAGGCCGGCCAGATTTCGGTTTCCAGGAAGACCATCACGTCCGGGCGGATGGCCCTGAGGGCTTTTTGCACACAGAATGCCAGATCAATGGGGGCGTATATCACCGGAATGTCGGGGCCAAACTGCTTTTGTGCCGACTCGCGGCCGTGCGGTGTGGTGGTGGAGACGATCACCGAACATTCAGGCATCCGCCTTTTCAAGATCTCCACTATGGATGCCGCCACCCTGACCTCTCCCAGTGAGACCGCATGGATCCATATCCTGGGAAGACCTGCGGGCATCCGGCGCTTCACCCGGCCCACAAATCCGAGCCTTTCACGGAGGTGATCGCCCCACCGGCCGGTTGCGCCGAGGTATAAGAGAAGGTAGGGGGAGAGGAACAGAAAAAGCAGACCGGTTAAGATTATATAAGCCGCATATAACAGGGTCATGGCTCTTTCCAGACAGAGAAAAAAGGTATTTAGGAATTCTGGAATTCAGGGATTTAGGAATTCCTCAATTCCTAAATTCGCAATGCCTCAATTCGCTTCGGCTTTGAGCCGGATGTCCTATTTGTTTAATGGGATGGCTGACATTGACCAGCGGATTCACCATCATTCTACCGGTATCGTTTGGGATTTATGGCGTATTTTTTGACCTTGTATCCGAATATCCGTTCCGTGGTCTTGAGGGCCTTTGCCGCCTGTCTCATGTTTCCCCTGCTGCTCTTGAGGGCGTCGATAAGCAGCTCTCTCTCAAACCCTTCCACTGCGTCGGTCAATGAGCGGGACTGTTCGGTCCCGGTCTCTTTGGCGGTCTGGAGGGTGGGGGGAAGATGATAGCTGTGAATCACCTTGTCCTTACACACCAACACCGCCCTTTCCATACAGTTTTCAAGCTCTCTCACATTGCCGGGCCAGTGGTATTGGGTGATGGCGTCAATGGCCGGCGTGGAGATCCGCCTGATCTCTTTTTGATATTCAGAGGCGTACTTTTCCAGAAAATAATCGGCCAAAAGCAGGATGTCCGCCTCCCGTTCCCTCAGCGGCGGGAGATAGATGGGATAGACATTGAGGCGATAAAAAAGGTCCTCTCTGAAGTTGCCGTTCTCCACCGCCTGGGACAGGTCCCGGTTGGTGGCGGCGATCAGACGGATATTGACCCTCAGGGTCCTGGTTCCGCCCACCCTTTCGATCTCTCTTTCCTGAAGGGTCCTGAGCAATTTGGCCTGGCTCTCTAAGGCCAGAGATCCGATCTCATCCAGAAAGATGGTCCCGTGGTTGGCCAGCTCGAACTTTCCGGCCTTTTCCCGGTCAGCCCCGGTGAACGCCCCTTTTTCGTGTCCAAAGAGTTCCGCCTCCACCAGGTTTTCAGGCAATGCGGCGCAGTTGACCTTCACAAAGGGGCCCCGGGCCCGGGGGCTGTTGTAATGGATGGCGTTGGCCACCAGTTCCTTTCCGGTACCGCTTTCTCCCAGCAGAAGGACCGTGGCGTTGCTCTCGCATACCTGAGAAACCAGATAGAACACTTCCTGCATTTTCCGGCTGTTGCCCACAATATTGGAAAAGCTGTATTTACGGTTGAGTTCCCGCCTCAGCCTGAGGTTTTCTTGTTTCAGCCGGTCTTTTTCCCTGGCCACCTTCTCCAAAAGGGCCGTCTTCTGGGCGATCAGGCTGCTGATAATGGTCAGCAGCCGCACTTCTTCATCCAAAGAGGTCCTGTTTTCCAGGGAACAGTCTGCACTCAGGGATCCGATCACCCGTCTTCCCTCTTTAATGGGGACACATACAAAGGAGATCTTGGACTTATCGATTTTGCGTCGGGCCCCGGTCCTGTCCAGAAAAAGGGGTTCCTCATCGATTTTGGGCACCACCATGGCCCGACCCGTTTTGATGACCTGGCCCGTGACCCCCTCCCCCAGCTTGTACCGGCCCCGGGTCTTTTCTGAAACGGAAATGCCGTGGGCCACTTCGATATGGATCTCAGCGGTATCCGGGTTTAGGAGGGTGATAGAGCCCCGCTTCATGCCGAGATGATCGGACAGGAGGTCCAGGACCTTGTACAGGGACTTCTGCAGGTCCATGGTGGCGTGGATGGCCGTGGTGATGTCATACAGGCAATCCACGATGTCCATCTTATGTTTTTCAGTGAGTTCGGTCATGCTGGAACATCCCCGTTACAATGCTTAGAATTGGCCCTCATGCATATCCCAATCGATCAAATTGCTGATATCTTCCCAGGTCTTGACCCGGTAAAATGGATGGGGGCCCCGATTCCACGGTTGATCAAAGACAATGGGGGTGATGAGGCGTTCCTGAAGCAGAAAACAGGTATCCAGGCGATCCTCCACAAAATACTTCACCCCTTGTTCAAGGAGTACGGGAAGTTTCTCTTGGTGCGTCCCGGTGGCTTCCAGCTGCACCCTACGCTCTCCCTCAAGGCCCAGTGCGTTTTGAATCCATTTTACAATGGCATCTTTATTGGATCTTGCGGTGACCAGCAACAAAGGGGTCGCCCAGGAGAGCCGGGTCAATACCTCCACGGCCCCTTTCATGGGCTGAATCCCCGATCCCAGCGGGTCCTCCAGGATCATCTGCACGATCCGCTCCGCCATCTGTGGGTCAAAATCGATGACCCTCCTGAAATCGTAGTCCGTGATATCTTCGTACGTGATCCGGCTTCCATACTGCTTCCGTGCCGTATGGACAAAGGCGCGGAAGGTGTCTGCGATCACCCCGTCGATATCAAAGGCCATCTCCCCGGGTCGTATTCCGAATGACGGGGTATTGCTTTTTGCATTATCCCGCAACAGTGAGCCCCTTATCCCTCAGATAGGTCTTGACGTCATTGATTTTGAGGGTCCGAAAATGAAAAACAGAGGCGGCGAGGAGAATTTGGGCCCCGCCCTGGACGACCGCTTCATAGAAGTGCTCCAGGATCCCGGCCCCGCCGGAGGCCACCACCGGCACGTCCACCGCATCGGAGATGGCTTTTGTGAATTCAAGGTCATATCCCGCCTGAGTCCCGTCTCCGTCCATGCTGGTGGGCAAAATCACGCCCGCGCCCAGGGCCTCACAGGTCCCGGCCCATTCAATGGCGTCCTTGCCCACAGGGCGGGTGCCTCCGGCCACCACCAATTCGAAGCCTGAGGGCATGTCCGGGTTTCGCCTGGCGTCCACCGCTACGGTAATCCGCTCTTTTCCGAATTTTTGGGCCGCTTCCCGGACCAAGTCCGGATTTTTCACTGCAGCACTGTTCATGGATATCTTGCCGGCACCGGCTTTTAATACGGCCTCGATATCGGCCAGGCCTGCAATACCGCCCCCTACGGTGAGCGGAATGGAGATCACGGAGGAGACCGCTTTTACCCATTTCAACATGGTTTTCCGGTTCTCCAGAGTGGCGGCGATATCCAGCATGGCCAGTTCGTCCGCCCCTTCTTTTTGATAAAACACCGCGTTTTCCACCGGATCTCCGGCGTCTTTCAGGTCTACGAAATGCACGCCCTTGACCACCCGGCCTTCTTTCATATCCAGGCAGGGCATAATTTTGATGGGATCCATCTTGAGCCAAACCTCCTCTTTATGGGGTTGATCTTTGCAAAAAAGGCCTTTCTGTTCAAGCCAAAATCCCATTGTTCTCGGGCATATCGGCTTTACTTCAGGCCTTTGTTATGCTAAATTTTGTGCGAAATGATCTGGATATACGGGGGTTGCTGCTTAACACTTGACATTCTGACTCGGTAAAGTCAAGCTATAAAAATAGATTAAGGGGAGCTTTTTTCTTTGCTTACCTGTGGCCTGAGCCATATGCTTTTGGGCGGCAAAGGCGGCTTAGGGGGCCATCGTGTTGGACCGAAGTTGGGAAAGGAGTCCGGGTATGAAAGAGCAGGAAGTGATCGAGGAAGCGGTGAGCGATGATTTTGGTAGTGATTTTGCAGAATTGGATCATTTGGATGACGACGTTGAGGCAGCCATGCCCGACTGGGACAGGTGGAATGATGACCTTAAGAAACTGCTCCCGGAAAAAGAGCAGCATGAAGAGCCTCCGCCAAAAAGGCCCACCG
>JAIPDZ010000009.1 GCA_021737425.1 Deltaproteobacteria bacterium
AAAAAGGGCGTGTTTGTGTTTGCCGGAGATCACGGGGTTATGGACGAAGGGGTAAGCCCTTATCCCCAGGCCGTCACCGGATTGATGGTCCGCAATTTTCTAACGGGTGGAGCCGGGATCAACGTGCTGGCCAGGGCTGCCGGGGCCCGGGTGAAGGTCATCGATATCGGGATGAAGGAGGATATCGGGGATGCGCCGGGCCTGGTGAGGCGGAATGTCAGGCGGGGCACCCGGAATATGGTCAAGGGTCCGGCCATGACCCGGAAGGAGACCGAAGCCGCCATGGATGTGGGGGTGGAGATGGCGGAGCAGGCCTTTGAAACCGGGATGGGCATGGTGGCCACAGGAGAGATGGGCATCGGGAATACCACGCCCTCCTCAGCCTTATTGAGTGCGCTTCTTCCCGCTGATGTGGAGGCCATGACCGGAAGAGGCACCGGTCTGGACGATGCGGGCCTCCAGCATAAGACGGATGTGATACGCAGAGCCCTTGAGGTGAATGCCCACTCCCTGGAGGATCCCCTTTCCACCCTCTCAGCCTTGGGGGGTCTGGAGATCGCCGGGATATGCGGATTGTGTATAGGGGGAGCCGCAAGGCGGATGGTGGTGGTGGTGGACGGGTTCATTTCCACGGCCGGGGCCTTGGTGGCCATGCGCCTCAATCCGAAGGTAAAGGATTATTTGATATTTTCACATCTGTCTTCTGAGAAGGGACACCAGCCCTTTTTCGAAAAGGAAGGGATTCGTCCGCTTCTCGATCTGGATCTCAGGCTGGGGGAAGGGACAGGTGCGGCCCTGGCCATGCAGATTATTGAAAACAGTATCCGTATTTACAGGGAAATGGCCACTTTTGAAGAGGCGGGCATAACCCCAGGCGCATAGGGCCAAGAAAGGAATCCCTTCATATTATGATCGGATCTACCCATAAGAGGGCGCTCAAGGCATTGGGCACGGCGCTGCGGACCTTGACCATCATCCCTTGCGGCCGCAGTGGGGAGGATGACTTCGGATCATCGCTTATGTGGTTTCCGTTTGTGGGGACCGTTCTGGGTCTGATCCTCTACGCCATAGGATGGATGTGGATGAGGTTGCCCTTTCCCCCATGGCCTGCCCTGGCGGCACTACTCATGATGGGGGCGGAGATCTGGTTGACCCGGGGGCTTCATCTGGACGGTCTGGCGGACTGGGCTGATTCCATCGGGGGGGGTGGGGAGCGGCTAAGGCGTCTCGCCATCATGAAAGACACTTCGGTGGGGGCCTTCGGGATCCTGGCATTGATCCTCGTACTCCTGGGGAAATGGATTGCCTTTGAGAGACTGCTCTGTTCGGGCACCGTTATTTGGGTCGTGCCTGTGTTTTGTCTGTCCAGGGCCGTGATGGCGGTCCTGCTGATGGCGCTTCCCTATGCCCGGGCAGAGGGAGGTATGGGCAAACCGTTTGTCACCACCGTCGCCCCTATCCGGCGGACTCCGGTATATGGGGTGACGTTGGCGGTCTGTCTACTGTTTGGTCCTTTGGGGGTATCGCTGGGTATAGCAGGATATCTTCAGGCCGCCCTGTTCAAGACCCGCATGAAACATGTATTCGGGGGCATCACCGGCGATCTTTTGGGTACGGCCAACGAAATGGTAGAGCTCACCTTTTTGGTCCTGTTGGCCGTGCCCGGAAAGGGCCTCCTGGTGTATACGGGCTGGAATTGGCTCTTTACTTGTTGATCCGTAGGAGGGCTCCGCTCTTTGACAAATGCTCCAACCTGGGTTTTTCGTACAGGATCTTTTGAAGTTCCCGGTGGGTAAAATAGGGATCGTCGTCCCGCAGATAGGGGAGCAGGATCTTCTTCTGTCTGAGCACGTCTCTGGAGATATTGGTGGAGATGACCTGCTCATCATATAAAGGCGCCTTGACCATGGGTTTCCCGAAGGGATTGATAATTTCGCTCCCGCCCCAAAAGTGAAACACCTCTTCATGCAAGCGGGATGCGGAAGGCCCTGTTGGGGCCATGGAAGCCGTTTCCGCGGCCAGAATGGAGCGTCGTTCCTGCCATCGTTCTTCTCCCACCCGATTGACACAGATGTTGTAAATACCGAAGATGCGGGAGTAAAACTTATTGATGATCCCCCAGCTTTCAATATTGGAGAACTCGCTCCCCATGGAGCCCTGGGAGGAATTGAACATGGAGACAAACACGTCGGCCTTCTGGACCACCCCGAGATACGGGAGGGAAGGATGCCACAGGTCATTGCATATAAATACGGCGATGGTGAAATCCTTCAGTTTGAAGACCGGGACATGCTTTCCGGAGGCAAAATATTTTCGTTCCTCGAATACGCCGTAATTGGGGAGATTCAGTTTCCTGTGGGCGTACTGGATCTTCCCGTCCACAGCCACCAGGGCCGAGTTGTAAAAATTCATGGCCGGGCTCTCTTCAATGAACCCGATCACGGCCGCGGTCCCGCGGGTGGCCTCTGCCAGGGCCTTGACCTCGGGTGAATCCATGCGAAGGGCCACTTCATGGTACCGTTGGCCTACAAAATACCCGGTAAGGGCGAGTTCCGGAAAGGCCACCAGTTGAGCCCCCTGGTCGGCGGCCTCCCGGATTTTGGAGATGACATCCTCCAGATTGTCCCTGAGGTCCAACAACTTTGGATTTGTCTGATAGGCGAAGACTTTCATATTCGTAACCGTTTAGGCCTCTGAAACGGGGTTCCAGGCCATGAGGGGGTCGTTATTTGGACACGCTACGTTAATACCCCTATTCTAATATTAGCTCACGGGCAATGTCATTAACTTAAGCAAGATTCCATGACTTCGATTCGTCACCCCGGCGAAAGCCGGGGTCCAGAGGTATTTGAAAAGACTGGATTCCGGGTCAAGCCCGGAATGACGTTTGGACTTACGGGTAAGGTGATTGAGGCTTAAGTTAATGCCATTGAGCTTACGGGTGCAAATCAACTAATATAGAAAGCATTTCCCGGTATTTTTGAGGGTGTGATCGTCTCTCATGTAGTTGGCCTGACTGCTGTTCCGGGCGATTACCTCGAATCCTTCCGGGTCATACGGGTCCAGTTCAAAGTCCGGGGCCTGGTCCGCCGTGGTTTTCTCACACAGTTCGATATGCCTTTTGAGTTTTCCGATGGAAAAGGAGATCAATTCCTTGAGAAAACCAAAGGAATGCCGCATCTGGTGAAAGCCGTATTTTTTCATTAACGCAAAGCCCGCCACGGCCTCTTCCTCGGCCTTTTTATTGGGGCTTTCCTGGCTCGTAGTGCATGCGGTTTGGATGGAAGGAATATCCAGCTTCCGGTTGATCTTTTCCTGGAGCAGGTTGGCCACGTTGTGGGATACCAGCCCCAGGTCCACCGCGTAGTTTTTCTGGATATTGGCGATGGAAGGGAGCCCCGCATGCACCACCGTAATCCCGGGATTGATCAACTGGGCCAGGGTGATGCCGAATAATCCTTCGGCATGGGTCAGGGTCAGCAGTCCGGACATGGAATAGGGTCCTGACAGGCCTGCCATGGGCATGGTGGAGACGTAGATGGGGATCCCCTTTTTGACACATGAAAAAAAGGCGGGCATCATACTCTCGATGATGTTGAGCGGGCTGTTGATAATG
This sequence comes from Deltaproteobacteria bacterium, assembly GCA_021737425.1. GTDB lineage: Bacteria > Desulfobacterota > DSM-4660 > Desulfatiglandales > Desulfatiglandaceae > JAIPDZ01. The sequence continues at coordinate 3,617 of JAIPDZ010000009.1, forward strand.
GAAAACTGGACCGTCAATTTTCCCCTGGTATGGTGAACCTCCTCTGCGCGCGCGATCCCTTCATCCGTGACCGCCGCCACATAGATGGGTTTATCACAGTGTTCAATGATGGTATCGATGACTTTCACTTCCTGGCCTTTCAACAGGACCCCCCGGGCCATGAAGTGAATCACATCCGTATCATTGACCGTTTTGGCGATTTCGGCCAGATGGTCAAAGGTGGGGGGCACCAGTTCACCGCTCTCGTCATCGTATACAAAGGGGGCGGTCCCGCCCACCCCAAAGGAATTGTCCGGTATCCAGTACTGGTCCCTCTTGGGTGTGGTCCCCAGGGCCTGTTCCACCAGCGGTCTTAATACGTGAATATGACCGGTGGCTTCATCAAAGGCGGCCATGCCCGTGTCTTCAAATACCTGTCTGACCTCAGGGGAGACACATTTAACCCCTACTTCCTCCAAGACCCTGAGGGCATCATCATGTATCTGGTCCAAAAGCTCATGTTGTTCTATATCCATATCCGTATACCTCATTGTTTTAAGACAGGACTTCCAGCATCCTTTGGTTTGCAAAAAAACTTAATTCCCTGTTGATCCTGTCCAATGTTTTCAGATTCTCACCTGCATCCCATCGTGGCTGAACTGCATGTGGTCCAACCGGTTCGCTATCTCCCGGTAATCCTCATACGTCCGGTTCCAGTACTCCTCCAAGTGAACAAAAAGGACCTGTTTCGCACCTATCTTCCGGGCCAGGGAAACGGTCTGTTCAAAGGTGTAGAGGGTCCTGCGGGATATGTGATCAGGCGGGTAGGTAAAGCCGTGCTTGAGCCCGTCTTCGAACATCCCCGGTTGAATGACCAGCAAATCGGCATCCTGGACTTCCTTTCTGTCTTCCGGAAACGGTTTGATGTCACACGGCGCATACACCATTTTGCGCCCGTCCTTTTCAAACACGTGGACAAAAGAAACCTGGGACCCCCGATCCACCGGTATGGCGGTAAGGCGGGTCCGGCCTATGGTGATCCGTTCCTCAAAGGGGATGGACTCCACAAACCCCTGCTGTTCGTAAAACCCGATGAGCGGACCGTATATGGATCGAACATCCGTTAGCCGATCCCGCAGGATCCGAGGGAGCACCAGTCGGATTCGCTTGTGTTCATAGGCCCTCCAGGTACGGAAGTCGAGGCTGATCTGTTCCACCACCCTGAATCCTTCAATATGATCCGGGTCCAGGTGGGTAAACAACAGGTGATCCACCTGTTCAATCCGTTCCCGGTTGAGCTGAAGCGCAATCTCCGCCGGCGTATCAATGAGGAGATTTTCGTCATGCAGAAAGGAGGAAGGGCCGGTCCTTTCATAAGGCCGGCCCTTGCGTCTTGCCTCTTCACAAACCCGGCACTTACAGAGCGGTTTGGGGATGACCATGCATCCTCCTGAACCGAGGATCGTCAACTCCACCGCGCTGGCCTCATTTCGTTCCCACCTTTTCGGAATAATCGCTTTTCAGCCGGAGCCGCATGTGCGGTTCCCACCTCAACAGGAACTCAGCTCCATGGAAACGGGCTGTGGGACACCGGGTGGAGTTCGCCCTTTTCGTACCGGTCAAACCGGAAGGGTTTGAGCAGGGCCTGCTCCTTTCCCAAGACCTCTTCGGCCACCAGTTGGCCCACACCGATCATCTTGTACCCGTGGTTGGAGTCCAGGATCATGTAACAGTTCTGCTTCATGACATCGAAAATGGGAAAGCTGTCCGGGGTAAAGCAGCCCAGTCCTCCGGACGGTTCATTCTTGTACAGGTGGTACTTATCCTCATACCGCTTCTGGCAATGGGCCAGGGCCGAGGTCCACATGTGAACGAACTCGGGGGTTACGGTATAATCGGGAGAGTCGATCCCATAGGGATCCACCTGGATATCGCCTTCCACAATATAGGGGGCCGCTCCCCCCTGGACCCCGCCGAAACCGAAGTCGGGCTTATAGTAGATGCCCCACATTTCATCGGTAATCAAGGAGCCGTCCTCACTGGAGAACAGAGGGGCCACTGAATCCACATGGATCACCGGGGGCATGTTCCCCTGATTGTCCATGGCGTATTCGGGCTCCACGCCCAGGACCCCTTCCACGAGACACCAGTAGGTCCACATCTGATTCCCGGTATGGATCTTTCCGTCCGGGCCCTTGATGTCGATCTGGTTAGGCAGTCCCAGCATGTCCCAGAAGGACTTGGCCCAGGGACCCGGGGCGGCAATGACCCAGTCGCACTGGATGTCGCCCTTGGACGTTTCCACTGCGGTGACCGAGTCTTTATCGGTTTTGAGGCCGGTGACTTCCACCCCGCTGAGGATACGCACCCCCTCGGCCTCGGCCTTGTCGGCCAGCCGGTACAGGGATTTCATCTGGTTGGCATATCCCCCCTTTTTCTCATGCAGTACCGAGGTGATCGCCCGGGCCTGCCAGTCATGGAAGATATTCTCCCGCATGTAGTCGAGGCATTCTTTTTCTCCCTCCACAAACAGGGAGTCATACCCGATGGCCTTTTGCTGTTTGTAGATCTCGGCCACGTCCTCATGCATGGGTTCAGGGGAAATCTGCATGTACCCCACCGGATGATACCCGTATTTTTCCTGATCCTCCTCCCATATGGCCACACTGTGGGCCATGAGTTCCCGCATGGCCGGCTGAAAATAGTTGTTGCGGATGACCCCGCAGGCGATACCCGAGGCCCCGGCCCCGATGGCGGTCTTGTCTATGACCAGGACATCCTTGCCCGAGCCGTCCCCCCGTTCCTTGAGGGCCTTTCCCAGGTGCCAGGCGGTGCTGAGGCCGTGGATTCCGGCCCCAATAATGATATATTTACAATGCGTAGGAAACGACATGGAATTCTCCCTTCATCTTTTTAGATTCTTACCACATATTTTCTACGAAAGAGATGACAACGTTATTAACCTCTTTGATCCACTGTGCCAAAGGTGTCAGGTTTCGGGTGTCAGGGATAGTTCTTTACTGAAACCTGACACCTGAATACTGCCGACGTATATGGTCACAGCCTTTAGGGCTGCATTGGCGAATGCAATTATGTGAAACCTTGAACGGCTGCCCCCTACTTAAAAGGGTCCCACCGAATGGTCTGCCGCTCATATGAGGGCGGAAACTGCTTCAGGAACTCATCGTAGTAATACAACTCCTTGAAAGACGCGAACGGCAGCCCGTAGGCGGCCTTCGGCCTCTGTTTGATTTCATTGGGGTCGATCTTCTGAGAGATGATCTCGTCCATTACATCGTCCATTCCCGAGCCCATGGCGAACCTGAGCTTTTCACGGTTGGCGATCTGTTCCGGGAGCATGTCTCTGAAGGCCTCTCGTAAGATATACTTTTCGATCTGCCTTTCTCCGTAAATCTTCCAATCCATGGGGATCCTGTCGCAGAAGGCCACCACCTTGGTATCCAGAAAAGGGGTCTTATAGGCCACGGCATTGGCCATCCATGCCCGGTCCAGCCTTCTGAGGGCCGTGTTGTAGGCAATCTCCAGGAGTTTCTTGGCCAGCCGTTCCCTTTGTTCCGGGCTTTTGACCTTGGGGTTTTTGAGCACCATCCGGTATCCGCCGAAGAGTTCGTCGGCCCCTTCTCCCACCAGGACCGCATCGCTGTAGTTTTTGACCATCTTGGAGGCATAATAGTTGGACAGAATGCCGGAGATGCAATCCTCGTCAAAGCTCTCCAAATACCAGACCGCATCCGCCAGGAAATTATCAATGTCTTCGTCGGTGATGTCATAGATATGGTGCTCCATACCGAGAAAGTCGGCCATCAATTTGGCATTCTCCAGATCCGGTCCGGGCGCGCTTTGGACCGCCACCGTGAACAGGTGCAGATCCGGATTAAATTCCTTGGCGATGGCCGCGATAATAGAGCTGTCCAGCCCCCCGCTCAGGGAGACCGCCTTCACCCCTTCCATCCGTTCTTCCACCGATTCGATCAACAGGTCCCGCACCGTTTTCACGGCCTCGTCAAAATGCCCCAACTGGGGAATAGCAGGCTCAAACTTGTCAAACTCCTTCATCCCCTTCTTGGTGGAGTAAATCTGACCCGGGGCCAGCTCATGGATATCAAAGGGGATGTGATCCGCCAGCCCCTTCATCTCAGTACAAAAATAAAAGCGCTGATCCGCCTCCCCGTAAAAAACCGGTCTGGCCCCCACATGGTCCCGGGCCAGGATGACTTCTTCATCCTTTTCCACCACCGCGCAGGTAAAGCTCCCGTCCAGACGGGAAAAGCAGTTCCGCTCGTATTTTTCCCAGTACTCCTTGAAAAGCTCCAGGTCACTCATCCCTTCAGGCCGATCGTTGAACAGCTCCCCGTCAAAAAGGATATAAGGGGGGTCGTCATTGATGGCGGTGCAGTGGGTGGTCCTGGGGGTCAGGTTGATCTCAGCTGCGCCCACCGAACCCCTGGCGTCGGGAAGGGTCCTGACATGGACATTGTCCGGCCCCCGGTGACGGGTAAGCTTGATCATCTTCCCCAAGGGTTTGGTGGTGTCTTCTTCAATTCTCCCGTGTTGTGATACGATTCCGCAGATACTTGCCATTATAAAAAACCTCCAATTAATGGAATGTTGGGTTGATATTACGACTCAGTAGTCCAGTTGCTGGTAAAATTATTCCACAAAGACCTTGCCGATATTGGCGGTGGTGAGGGGATCTTCCATATACATGCCCAGCGCAATCCGTTTAATGGACTCCATGCCCCTCTCATCATAGCCGGGCATCTCCACCTCAGGGGCGTCCTCCGGGGTTACGGTCTCTGCGATCTCAATGGCCTTTTCCAGTTTTTCAAAGGAAAAATCAATAAGATACCTCAGAAAGGCAAAGGGGTGCCGGATCATATGGAACCCGTATTTTTTGCACATGGCCTGTCCCATCCTGGCATCCGCGTAGGCCCGCTCCGTGGGATGTTCTTCATGGGTGGTGCCCCCGCTCTGGAAGGTGGGCAGATCCAAAATGAGATTGAGATGAGTCATGAGGATATTGAGTAAATTATGACTCACCAGGCCGTAATTGGGGTTGTATTCGATCCTGGGATCCGCGATGGTGGGGTATCCGGCATGGACACAGGTGGTTCCCTCATTTAATAACTGGGCCGCACAGATGCCGAAGAGGACCTCGGCATGGGTCATGGCCAGGACCCCGTTATAGCAGAAGGGGGCGCTGATGCCGGCCATGGGCATGGCCGAGATAAACACCGGCAACCCTGCCTGCACCACCTTGACAAAATGCTCGGAGAAGTTTTCACTTACCTCGAGAGGGGGACGGGTCAGGCAGAAGACGATCATAATGTTGCCCCTCTCCTCATGGATTTCCTTGGCCCGGGCCAGGGCCTGATCCGAGGTCACGGCGAAGTACAACGGTTTGTCACAATTCTCCGCCATGATGTTCATCTGTTCCACCTCGTCCTTTAATTTCACCCCTCTGCCCATCCCCGCTACCATGTCTTTTTCCTGGGCGATCCGGGCAATCCGGGTGACGTGCTCAGGAGTGGGCGGCAGGCCGCCTGTGCCGGCTTCTTCGTCATACACGTAAGGGGCGGTTCCGCCGATAAAAAAACTGTTTAAGGGCACAAAAAAATCCTTTACCCCCGGGACAGTGGTAAGGCATCGTTTTACCAGGTCCGTGGTCACGAATACCCTGTTTTCATAGGTAAATGCGAGACCCTCGGACTCAAATTGCTGAAAGGCCTGAAGCATCTCGGGCTGTTTGCAGCCCACCCCCAGATTCTCCAGAATCCACAGGGCGTCCTCGTGCACCCGGAGGAGCATGTTTACGGTTTCGTCGCCCAGTAGCGATTTTGACTTTTCCAACTGCTTGTCGTTCATCATTTTCACCTTTTTCCTTACAATTATTTGGTTTCCTATTTATATACTATGACATAAAATATTTCCATATAAAACATTTTCAGCTGTCTGTCAAGGGGTGTTGGAAATGAGCGGTTTAGGCATCCCCGTGACTTATAGGCTGGGGACCGTAAACGGCTTTTCCGGCAGCTTGGGATTCTGTATGTCCAACATCCCTGTAAGCTTCTGAAGAGACTGAATAATCTGACTCCTTTCCTGGTCGGGAAGCCCTGTAAGGCCTTCCACCATCTGCTCCTGTATGGGAAGGGGTGCATGCATGGCCAGTTTTTTCCCCTCTTTTGTCAGGCTAATGGTGATTACCCGGCGGTCTTTGCTGTTGCGTACCCGCTGTAGAAATCCCTTGTTTTCCAGGCGGTCGATGACACCGGTAACCGTGCTGGAATTGACCATGATGTGTTTGGCAATCTGAGATGGGGGAATGGGCCCCATTTCATGAAGGACCAGGATACAATGCAGTTGAGATGCGCTCAGATGGTATTTTTTGATCAATTCTTTGGTATAGAGTTCTCTGGCCCTCACCAGTTTTCGAATCAGTTGTATGATTTGTTTTATTTGGCCCTGTACATGACTTGAACCCACATCGAATGATTCCTGATTTTCTGTTAACATGGCGTATCATCCCGCAACGATTAGAATGTGATGGTATGTTGACTGGTCTCCAATGGTTGATTATCCACCCATGTAATGTAACCATGGCATGAAATATTTCAACTGCAAATATATCTCATGTTATTATTTTATGTCAAGTTCTTTTTTTGTTTTTTTTTGTAACAGTTTAAGCCTCTGAAATGGCCTTCATTCAGGGATCGTTATTTCGACGGGCTAAGTTAATACGTTTTTCTTGTACTGCGAAATGGATTTGAACGTATTTCAATGGAACGATTCCAATGCGCTGAGGGGGATCGGCCTATGAGATATTAAAAGTAGGCGTGTTTTCAGTGGGTTGGAAGTTTTGACGGCTTATCCTTTTGATTCACCAGCTCCCTGGTGAAATCCTCTACACAGACCATTTTGTGGCCGGTTACCACCAACTCAACACGGCACCATGCATGCAGGCTTACCGGTTTTTGAATCGCCTCGGACACCTTTTGTTCAATGGCCTGGATTTCCCGGGGTTCGAGTACCCTGGGGCCCACCACTTCCGCCCGGACATGCCATTTGTCTTCCTTTTTCTGGGCATCCACGTTGGGGGCGAACATGTGGTTGATTCTCATAACCTGGGCCCTGACGCTCTCTTCCACCTTGTGCTGAACCTCCTTCTCCCCAGGGGCCAATTTCCCGAAGTGGGCTTGCCCATACAGGATACGACCCTTGCTGGTGACGTCGACCAGGTCGTCGCAACGCACCAGGAGTCGGACCTCATCATCCCCCAATCTGTGCCTGATGGCGGCCTCGAAGCGCGCAACCTCTGTGGGCAATAGGGTCCGCGAGGTCTGTACACTTGCCACCAGTACGGGTTCATGGGCAAGGTCCACCAGGTCCAGGTTGTCCAGGTATAAATTGGGATAATTCTCCAGAATTTCTCTCAGCACCTGTTCGGCCAATTGAAGACGCCGCACCTTGGGATGCACGTCCGTGGTAACAAACTCCCCGTCCAGGTCCTGGCCCACCACGCCGCTGGCTGACCCTGTGGCGGAGACGTCTTTGGTGATTTCGCACCGCATGATGAGATTCGTTCGGGTGCCAAGGGCCTTATCCAGCTTGTTTTGCATCTGTTTTATCTTCTGGGGAGAGATCACCTGGGGTGTGGTCACCGAGGCCAGGACGTCCACCTTGTCCGCTTTTCGATCATAGAGCAGGTTGTTGATACTGGTCCCTCGCTCAGAAGCCAGTTCGTTTTTCACAACAGCGCGAATGGCCGCCGTGGTGCGTCTTTCGCTGATGATTCCGATGAGCGCGTGGGTCAAGAGGATGGTCACCATGATGAGGCCCACGGCCGGGCCGGCAAAGCGTTTGACCACCTGCCGGCCGGTGCCCATTTCTTCCCGGGTCACAAATCCGGCCAGGATAAACAGACAAGCAGCCACGGCCAGAATGGCCAGGAAATTGGCGAAGAAGAGAAGAAAGGCCCCCCAGGCCCCGTCATAGGCGCCGAATGCGACGCACAAGCCGCTGACCGCCAAAGGGGGGGTGAGGGCCGTGGCCATGGCAATGCCCGGCAGTACGGGGCTGATCCGCTCGTCAATCATGGCCAGACCACCGGCCATACCGGCGAGAGTGGCCACCAGGAGGTCCAGGAGCGTCGGACTGGTCCGGGTCAACATCTCCGGCGTGACTTCCTGGGCAAAAGGCAGGAGCCCCAAGAGCACGGCTACTGCTATGGCCAGTGCCACACCACCGAACTCGGCCACCGCAGCCCGCCGGAGGAGTTTGAAATTTCCCTGAACCAGGCCCAGCGAGATACCGAATATGGGGGTCATCAGGGGCGAGACCAGCATGGCCCCGATTACCACGGCGGGGCTGTTGGTTAGCAGGCCGAATCCGGCAATGAGAACGGAGATGGAAAGGAGGAAGTGGTAGGTCATTTTGGGGGTGGAACCGATGTGAATATCTCTCCGAACTTCATCCTTTCGGCGTTCATCCACGGAAAGCAGGTCCACAAAGGATTCCTTGAATCGCCTTCGGGTTCGGATCAGGGTATCGGGTACCGAACGAAACTGATTAAATCGTCTGGGTCGCTTCTTGTCTGATGAATTGTCACCCGTTTGCATTGTTCTTTACCGGCGCAAAATCAATGTCCCATGCAAGCCCCGCATACAAGAGGGAAAGGTGTTTTGATGAGGTGAACCCAACTGTGGGCGGGACCAGTGGCCCCGGGAGGGGAATTGGATACTGCAGTGGACAACCTCCGAAGTTTTAACTCAGCATGTTGAAACAATGATCCCTGAATCAAGACCCCCTCATGGCCTGTAACCCCGTTTCAGAGGCCTAAACCGTTACCCTCGGAAATGGTCACGGCCTGATGTCAAAATGCATCAAAACTGGAGGCCCTCCCCTGCCCGGCGTCTCGATCCGGGCACGGCACCCCTGTATCCATGCTGGGCCCCTGTATCCCTGCGTCAAGGGAAGGATTGCGAGGTTTGCTTTCACTTGCAGCCGGAACGGCCTGACTTGATATAGGGTTCGAAGCAGGGGATTTGGTAACTACGACAGGTTTCCATAGGAGATGACCGTTGTTGACCCATCCCTGCCGACCGGTACTGGTTGCACTGACATATGCAAGTCCGTTTTTGACCTTATACCGGATGACCTTTTCATTTAGCGGGAGTTTGCAGACGCAGGGGTGTGAAAAAGAAGGCCCTGAATACATTTCAAGGTCGGGTTTCCCCGCATAATAGACTCTAGGCCCGGTCTCAGCGTCAGGGCCGGCCACCTTTTGTAGGGTGGAATCGACCATGGTACAGGAGTAGAGAAGAAGAGAGGCAAAAAGGGAGAAAATAGATGCTTTGTGCATGGCCATTGGTCTGTTTCGCAGTGTATAAAGGCTCGGCAGGAAACGATTATCGACACGCAGCAGTGAGCAACATGTCCCTTGCCTTATCAGTCGGCAAGGATTGTTTTGACCTGCGGAAGCATAAAAAATCCCCATAGGGGGTGTCAAGCGAAATGTGGCCGGCAGGCATCTGTTGACAGCATCTCTCTTCCTTGTTAAGAAATGTTAGGAAAGTCATCTCTACTTCTCAAATCCGGTGGTCATGATCCAGCTCAGAGGCGTTTCAAAGACATTTGACGGCGGCACATCCTATGCCGTAAAAGACCTCTCCTTCCAGGTGGAAGCGGGAGAGACCGTGGTTCTGCTGGGTTCTTCGGGCTGCGGCAAGACCACCACCCTGAAGATGATCAATCGCCTTGTGGAGCCCACCCATGGGCACATCGAGGTGGGCGGTGAGGACGTGATGAACCAGGACCCGGCTCTCTTGCGCCGGCGCATCGGGTATGTATTTCAGGGCATAGGACTTTTTCCCCACATGACCATCGAGCAGAACGTCGGTCTCGTGCCCCGTCTTTTGGGCTGGTCGGCCCGAAAGCGGGGAGAGCGGGTACGGGAGCTTCTCCGCCTGGTGGGTCTTGCCCCGGAAGATTATGCGGACCGGTTCTCTGAGGCGCTTTCCGGGGGCCAGCAGCAGCGGGTGGGGGTGGCCCGGGCCCTGGCCGCTGATCCCGCCTATCTCCTCATGGATGAGCCGTTCGGCGCCCTGGATGCCCTGACCCGTGAGGCCCTGCAGCAGGAACTGCTGGGGCTGAAGAAGAAGCTCGAGAAGACCATCATCTTTGTCACCCATGACATCTTTGAGGCCCTGCTCCTGGGCGATCGCATCGTGATTCTCCACCAGGGAAATGTGCAACAGATCGGGACCAAGAAGGAGATCCTTTCCGCACCGGCCACCCCCTTTGTTCGAGATCTGTTTGGAAAACCGGCCAAGCAGTTGGCCGATTTCAAGGATATCCTGAAATGAGTGCCGAACCTTGGATTACATTTGTCTCTGATCATCTGTCCGAACTGTGGATAAGGACGGGTGAACATCTCATATTGACCGGGTTTTCCACCATTTCAGCGCTTCTCATCGGGGTGCCTCTCGGGATCCTGATATTCAGAAATTCCTGGCTCAGGGGGCCTGCATTGGGGGGGGTGGGGATTCTTCAGACCATCCCCAGCCTGGCCATGCTGGTATTTCTGCTGGCCCTCCTGCAGAAGATCGGGGTACTGCCTGCCGTGATCGCCCTGACCTTGTACGCGCTCCTTCCCATTGTCCGAAATACCTTCACCGGGCTTACCGGCGTCTCCCCTCAGGTCATGGAGGCTGCCAAGGGAATCGGTATGACCGAGGGGCAGCAGCTCCGCATGGTCCGGCTTCCGCTGGCCACCCCGGTGATCGTTGCGGGCATTCGCACCGCAGCAGTGGTCAGTGTGGGCATCGCCACCCTTTCGGCATTTATCGGCGCCGGGGGCCTGGGGCAGTTTATCAACCGGGGCCTTGCACTGTACAATACAAGGCTCATTTTGCTGGGCGCCGTGCCTGCGGCCATGCTGGCCCTTTTGGTTGATTTTGCCATCGGAAGCTTTGAATGGGGGCTCAGACCGGTTAGAAAGCAGGACAAGCCCGGGTCTGCCAGGGCCATTATACGACCGGTGGCCCTGATGATGCCCCTGTTGCTGATCGTGATCGGGCTTTTCGCCTATTTCACCCAACCCTCCCTGGGGACCCGGCCTGCATCCGTGTCCAATGGCGGGACCGTCACCGTTGCCACCAAGAATTTTACGGAACAGCTGATTCTCGGGGAATTGATGGCCCAGGTACTGGAGGCCAAGACGGACCTCAATGTGATCCGCCGCTTTAACCTGGGCGGCTCCATGATCTGCCATGGAGCCCTCATGAACGGTGAGATCGACCTGTATGCAGAATACACCGGGACCGGCTTGACCGCCATTTTGAAGGCCCCGGTCATAGCCGATCCTGAAAAGGCCTTTTACTATGTAAAAGCCGCCTACCGGAAGCAGTACGACGCCGAGTGGCTCAGACCGTTCGGGTTTAACAATACCTATGCCATTACCGTTCGTACCCAGGATGCGAAACAATATGGATGGCATACCATCTCTGATCTCAAGGAAGCGGCCCCGGGACTGAAGGCAGGATTCACCGCCGAATTTGCGGAGAGACCGGATGGCTACCCCGGGTTGAGCAAGGCCTACGGGTTTGAGTTCGGAGGAATCAGGGACCTGGATCCTTCCCTCATGTACGAGGCCGTTTCCAAGGGCGAAGTGGACGTAATCTGTGCCTTTGCCACGGATGGTCGAATCGCCGCCTACCGTCTCACACCCCTGAAGGATGATCTCCAATTCTTTCCCCCCTACCATGCGGCCCCGGTGGTGCGGGAGGCGGTGTTGGCGGAACATCCGGAGGTGGAGCAGGCCCTGTCCCTACTCGAGGGGATTTTGGATGACCAGACCATGCAGCAACTCAACTTTGAGGTGGATGCAAAAAAGCGGGATGCGGGCCGGGTGGCATCTGAGTTTCTAAAGAAAAAAGGGGTCATTTAGGCCCCCCACGGGATTCCTGGTGCAGCAGAAGGATTTTCCCGCTTACCGTAAGGCTCAAATGCCCAAGCCCTTTCTCACTCTGTGAGAACGGCCGGCCAAATCATTTGACCCATAGGACCGGAAAGGCGTAACATCCCCGTCCATGCCAGGGGCAGGCGGGACGTGTGGGGGTTCTGGATACTTTTTGGGGATGAGGGCGAGATGACAGTGGTGATTTCCGTTGTGAGTCAAAAGGGGGGGGTGGGAAAGACCACCACGGCCGTCAACCTGGCGTCAGCCTTGGCGGTTTCCGAAAGGTCGGTGCTCTTGGTGGACATGGATCCCCAGGGGAATGCCACATCCGGGCTGGGGATGGACAAGAAGCGGCTTTTGAGTAGTGTATACGACCTGATGACCGGCCAGGCAGAGCCAGGGCAAACGGTTCAGAATACCCCTATCCGGTTTTTGAAACTCCTTCCCGCCAAGATGGACCTCTATCGGACAGAGTTTGAACTAACGGCCACGGCCCACAAGGAACGGGTGCTGGCCCGACTGCTCAACCGGTTGAAGGGCGGGTATGACTATATCCTTGTGGATTCGCCGCCGTCATTGGGCCTTCTCACCTTCAATGCCGTTACGGCTGCCGATGCCCTGGTGATTCCCGTGCAGTGCGGATGTTATTCCCTGGAAGCGGTCGAACAGATGATGCATGTGGTCCGGGTGATTCAACAACGGCTCAACCCGGGGTTGATTGCAGGCCGTTTGCTCGTCACCCTGTTCGATCCACAGGTACCCTTGTGCACCGAGCTGGTAGACACTCTTCGAGGCCGATTCGGCGAGACCGTTTTTGACACCCTAATCGCCCGGGACGAGACATTGACACAGGCCGGGAAATATGGGGGTCCGGCCCTGCTTCAGGATTTGGATGCCCCCCTGACCCGAGACTATTTCCAACTGGCCCGGGAGGTCCTGAAGATGGGGCCGGAGGAAGGTGATCCGCAGGCCTTCAAGCCCTGGGATGTTCCCCAGCCGTAGCGTTTCCTGCCAGAAAAGGAGAACAAAAAGTGAAACTGATAAACCCCGAAGACATGAAAAAGGCTGAGGCCGAACTGATCAATGCGGTCCAATCCAACCTGGATTGGAGGGCGGTGAAGGCCGTTTTGAGAGACAAGCACCATCTAAAACTACGGGAGAATGTGAGGACCAAAGGCGCCGAGATCCGAGTGGTGGACAATCGGATTACCTATGCCCTCAATATGGAGGTCAACCTGGCCTTTTCCATTGAGCTGGACCGGGAAGGAAATCTGGTGTCTCTTTCGGAGAAGGAGCCCGGTGCTCAGGTCTCTGAGACGCCGGTTGAGCATGCATCTACCAAGGAGGAGCCTAAGGGAGAAAGCCATCCGGATGCGGAGATCGTGGGTGAGGTGGGCGATGGGTGGGCAGAGGATGTTCCCGAAGCCGCATACGAGGATGCCCTCAAGGACCTAGGGTCCCTTGAACGCCCCTGATTCCCGGGTCCTCAAGCAAAAAGGGGCTACCCGCTGAACCCATTAAAAGGCCCCGGCACAACATTCGGGGATTTGCCCCTGGGTTTATTCAGACACTGCAAAAACAGCGGATCCATATCCCACCACCCACCGGCCGCGGCTTTCCGGGAAGTCGTCCCCGCTGTTCCAGTAGGCCAACACCACGCCTTTTTTACAACCCAAAGAGGCGGCATAGCGCATGGTGACCAGGACCGGCCCGATGCCGCAGAAAATCTGATGGGAGGGTCCCCAGTTTCTTTCCACTGCAGCGTCGTCCATCTGGGCTATTTTTTCCAGGGTCTTTGTGTCCGTTTCCGTTACCAGTTCGTAGTCGGGATGGTGCAGCATGTCGCTGCTGGCAATGACCAGTACCCGCTTTTTTTCGGCCAGGGCGGTCAGGGCCTGCACCAGATCGTCAATGGTCCGGGGGGCATGATCTCCCATGATCCCCACCACCAATCCCACCCCCGGTAGTGCCGCCTGAACGAACGGGATCTCGTTTTCAGCTGAATGCTCCCCCCTATGCGGGGTATAGTCAAAAAATACGCTTGGGCTTGCGGCCGTCAATGTCCGGGCCGATTCCCTGTCTAAGGGGGCCTCTCCCAAGGGGGTCTCTATGGCATCACCGTCCATCAGCGCCGTCCCCAAAAACCCGCCCCGATGACTGAGTCCCAGGACCACCACCGTGTCCGGCCTGTGCCCCGCAGCCGCATTGTCCCTTATGGCCCGAAAGGTATACCCGGCCGTTTTTCCGGAATACACATACCCGGCATGGGGGGCGATGGCTCCTACGATGACACCCGGTATGTTAGGTGCCTGGGCCGCCTCAATGTACCCCTCCGCCATCTCTTTCAGTTCACTCCCCCTCCCCGGGTACCACCTTCCGGCCCCGTGAGCGGGCCTGACCACCTTTTCCGCACTCTCCGGCATTGTATCTTTCTCCTCGCTCCAGGAAAGCGGGGGCAACAGGGCCCCCCCGATAAAGACCCATATTATGATCCAAGCCTTTGATATCCTCATGCATCCGCTCCTGCAACCTGTCAAGCTTTCACGGCCCTGGTCCCATATCCGATTTTTTTCTCCTCCATTCCCCCGGGCGCATGAGGCGCCCTCCCTCTTCGCGGCCATCCTCCAGTGGAGGTTGTCAGGTGATGAGTTTACACACATGATCGCCGGACAGGGCCTCGATTTCTTTCACGAATTCCTCACACGGCAACACATTGAACCGGCTGTGTGCCTGGATGTGAACCGGGGCGGCCCCGGTTTCATTTATCTTGAACAGGATTCGGCAATCCCCGGGATACTTAAACACGATATCCCGCAGCTCTTCCAAGAACGACTGGGTATCTCCTCCGGTGTAGAGGGTAAGTTGCACGGCCCTGACCCGTTTCATCCGGAGGGACTTCAAGGTTACGATTTCCTTCCCCAGTATCTTGGCGGAACTTTCCCCTACTTCTGCGGAGCCCGTGATCAGAAGGGGCTCATCTCCCTTCAACATCAAAGAGGTGGCGTTGAAGAGATCCGGAAATATGACCACCTCGGCTGATCCGGTCAGGTCCTCCAGCTTCAGGTTGGCCATCTTATCCCCCCGTTTGGTCCGTTTGATTTTCAACTCCGCAACCACCCCGGCCACCCTGACCGTGGATTTGTCCTTCTGGCCGGGAAGGTCCTGGAGCAAACAGCTGGTAAACCGTTTTATCTCGTCCTGATATCCGGCCAGAGGATGCCCGGTGATGTAAAATCCCAAGGCCTCTTTTTCCCGTCTCAACCGCTCCCCCTCGTCCCATTCCGCCACTTCCGGAAGATCCACCAATCCATGGGAGGCGCCGCCGTTCAGGCTGAGGGAGCCGAACATATTCAATTGGTTGGGGTCGTGATGGGCCCCGCAGGTTCTGAGCACGTCATCCAGCCCCCCAAGGAGTCTGGACCGGTAAATCCCTGTGAAATCAAAGGCGCCGCACTGGATCAACCCCTCCAACACCCTTCGGTTGACCTTGGATCCCTCCACCCGTGTGCAGAAATCGAGCAGGTCCACAAAGGGGCCGTGGGCATCTCTTTCTTCAATGACCAATTCCACGGCCTTGAGTCCTACGTTTTTGACGGCTGCAAGTCCGAAGCGGATTTTTCCGTCCACCACTGAGAAGTCGGCCTGGCTTTCGTTTACATCCGGGGGCAGAATATCGATCCCCATCACCCGACACTCGGCGATATTCTTGATGGTTTTGTCCTGGTTTCCCATATCCTGGGTCAACAGGGCGGCCATGAATTCAACCGGGTAGTGGGCCTTGAGATAGGCGGTCTGATAGGCGATCATGGCATAGGCGGCGGAATGGGATTTGTTGAATCCATATCCCCCGAACTTATCGATCAACCCAAAGAGCTTTTCCGCCATTTTCCCATCCACCCCGTTTTGGATGGCGCCCTGGGTAAATCTCTGGTGGTGTTTGGCCATGACTTCCGGCTTCTTTTTCCCCACCGCCTTCCTGAGCTCATCCGCTTCCGACATGGTGTAGTTGGCAAGGACCTGGGCAATTTTCATCACCTGTTCCTGATACAGGATGACCCCGTAGGTTTCCTTGAGGATGGGTTCAAGCTGGGGGAGGAAGTAGTTGACCCGCTTTTTTCCATGTTTGCCGTTTAGAAAATCGTCGATCATATTGCTGCCCAGAGGACCGGGCCTGTAGAGGGCCATCAGGGCGATCATGTCTTCGAACACCCCGGGCTTGAGCCGCCTCAAAAGGTCTTTCATGCCGGAGCTCTCTAACTGGAAGACCCCGGTGGTCTTGCCGTCCGTACACAGCTGGTAGGTGGCCTCATCATCAAGGGATATCTTGTGGAAATTTACCTCAAGCCCTGTGGTTTTTTGAATGAGCGTAAGGGCTTCCTTGATGACGGTCAGGGTCTTGAGCCCCAGGAAATCGAATTTGATGAGTCCCAGCTGTTCGATGCGGTCCATGGTGAACTGGGCCATGATTTCCCCCCGGGCCCCTTTATAGAGGGGGAGGTAGTCCACCAAGGCCCGGTCTGAAATCACCACGCCACAGGCATGAGTGGATGCATGCCTGGCCAGGCCCTCTAAAGACCGGGATACGTTCAAGAGCCTTTTGGCGGGTCCTTCCTGGCTTTCCAGTTGTTTGAGTTCAGGTTCTTCCCGGATGGCCTGATCCAGGGTAACCCCCGGTCCCTCCGGGACCAGTTTGGCGATGCGGTCCACTTCTCCCAATGGGATGTTGAGGCTTCGGCCCACGTCTCTGATGACGCCTCGGGCCTTCATGGTGCCGAAGGTGATGATCTGGCTCACATTGGACCGGCCGTATTTTTCCGCCACATAGTGAATGACTTGGTCCCGTCCGTTGATGCAGAAGTCAATATCGATATCCGGCATGCTGATGCGGGCCGGGTTGAGGAACCTTTCAAACAACAGCCCGTATTGGATGGGATCTATATTGGTGATATTGAGACAGTAGGCCACCAGGGACCCGGCTGCCGAGCCGCGGCCCGGGCCCACGGCAATGTTGTTACGATAGGCATAATCGATAAAGTCGGACACGATCAGAAAGTATCCGGCAAATCCCATCTTCAGGATCACCCCCAGTTCAAAGTGGAGCCTCTCCTGGTACTGGGTTTGGAGTTCCTCTGTCAGGGGGCCTTCCTCTTCCGCCTTCTGGGCCAGGCGTTGGGTCAGCCCCTTTTCCGCGGCCCGGGTCAGCACCTGATTGAGGTCCTGGTCTTGGGGGACATCAAACACAGGGAATTTATATTCCCCGAAGCCCATCTCAAAATTACAGCGCCGGGCCACCTGTGCGGTATGATCCAGGGCTTCGCCATATCCTTCCAGGGCGGCTTCCATTTCAAAACGGGATTTGAAATAGAACTCATCCGAGGAAAACCTGAGCCGCTTTTCATCTTCGATGGTTTTTCCGGTCTGGATGCACAAAAGCACGTCATGGGCCATGGCATCTGTTTTGTTGAGATAATGGCAGTCGTTGGTGGCCACCATGGGAAGTGAAAGGGTCTGGGAGATCTCTGTAAGGCCTTTGTTTACGGTCTTCTGCTCTGCCAGCCCATTGGCCTGGACTTCGAGATAAAATCGCCCGTCAAAAATCCGGGCCATCTCCCGGGCCTTCCGGATGGCAGCGTCGAGTTGATGGTTGCGGATCAGATACGGCACATTTCCCTTGAGACAGGCGGACAGGGCGATAAGACCCGCATTGTATTCCCTGAGCAGGGCCATATCCACGCGCGGATGGTAGTAAAACCCTTCCAGATGCCCCAGGGTCACCAGGCGGGACAGGTTTTTGTATCCCTCCTCGTTCATGACCAGCAGGACCAGGTGATAGGCATTGGGCCCCCCATCCGGGGAAGGCGACCGGTCTTTGCGGTCGCCGGGGGCCACATATATCTCGCAGCCGATGATGGGTTTGATGCCGGCCTTGACTGCCTTGTCATAAAACTCCACCACGCCGAACATGTTTCCGTGATCGGTGACGGCCACGGATTCCATGCCCAGGTCCCGGGCCTTGTCCAGGAGACTGTTGATTCGGATGGCGCCGTCTAAAAGACTGTATTCGGTATGTACATGGAGATGCACAAAAGGTGAACCACTCACGGAATCCTCTTTTGAAAAATCGTCGGCTGTTGTCAGGTAGTAAAAAAGTATGATACGCTATAAAAAAGGGATCATCAAGGGGAATTGAACCGGGATCAAGGGATCCCATAAGGGAATCGCAGGTAAGGATTTACCCAAGGGAATGGCGTATGCAACAGGGCAATAAACCGGAGCCCAAATCGTGGGGGGCCAGACTCAGGGAAGAAAACCGGGCCCTCAGAGAGAGGATAGAGGCCCTTAAAAAGGAGGAAAGGCGACTCACCAAGACCATTTCGCAGCGCTCAAAACTGATCCATGAACTCCCGGGACCGGTCTTGATCCTCAAAAAGGGGAAGATCATGCTGGCCAATCAAGCGGCATCCGACCTTTTCGGGTATGCCCCCGAAACCATGGAAGACATGGATTTTTCCCAACTGATCCATCCCACATCAAAAGAGTCGCTGCACCTGCTGGCCCGCCAATCCCATGCAAGAGGACCTCGGGAATCCTTCCTAATGGACCGAACCGGCCGCCGGCTTTTGTGCGAAATCCAGACCAAAAAGATCCGATACGAACAGGGCCAAACCGTAGTTCTCCTCACTGTCACGGCGCTATCCCACAGACGGGAAAAGGAAAAAAACCGGTGTGAAATTCTCAAGCGGGAGGCCTTAAGCCGGGCCATAACCAGCCTTTCTCCGGTCCTGGAGCGGTCCGGGAACCACCTGCGACAAGGGATCGCTGAACTGAAAAGGACCCCCGCCGGTCAAGCACAGACCCGGTCTTTGACCGAGGAGCAAATGGCAGCCGCCATGAATGAATGCGACCGGATGACCCGAACCCTGCGTCTGTTGGTCCCGTCCGAGTACACGCCGTCAGAGACCGGTCCCTTGTCTATGGAGGGGATGGTAAAAGAGGCCGTGGCCAGGGTCGAAGCAGACGGAAGGCCGCATCACGGGGTGACCGTTAAGCCTTATGTGAGGTCCATGGATTGTGTGTACGGCCACCGGCTGCATATCCAGCAGGCGTTGGATCATATCCTTGTGAATGCGGTGGAGGCGATGCCGGATGGAGGAGAGATCTACCTCACCACCGAAACCCACTCCGGTATGGGGCGTATCTATATACAGGACAGTGGCCCGGGGATACCTGAGTCGGTCCTGGAGAGGATCTTCGATCCGTTTTTCACCACCAAGCCGGAGCCTGCACAGGGGCTTGGATTAAGCCTTGCGCAGGCGATTGTTCATAAACACCGTGGGGTTATCCGTGTGTCCAGCCTTGAAAACGGGGGGACTACGGTGGTGATGGAACTCCCCATGGGCCCCCCCCCGGCTTCGCCCCTTGCCCGCAACAAAAAAATGGGGGTCAAGGGCGCCCGCATTCTCTTGCTGGCCCAAGAAGGGGTTGTGTCCAGGCTCATCTGTGGGATGCTGGAGGAGAAAGGGGCCGTGGTTTCGGCCGCCACCACCTGCACGGAGGCGGTTCATCTCATTGAACATAATCATTTTCATCTCATCATCGCCGATGGGAAACTCCCGGGCCTTACAGGCCACCGGTTCATTCCCAGAATAAAACGAGACGCATCCGCTCTGCCGGTGCTGATGTTCAATGCCCATGCCAAGTCCCGTCAAGGGCGTGGGGCCACGGATCCGGGTCCGGACAGGATCCTGAAAAGCCCCTTGTTTTTGGACAGGGTCTTGAGCGCAACTTCAGCCCTTTTGGGCCAAAAGCCGGTTTGACCCATGTCCCTGTTTTCGCAAAGCGCACCCAGGCCGCTGGCGGAACGAATGAGACCCGAACGTCTAAAGGATATCGTGGGTCAGGACCACCTATTGGGCGAGGATGCCTTTTTGGGCCGGGCCATCCGGAGTGGGCGGCTCTTTTCCATCATTTTCTGGGGCCCCCCCGGTTCAGGAAAAACCACCCTGGCGAGACTCATGGGCGCCTATGCAGGGGTCTCTTTTCATGCCTTCTCCGCGGTTACTTCCGGGGTGAAGGCGTTGAGGGAAGTTATTTCCGTGGCTGAAACTGAGATGAAGAGCCGGGGACGGCCCGTGATTCTCTTTGTGGATGAGATCCACCGGTTCAACAAGGCCCAACAAGACGCCTTTCTCCCCCATGTGGAAAGCGGACTCATTATCCTGATCGGGGCCACCACCCAGAACCCTTCCTTTGAGGTCATCCCCCCACTCCTCTCCCGGGCCAGGACCGTGGTCCTGAAGCCCTTGGCGGAAAAGGACATTCAAACCCTTATCGCCCGGGCCCTTCAGGATGAGGAGCGCGGTCTGGGGAAGTTGAATGTGCGGATGGAGCCCGAGGCCATGACCCTCCTGGTGGGCCTGTCCAACGGGGATGCCCGCGTGGCCTTGAACAACCTGGAATCAGCGGTCCATTATGCCTTGGGGAATAAATCCGAAGGCCCTGTGCCATTGGATCTGAGCACCGTGGAGAACGCCCTGAACAAACGGGCCCTGCCCCATGACAAGGATGGCGAAGCGCATTATGATACCATTTCAGCCTTCCACAAGAGCCTCAGGGGGAGTGATGCCCAGGCCTCGGTATACTGGCTTTACCGCATGCTCATGGCCGGTGAAGACCCGCTTTTTATCTGTCGGAGAATGATCCGGTTTGCCTCCGAAGACGTGGGCCTTGCCGATCCCATGGCCCTCCAGGTGGCCTTGGCCGCCTTTGAGGCATGGGAGAAGGTCGGTCCCCCGGAGGCGGAGCTGGCCCTGGCCGAGGCCGCGGTCTATCTCGCCGCAGCACCCAAAAGCAATGCCCTTTACCTAACGGAAAAGGCGGTGAAATCGGAGATTGAACGCTCTGGAGCGCTGCCCGTGCCCCTGCACATCCGCAATGCCCCCACCGGGTTGATGAAACGCCTGGGATACAGCCGGGGGTATCGCTACCCCCACAATTATGCGGGTGCCTGGGTAAGGCAGGAATATCTGCCGGAAAATGTGAAAGATCGCGTCTTTTACCGACCCACCGGGCGAGGGGAGGAGGGGGAAATTAAACGGCGGTTGAATCGACTGGCGCAGGCCAAATCCAAACATCAGGGCCCCGGTAAAAAGACCTAGGCCCAGGGGCGAAAGGGCGCCCCATAGGTCCCCTCATAAACCTTTTCATATGGAAGCGTCTCCCGCGGATGAGGCGGTTTTTCCTCCTCCGGATAACCGGCGGCCACAATGGCCTCTACCTTCACGGGGTCCGGGATTCCCAGGATTTCCGCCACATAGGCCTCTGCAGAGCGGGTCTCATCATGCATCCGCTCCCGGATCTGTATCCAGCAACTGCCAAGCCCCTGGGCCTGGGCAGCGAGGTGAATAAAGATGGCGGCAATGGCACAGTCCTCAATCCATACCTGGCTCTTTTCCGGATTGGCACAGACCACAATGCCTAAAGGCGCGTCTTTGAGGAAGGTGGCCCCATGGGGTTTGGCCCGGGACAATTGGCCCAGCACTTTCGGATCCGTGACCACGATGAATTCCCAGGGATTGGTCCCCATGGACGAAGGGGCCCGGAGGGCGGCCTCCACCAATTGATTCACCTGATCCGGGGGAAGGGCCCTTTTCTGATATCTTCGAATACTCCTTCTTTTTTGGATGACGGACATGAACATGGGTGTCTTCTCCTTGCTCCTACAACGGGGGCGCCCACCGGCTGGTGGCTCCATCATAGGACCAGCAGTCCTCGAGCGCCTTTCGTGAGGTATACTGGGGGTTTTCCGCCCACAAGAGCATCTGTTCGTGGGCGTCTTTCAGTTTTTTGAATTTTTCTTCATCTCCGCCTGCATCCGGGTGGTGGACTTTGGCCATTTTTTTGTACGCGGCCTTTATTTTGATTTTACATCCCTCGCATTGCAGATCAGACCTTTTTAACTGAAGCGCCCTGAGACTGCCGGTTTCCGATTTGGAGAGCCTGGGTCGCGATGTCCTATCCGGCTTGAGCACGTTGGGATGGATATCCCTCCTATGGTTCTGGGTGGCCAGGCAGAGCGAGGCATAGCTTCTGGACCGGTTATGGTTCACCAGGGTATGCCATTGGGTGCCGAACTGCAGGACCAGTTCTTTCAAATCATCCGCCGGCTTATTCCCCTGCCCCCGTCTCCACACGAACCTGGACACCTTTTTGGACCATATCGGAAATACGTCCAGGATCACCTCCTCGCTGGTGAAAGAAAAGGCGGCGTATCTGGCGTTGAGGGCCTTGAGCAATCCCTTGGAAAGGGAAAGGACCCAGTTGATGTGCCGGCGGCATTCTTTGGAGCAGTATCGTCTCCCGGGTTTTAGGTCTGGGGTGCCACAGGCAACACACGCAGTGTGCTTGGGTTTTGAAGGGGCGGTCCTGGGGATGACCGCACTTTGGGTCGTGGTGTGGGTTGAAGCTTCCATGATTCCAGTACAGTTGATTTGTTTGCCCTCGGGTTCTTCAATAATATCATCTCACCCATCCCTTTTACCGTAAATTGCGGACGTAATCAAGTATGGATTATAGGGCTTCCGGGGTAAAGGCCGCCACATCATCGATCCTATCCGTCCCCCATAAGACCATGGCCAGCCTGTCCACCCCCAGGGCGATGCCCGCGGTCTCGGGCATGTGTCCCAGGACGCTCAGGAATTCTTCCGGCATGGGATAGGGGGTCATGCCTGCATCGCACATCTTTGCCGATTCCCGCTCAAACCGCTGGCGTTGCTCCACCGGATCAATCAATTCAGAAAAGCCGTTGGCCAATTCGATCCCGGCCACATACAACTCAAATCGCTCAGCCAGGGCAGGATTGTCCGGTTTTAATCGGGCCAGGGCGGCCAGGGGTGCCGGATAATCGTAAAGGATGGTGGGCCTTCTGACCCCGAGATGGGGCTCAATGTGCCGGACCAGCATTTCATCGAAGCAATCGGCTTCCAGGGCCTTTTGGACGGACACAGGGGCGTAACGATGAAATGCGGTTTCCACCGACAGTCGCTCCCAGGGGCCCTGGAGCGCGATATCCCTGCCCTGGTACCGAATGGTATCTCCCCGGTTGAGCCGGTGGGAGAGGTATCTGAGGAGGTCCTCACACTCCGTCATCAAATGGGTGTAATCCGCATGGGTGTGGTACCACTCCAGAAGGGAAAACTCGGGGAGGTGGAGGTCCCCCCGCTCGTTTTTTCGAAAGGCATGGCATATCTGGAAAATATTGCCGTAATCCGCTGCCAAAAGCCGCTTCATGCACAATTCAGGGGAGGTCTGCAGGAAACCGCCTTCGGCCGCTATGGACCGGATATGAATTTCAGGGGCCAGGGTGGGGAGGAGATGGGGCGTGTCCACTTCAAGATAGCCCCTGCCCGAGAAAAATGACCGTATGGCGCCCATCAGTGCGGCCCGGAACATCAGGGCCGGTTTACGGGCCGTCAAGGGGGGGCTTGACGCCGGAAGGGGAGGCGAAACGGCATCCGAACCAAATCCGGACAAAATCTATTCTTTGACCCGGGTCACATACTCCCCGGTGCGGGTGTCCACGGTGATCTTCTCTCCCTCCTCGATAAAGGGGGGGACCCGGAGCACATATCCGGTCTCCAGGGTGACCGGTTTGGTATCTCCGGCCACTGAATCCCCTTTGACCCAAGGATCGGCCTTGGCCACCGTCAGATCCACGAAATTGGGGAGGGTGATCCCTATGGGCCGGTCACCGAAGAAAAGGATATCCACTTCCAAGTTGTCGGTCATGAGCTCTTTGGCCCCGCCCACCTGATCCCCAGTGAGCATGGATTGCTCGTAGGTTTCCGTATCCATAAACCAGAATTCATCTTCCTGGTTGTAGAGATACTGCATGCGGCGTTCCTCTAAATCGGCCGGTTGAAAGGTGTCCCCGGACCGGTATGTGGGAGAGATGATGACCCCGGTAATCATATTCTTCAATTTACACCGGTACAGGGCTTGTCCCTTGCCCGGTTTGGAGAATTGAAAATCCACCACCACATAGGGCTCATCCTCCAATTGGATTTTCAATCCCTTTCTGAGATCACTGGCACTGTACATGGTATGTTGACTCCCGTCCATCCGGCGGTACGCGTAATTCCCGCCCGCTTTGGGTTAAAGGCCTATCTGACTAATGCTTGAATGATCGCTGGCCTGTAAAGACCATGGTGATTCGGGGATCGGCCTCATTACAGGCCTCAATGACCTCAAAGTCCCTGAGGGATCCCCCGGGCTGGACAATGGCCCGTATCCCCTCCCTGATCCCCACGTCCACGCCGTCCCTGAAGGGAAAAAAGGCATCCGAGATCATGGTGGCGCCCATGAGTCCGCCCTTTTGATCGGTTGTCTCCTGGTGAATCTCCTCCATCAGGGCCTTTTGCTTTTCTCCCCGCGCCACCGCCAGTTCCAGTTCTTTAAAGGAGGTGTGATGCCGTTTATAACAGATGGCATCCGCATGTTTGGTATAGGCCTTGTGGACGGCGATCTCCGCCACTCCCACCCGGTCCTGCTCCCCGGTGCCGATCCCCACGGTGACGCCGTTTTTGACATACAACACCGAATTGGAGGTAACCCCCTGCTCCACCTGCCATCCGAACAGCATATCCGCATATTCATCCGGTGTGGGCTCTCGTTCAATGGTATAGGTCCGGCCCTGATATCGGGTGCTGGCCAGGGTGAAATCCTCACTGGATCTGATCCGGTTGAGGGGGGACTGCTGCACAATAATCCCGCCGTCCATAAGGCTCTTAAAGTCCACAAACCGCAGGGCGGTGTATTCAGAGAGCCTGTCCATACGGGGGATACGAATAATCCTCAGGTTGGGACGCTTGGATAAAATGTCCACGGTTCCGGTTTCAAAATCCGGTGCGGCCACCACCTCGAGATAGTTTTCCGATACCCCCCTGGCCGTATCCGTGTCCATGGCCTGATTGAACAGCGCACATCCGCCGAATGCAGCAATCCTGTCCGCGGTGTTGGCCTTTTGGTAGGCATCTGCCAGGGAGTTCCCATAGGCGACGCCGCAGGGATTGTTGTGCTTGACAATTACCACCCCGGGGCCCGCGGTGAGGTATTTCATGATGTTGAGGGCATTGTCTACATCCGTCAGATTGATCTTTCCAGGGTGCTTTCCGCTTTGGAGCATGTCCGCTTCCGTAATCGCAGCCACCAGTCCCTTGTCAGGTCCGATAAACTGGCAGTCCCCCAGGACCAGGTTCCCGTTGACGAGTTCATAAAGGGCCGCTTCCTGGCCCGGGTTCTCTCCGTACCGAAGTCCCTTTTCCACCAAGTCCCCGCTCTCGGCATCCTGGATCTTCCACCTCCTTTTTCGGTACGCCAGAACCGTATCCCCAAAGGAAATGGTCATCTCAGACGGGAAGTGGTCGTCCATGAGGGTGCGATACATCTTTTTCAGATCGTCAGCCATTGTTCCTCCTTAGGGTGCTCTTAAGGCCCAAGAATCAACCGCTGTGATGCAGATGCTTTTCAACATAGGCATAGGCGTTATGGTTATGAATGGACTCAAAATTCTCCGCCTCCACCGCGAACCAGGTGATGTTGGGATCCGCTCCCAATTGGACAGCAATCTCCCTCACCACGTCCTCCACAAACATGGGGTTTTCAAAGGCCTTTTCCGTGACAAATTTTTCATCTTCCCGTTTCAAAACCGAATAGACTTCCGTGGAGGCAGACGACTCCACCAGCTTGATGAGGTCCTCTATCCAGACGAACCGTTGAAACCTGACCTGGAGACGGACCTCTCCCCGCTGATTGTGGGCCCCGAAATCACTGATCTCTTTGGAGCAGGGGCACAGGGTGGAAATGGGGACCCGGATCACGATTAAAAGGTCGCTGCCGTTATTCAGAGAACCCTTAAACGTGCACTGGTACTCCATGAGGCCTTCGATGCCGGTTACCGGGGCCGACTTCTTGATAAAATAGGGAAAGGTGATTTCCATATGGGCGCTTTCCGCATTCAGCCTGCGTTTCATCTCCTCCAGGATTTCGGTGAAATTTTGAAGCGATATGCGGCGGCTGTGCTCGTTGAGGATCTCCACAAAGCGACTCATATGAGTGCCCTTGTAATACCGGGGGAGATTCACATACATGTTGATCTTGGCCACGGTCTGCTGCCTCCCCATGTCCCTGTCCAGTACGGTAATCGGGTATCGAATCCCTTTTACCCCCACCTGATCGATATCTATGTTTCTGTAATCCTTGTGGTTCTGAGTATCTTCCATGAGTCTTTTCTCTCTCAGCGCATTTTTTCAACCCCCCTATATGAGTTTCGGGTACGGAAGTCAACAACAACCGGGCCTAAAGGTCCCCTTTTACGCCTGCTCCAGGTAATCCTTCAGTTTTTCCTGAAGGGAATCGGGCCACACCTCCTTGAACAAGAAGGCCCGGATTTCTTCTTTGGTAAGCCCTTTCATGACCTCTGCCGGAAGATCTCTCAATGCCTCCATCCTTCCGGGAAGCGGTTCTTTATCCGGTGTTTTCATGTCATTCATAAGTGGTTTCTCCTTTTTGCCTCAATAATGGTCGTATACGGCTTCCATACCATATTCCATAACATACAGACCTCGGGATTCGATGGGGGGTTGCCCCAGGAGGCCGAGGTGCAGATCAAGAAGGTATCATGATGGATGCTGGCGTCAAGACTTCTTTTTCAGCTGGTTGTAGAAACCCTTGCCCTATGGATGTGGTCATGGTGTACGGGAATTTCTATTGATCCTTGGCAGGGAATCTGATATCTACATCCTATCATCACTTCAAAACCGAGGCAGCCCGTTGATCCGGGCATAAATAAGGATGGTATGAACTTAGCGTATCGAAATAACGACCCCCTCATGGCCTGTACCCCCATTTCAGAGGCCTAAACTGTTACAAAGGATGAAAAAACTGAATCCGGCCCATGTGTCCGCCATTTTCAAACAGGTGAATACCTGCCCCTATTTTGAGCTTCTGTCCATGAAGATTTCGGAACTTGAGCCGGGCAGGTCTCATTTGGAGGTGGATGTTCAGGAAAAGCACCTGCAGCCGTACGGCATTGTCCACGGCGGTGTATACGCCTCCCTGGTGGATGCGGCCGGGTTCTGGGCCGCCTACACACAACAGGAGGGATCCCAGGGGTTGACCACCGTGGAGATGAAGCTCAACTATCTGGCCCCGGCCCAAAGCGGCCGCTTTCTCGCCACCGGCAAATGCATCAAGTGCGGCAGCCGGATCTGCTTGAGTGAGGCCTCGGTTGTAGATGGTCAGGGCAAGCTGCTGGCCCATGGTACAGTCACCCTGATGGTGCTGGATTCCTTACGTATTAAAGGTCAGTCTCAACTCCCGCCCAAATTTGTCCAAGACTGAGCGGGTTATCCCTTCAGGCATGGGCGTCTCCTTTTCTCACAGCTTCCTGCGGGGGCCCTTCAATAGGGCAAAAGAGACCAGGGTCACCAGGCCCCAGATCCCGGATCCAGAAAAGGTTTCTTCAATGGATCGATCGAAAAGCACGGACATCCTGGGATCGAATTCCTCATCCCCCTGCCACAACAGATAGTAAAGGGGGACCCTGGGGAAAGGAAGGAAACGATAGGCCCGGTCGGCCATGTCCACGGGCGTTCCCCCCAGGTAGGCCGCCGCTGCATCAAATCCGTCCAGGTCATGGGCGTATGTTTGAACCAGGGGGCCCAGCTGGAGTGCATGCGGACCCTTAAAATAATGGGCCTGTTTGAGATCGTCCGGGCCCACCATATCCTTTCCCAGGGGATAAACCGCCTTTACATGATTGAGATAGAGGAGGGTGATCAGTTCCAGGAGGGGGTCGTCCACCTTCTGCCAGGTCCCCTCCCCCATTTTATTCAGACAGCGGTTTTCCACGTCCACCAGGATCTCTTCCCTTAGGAATCGAAAGACCATCCCCCCTGACGGGTGGGGCGTAAACAGGGTCAGATTCAAAAGCGTGGTCTGATCCCTTTTCCGTAAGGCCTCCCAATATTCGGGCGGGACCCGAATCAGTCGATTATTGTGGTCCAAAGGCGGGGGACCGCCCTCCAGGCGCCTTTCCTGCATGGCCAAGAAGCCCTGGCTGTAAGGGTAGGGTCCTTGACGGAAGTTCTCACACGGAAACGCAGGGCAGTCCCGTAGGCAGTAGCCGATACGGTTCATGGCCGCACAGGCCAGGATGGTACAGGTGCCCCCGAAAAGGGCCTTTTGGGCCTCAAGCTTTTTTTGTGCTTCCCTGCTCCTGCCCGGGCCACAACTGCCACACAGTCCAAGCAGGTGCAGTTTGCAGACCCCGCAGTTGATGCCGCATGCGCCGGTGGGCATTCCTTACCTCCTGAGTTTCATATGGGTTGCCCCCAGTTGCGTCCTCGTCTTATTTCAAGGTATTGCCAGGCATTGGGGGAATGGTCCCATGGGTCTTGCTCCGGTTCACTGTAGGCAAACCCCATGTGGTAATCAAGGGCAAAATCTCATGTGGGAGAGGAAACCACGGCATCAAAGGGAGTCCCACACCTCCCAGAAATGGGGAAAAGATTTCCTCACACAATTTGCCCCCTCTATGGTGATCCCTGGAACCCTCAGGCCCACGACGGCCAGGCTCATGGCGATCCGATGATCATTATGGGGGTTGATGACGCCCCCCTTGAGTCTGTGAAGGCCATGGATGACAAGGCCGTCCGGCAGTTCCACCACCCGGCCCCCCAGTCTGCTTAGTTCTCGGGCCATGGTTTTGAGACGGTCGCTCTCCTTGTGTCTCAGCTGAGGGACGTTCCGAATGGTGGTTTTGCCATGTGCAAAGAGAGAGAGGGCGGCCAGTGTAGGAACCATGTCGGGCATGTCGCCCATATCGGCCTCAATACCCGTAATCCCCCTCCCGGTGACGGTCACATGATCCTCCTGTTTGTCTATCCTGCACCCCATTTGGGCAAGAATTGTGAGGAAGTCAATATCTCCCTGCCGGGTGGCAAAGGGGTATACATTCTCCGTAGTAACGCTTCCGCCGGTGACTGCGGCGGCAGCCCACAAGTATGAAGCGCTGGAGACATCCCCTTCAATCGTGAAGTGACGGGGACCATAGGTCTGGTGGGGCCGTACCCTGAAATAGCCGTATCCATCCCTGAGGACATCCACCCCGAATTGGGTCATCACCTCCACGGTGAGATCCACGTAGCCCTTGGACACCAGTCCGCCCACAAGCTCGAGCTCCAGCCCTCTTTCCATATATGGGGCGGCGAGCAACAAAGAAGAGATGTATTGGCTGCTGGTTCCTCCTTCCAGGCGCACCTTTCCTCCCCGAACCCCCTCTGCCCTGACCTGGACCGGGGGAACCCCATCCTTTCCCGTACACCAGGCATCAACGCCCAATGCCTTCAATGCACGCACCAATCCGCCCACCGGCCGCTCCAGCATCCGGGGCTCCCCCGTGAACATGTAGTGGCCATGGGCGAGGGCGGCGGTGGAGAGGAGCAGCCGAAAAGAGGTTCCCGAATTCCCCACAAAGACCTTCCGGAGACCGGGTATGCGGGGAAATCTTCCGCCTGTGCCTGATACAGTGACCTCTCCGCCTGTGGACCCGATCCGGACCCCCAGTTCTCTGAGGGCACTCACGGTATAGAGGGTGTCTTCACAGTTCAAAAACCCGGACAGGCGGCTTTCTCCCCCGGCCAGGCCGGCCGCGATCAGGGTTCGATGCACCAGGCTCTTGGACCCCGGCATTTTGACTCTTGCGTCAATGGGTGTTTTGGGGTGAATTTCTTTCATGGGAGACTCCCGAGTACCTGTTCCACTGCCTTTTTCATGGTAATAACCGGGGCCGTAAGACCCGTCCACAACCTGAATTGTTCGGCGCCCTGATAGATGAACATCCCGAGACCGCTGATGGTGGTGCACCCCTGTTTCGCCGCAAGTCTCAGGAACCGGGTGTTGAGCGGGTTATAGATCGCGTCCATGACCACCATTTCCTTTTGAAAAATAGCTGGTGTGACCACGCACTCCTCCTCCCTGGGATACATGCCCACGGAAGTGGCATGGATTAAAATCTCCGGGTGTACCGCTTTCACTCGCTCCAGGGGAATGAATGGGCACGTAAGGGCACGGGCCAGGAGCTCTCCCCTCGCCACAGAGCGGTTGGTGATGCTCAGGCGAGCTTCTTGTTGCGTTAATGCAAAGCCGATGGCCCGGGCCGCGCCCCCGGCCCCAATGAGGAGACAGTTCCTGCCCGCAGGATCTATCTTTTCCGTCAGTGCCATCAGGGCGCCCGTGGCGTCCGTATTGTACCCCACCAGGGATCCTTCCTGGTTTACAATGGTGTTCACCGCCCCTATGTTGAGGGCCAGATCGTCCACCTTGTCCAGCAGGGGAATGACCGTGGATTTATGGGGAATGGTAATGCTCAACCCTTTTATTCCCAGCCCTCTCATGCCCTGAAGACATCCATCAATATCCCGAGTCTCAAATGCCAGATATACGGCGTTCATATGGGTCCGCAAAAAAGCGGCATTGTGCATGGCTGGGCTCTGGGTATGGGCCAGCGGGTAACCGACAATGCCGTACACCGCTGTTTTTGGATCTATGCGCATTTATTGAGGGTCTCCCATATTTCCTTCATTTCCAGGGCTGGCAACTGCCCGGACCCGGTTTCTTCCCCCTCATCCAGCGAGGCAAAGGCGAGGTACCCGCCTAAAATGGGTGATGCGATCCGGCTGATCAAACCGAAAGGCCCCATGCAAAATGCAATAATCTCAACGCCCATTTCCTTTGCTTTTAAAATCAGCTGCATCACTCGCAGGTTGTCCTCCATTTTTGTGGCCAGGGGTACGATTTTTACAATATCCGCCCCTGTACCGGCCATGTTTTGGAGGTACCGCTCCAATGTATGCAACGGAGGGGTCCCGCCGGGCAGGTGGCAGGACATAATGATCTTGGATTGCCGTCGATTTTGCGTGAGTTGATCTCGAAATCCAGGGGGGATTTGATATTCCACATCCACATAATCCGCGCCTGCGTGAACCGCGTCTTTAAGATAGCGAAGGGTGGTGGCATAGTCTGCCGACCCTTTTCCCGTTTCCTTGACAGAGCGGTAGGTGGCGATCACCGGCTTTTTTACCTGCCCAATAATATGGGGCAGACAAAAGCGATCCATGAGGTCCAAACGGATCTCCAACATGTCGGCCAAGGCCTCGGCCCTGGCCGCCTTTTTTAGGACTTCGCCGGTGTCTTTCCCTATGATGGAAACACAGATCATTGCACCTCCCTTTTTAAACCGATATTTGCCCTCAATCGGTTCAGAAATTTTTGCATCTCCTCAGAGTCCCTGGCCCTGATAATGTGCGTCAGATAGGAGAGACGGGAATTGATTTCCTCAATCTGCCTCACCGCATGGGGGTTGAACATGATTTCCGTCAACAGATGGTCGTCTTCGGAAAGGAGCCCCTTGGCGATTTCCAAATGCCGCTTGAATGTGGTCCCCGGCGCGTCCTGCTGCTTCATACAGGCGGCAAATACCATGGATGAGGAAAACGGAGTGGACAGGGAGTAGGCAACGGTCTGGTCATGTGCTTCGAATGTATATTCATAAATACTCAGGTCCAGTGCGCCGTAAAATTCCCGGAAAAAGGCCTTCCCTTCTTGGTCGGACTCACTGATGATGATCGCATTTTCATGCCTCAGGTTTCGGATATCCGCAAACGTGGGACCGAACATGGGGTGAGTGGATACGAACCGCTTTTTAAGGGTTTCGTACATC
>JAIPDZ010000245.1 GCA_021737425.1 Deltaproteobacteria bacterium
CCGGGGGCGCCACCTCGGTGGCCCTGTTCAATTCATCCACCTCCAATATCCTGGCCGTGTTCCTGGTGCCCATCTGGATCTCCTGGCAGATCCAGGCCCAGGTGGCATTGCCCCCGGTGGGCGCCCTGATCCTCAAAATTGCCCTCATCGTGCTCCTCCCTTTTTTGATCGGCCAGGGGATCCGGCAGGGGGTCCGGGCGTGGGCGGATCGCAAAAAAAAGATCATGTCCAATATCAGCATGGGACTGATTTTGTTCATTGTGTTTGCCGCGTTCTGCAATTCCGTGAAACGCCATACCTGGCAGGGCCTGGGCCTGTGGGAGATCGGTCTGACGTTTGTTTCCACCCTCATTTTACTGCTCCTGGTCATGTCGGCCGGCGGCCTATGCCGGAAACTGGCCCGGTTCAGCCGGGAGGACGGCATCGCCTTTTTCTTCTCCAGCACCCAGAAGGCCCTTTCCACCGGGGTTCCCATGGCCACGGCCATATTCGCCTCCACCCGCATGGATCTCTCTTTGATCATTGTCCCCCTCATGATGTATCACCCCCTTCAACTCCTCTTGGGGAGCCTGGTGGTGGGCCGGTTCGCTTCCTCGGGATGGGGGAAGGAAAACATGGCCGGCGGTTCATCCCCGCTTGACCCTCGTGCGGCAAATGGATTAAAGTGATCAAATGCCCACGCCAACACACCAGCCCGCAGCCGGGAACCTCGCGGAGATGACAGACGCCGAGTTGATCGAACAGTTCAAGGCCGGGTCCATGGAGGCCATGGAACAGATCGTGAGTCGGTACGAAAACCGCATTTTTACCTTTGGGCTCAAGATGTGCGGACAACTCCAGGATGCCGAGGATATCGTACAGGAGACCTTTTTAAACGCCTTTCGGTACTTGGACGGGTTCCGACAGGAGACCAAGCTCAGGAACTGGCTGTTTAAAATTGCCGCATCCGCATGCATCAAGAAACGACGCAAAAAGAAATGTGAACCGGATCACGAACTCTCCCTGGACGCCTTTCCCGGCAATGGGGACGGGGACGCCCCCTATGATATTCCGGATCGGTCCAATGATCCCTCCGATGCGGTCATGGGCGGTGAATTGAAACAGATTATGGACACCGCCATTCAGGCCCTTCCCCACAAGAACCGGCTGGTGTTCAACCTGAGAGACATCGAGGGGTTCAGCACCAAGGAGACCGCAGACATCCTGGACATCTCCGTAGAATCGGCCAAGACCCGGTTGCACCGGGCCCGCCGGTTTTTGAGGGATAAGATATCAAACGCCTACAAGGAACGGGGAGCCCGATGACGGATGACTACCAAGAGAATTTCGAGCGGATATCCGATTATCTGGACGGCGAGTTGAGTCCGGAAGAGTGCCGCAAGATCGAAGATCATCTGAAGGAGTGTCCCCAGTGCCGGGCCTGTTTCCACTCCCTTAAACAGATGCGGCAGTTTTGCGAACAGGCCTCACAGGAGAAACTGCCTTCCGAAACGCACCGGCGGATCCTGGAGACCCTCCGGAAGTGCCTGGAGCATGAACATCAGTAACCGTTTAGGCCTCTGAAACAAGGTTGCGGGCCCGCTTTTCCAGCACATGGACCACCCCCACCAGTCCTTTGAAGCGCTCATCTCGGGTCTGGCCGTGGTAATAGCGGTAGTAGATCTGCTGGGCGATCACGGCCAGCCGAAACAGGCCAAAGACCGAATAAAAGTCAAAGTCTGAGATGGACCGGCCCGATTTTTCAGCATAGCGTTGGACGATTTCCTGCCGGGTCAGGGCGCCCTTCATATGGGTGGGCATGGTCCGGATCCGGTGCATGTCAGGGGGGTCATTTTGTTCCACCCAGTAGGCCAGGGAATTGCCCAGGTCCATGAGCGGATCCCCGAGGGTGGTCATTTCCCAGTCCAGGACGCCGATGATGGCGGAGGGATCAGCAGGGTCCAGGACGCAGTTGTCCAGCTTGTAATCGTTATGGACAATGGTGGGGGCCTTTGTGTCCGGGGGCATGTGTTTCAGGAGCCAGGCCATGACCGCTTCAAAGTCGGGGGCGTCGTCGGTTCTGGCCGCCCGGTACCGGGCGCTCCACCCCTCCACCTGCCGCCTCACGTACCCCCGGGGTTTGCCGAAATTTTCCAGGCCGATGGCCTTATAATCAATGTGGTGAAGGTTCACGTGCACGTCCACCAGGTGCTCACACAGTCGCCGGGCCTGCTGGGGCGTAAAGGAGAATCCCGGCGGGAGGTCCTTCCTGAGGATGATGCCGTTCAGCCGTTCCATGATATAGAACGGGCATCCCATGATCGCCGGATCTTCGGTATAGGCCAGGGGGTGGGGACAGTACGCAAAGACCGGGACCAGGGCCTTGAGAATCCGGTACTCGCGGGCCATGTCGTGGGCGGTCCTGGCCTTGGTGCCCATGGGGGGCCGCCTGAGGACCCACTCTTGGTCCCCCATGGTGAGGAGGTAGGTGAGGTTGGAATATCCGCTGGGGAACTGGCGGATGACCAGGTCCCCGCTCAATCCCGGAACGACGCTTTTCAAAAAGCCCGCCACTTTCTGCGGATCCAGATCTTCCCCTTGTCTCACCACGGTCGCTTCATCTAAAAAAGCCATGAGCTGCCTCCGGTCCGTTCCCTGTTGGGGGTGTTCGTCCAAAAATCCCTTCTTCGTGTCCTTTGCCTGCCCTGTTAACTTCACGGAGTGACAGCGACAGCGTAGTTAACCGCGGCGGCTTCGCGGTGAACCTGTTCACTCCACCATCGTTCCGGATGCGCCGGCATAAAGCTCAGCATGGGCTTGGCGCTCAGATTGGGCAAGGCAGAGCCTCTCCACACACGAGATCACAAACGAGGCGTACTGATCCACGCCCACGTTTCGTTTGGCGTATTTCCAGCGTTTGACATACCAGTCCTGGACCATGGCCTTGATCACCGATGCGGTGAGCAGGCTGTCCAAGACCTCAAACAGGCCCTTGGACCGGCCCTGTTCAAGAATGTCCTGAAACAGCTTTTCGGTCCCCAGCTCACCGGCCTTGGCCTCGGCCTTGTGGGCCGGCGCCAGGTGACGGGCCTCCATGTAGGAGAAGTAAAACCAGGGCTGCAGGACCTCGCTTAAAAAGATGTGGGTCTGGACGGCCACCCTCAGTTTGGACACCGGATGAAGGACCGGGTCCACATGCGCGCTCAGGATGCGCTGGATGGTGGTGCGGCCGGTGCGAAGGAGCATCTCCAGCAGATCCTCCTTGCCGGAGAAATAGGCGTAGAGCCCCCCCATGCTCAGCCCGGTTTCCCGGCTCAGATCCCGCATGCTCATGGCCTTGAAGCCCTTGCGGTTGCTGATCGTAAGGGCCGCGTCAAAGATGCGCAGGAGGTTCTTGTCTAAGGTCTTTTCCCTTTTTATGGTAATGTTCTTTTTGTGGTGAGTGAACACCTCCCGGCAGATCTCCCGGCGGGACAGGGTCACCTGCTGTTGAAACGCCTTGAAACGGATCAGATGGTTCATGGGCCTTCCATCCGTTAGGTCATATCCCGGCCCTGGTATTCGCGCAGAATCCGCTTGGCCACCGAGATCTTGTGGACCTCGTCCACCCCGTCATAGATACGGGCGGCCCGCTCCCCCCGGAAATACATGGCAATGGGCGTGTCGTCGGTCATGCCCAGGCCGCCGTGCACCTGGAGGGCCCGGTCCACCACCTTCTGCATCACATTGGCCACATGAAACTTGATGAGGGAGATGTCCTTCATGGCCGCCTTGACGCCGTGATTTTCAATGGTCCAGGCCGTATTGAGCACCATGAGCCGGGCCGCCAGGATGTCGGCGGCGCTGTCCGCGATATAGGTCTTGATGATGTCGGAATCGGCCAGAACCTGGGTGGGCGTGCGCCGCCGGGTAAGGGCGTGGGTGCACATGAGGTCGAAACAGCGGTTGCAGATGCCGATCCAGCGCATGCAGTGGTGGATGCGTCCGGGACCCAGGCGCTCCTGGGCCATGACAAACCCCTTGCCCTCGCCGCCCAGGAGGTTCTTTTGAGGGACCCGGCAATTCTCGTAACGGATCTCCGCATGGCTGGTCCACCCCTCTCCGGTGTGGCCCATGACCGGGATGTTGCGGATGAGGTTGAACCCCGGGGTGTCTGTGGGCACGATGATCATGCTGGCCCGCAGGTGCCGGGAGGGGGCCTCCGGGTTGGTCTCGGCCATGACAATGGCAAAGGCGGATCCCTCGGCCCCGGTGGTGTACCACTTGTGGCCGTTGATCACGTAATCATCGCCGTCCTTTACGGCCGTGGTCAGGAGCCAGGTGGGGTTGGACCCGGCCACCTCCACCTCGCTCATGGAAAAGCAGCTCCGGATCTTTCCCTCCACGTTGGGCCTGCAATAGGTCTCCTTTTGTTCCCGGGTCCCGTACTTGTGCAAAATCTCGATGTTGCCCGCATCCGGGGCCTGGGACCCGAACACATACAGGCCCAGGGGGGTGCCGCCCAGGGCCTCGGCCACCAGGGCGTATTCCATGAGCCCCAGGCCCATGCCCCCGTACTCGGTTGGATGAAGGGGGGCCCACAGCTCCATGCGTCGCACCAGGTTCCGCTTCTCTTCAATCTCGGGGAGCATGGCCGCAAATCCCCTGGCCGCGAACTCCGGCTCCATGGGGATGAGTTCCCGGTCCACAAACTCCTTGATCATCTCCAGGATGGTCTTGAGTCTTTCAGATACGGTAAAGTCCATGGGTTTTGCTCCTTATTCCCGGGTGGCGGTTAGTCCGATCCAGAAACCCTGGTCCTCTGGACCAGCTCAGAGTTCAGTGGGTTTGCCATCTGAACGACTTGTTGCATATTAGTAGGTGTCAGGTGTCAGTAGGGTATCTGCCGAATGCTGAAACCCTTGGCCGCAGCCGAATTTCGGCGAGGGGCTTCCGCATACTGTTTTTTTAAAGAGAGGCGGCAGGGATGTCAAGAAAAATCGAGCGATCGTTCGGTTTTTTAGCTTGAAACCGGTAGCGGCCTGCGGTATGCTGATACCAAGAGAGGAAAAACCCATACCAAAAGCGGGCAGGGGGTCATGAACATCCTGGTGTGCATCAAACAGGTCCTGGATTCGGGCGCGAGCGTGCGGATTGAGGAAGAGAGTGGGCAGGTGATGGCCGAGGGGTCCTACTGGATGAACCATGCGGATGAGTTTGCAATGGAGGAGGCCCTGGTGATCAGGGACCGCCGGCACGGGACCGTGGTGGACGTGATCACCGTAGGTCCGGACCGGGCGGCCCAGGTCCTGGAGCGGGCCATGGGCATGGGGGCCGACACCGGGGTGCATGTGCGTGTGCCCGATGAAGACCCCCTGGGTCCCTGGCAAGTGGCCGCCTGGATAGGGTCCTATGCCCGGGACCGGGGCTATGACCTGATCCTGGCCGGGGTCATGGCCGAGGACGACATGCAGGGGCAGGTGGGGCCGCTGCTGGCCGAATATCTGAGGATCCCCTGTGCCACCTCGGTCATCTGTGAAACCATTGACGGGAAAGGGGACAGCGTGTACGTGGAGCGGGAAATGGAAAGCGGCCGGAGGGACTGTTTGGAGCTGGACCTGCCCGCCCTGTTGACCGTGCAGACGGGCATGAACCAGCCCCGCTATCCCACCCTCTCCAACCTGATGCGGGCCAAGGCCCAAAAGGCGACGGTCATTGCGGGGAGCGCTCTCCCCCCTGTAGAAGCGCGGGAGACCGTCCTGGGGATACACTATCCGCAAAAATCGAGGGCCGGGTCGTGCCTGAAGGGCGACCCCAGGGAAAAGGCGGTTCAGTTGCTGGAGATCCTGCAACAACAGGGCCTGATGCGGGGGCAAAGATGATGGACCCCTCTATGGTCATTGTTGCGGAACAGGCGCAAAACAAGGTGGCCCCGGTTACCTATGAACTGCTGGGCCTGGCCCGGGAGATCCGGCAGGTTTGGCCCTGTGCGGTCAAGTTGGTGGTGGTGGGGAGGGACCCCCAAAAACCGGCTCAGGAAATGGCCCGCCGTACCGGCGAGGCCGTGTTGGCAGTAAAGACCCCTCATGCGGAGCATTACAGTGCGGAGATCTACCGGTCCGTGCTGACAGAAACGCTCCCCCGGCTTACCCCGAGGTTTATCC
The DNA here is from genome assembly GCA_021737425.1 of Deltaproteobacteria bacterium. Taxonomy (GTDB): domain Bacteria; phylum Desulfobacterota; class DSM-4660; order Desulfatiglandales; family Desulfatiglandaceae; genus JAIPDZ01. The sequence goes on from JAIPDZ010000245.1 coordinate 6,123, forward strand.
TCATCCCCCAGACCCCGCAGGGACTGGACTTCGGCCCCGGGCTTGCGGCCCGCCTCCATGCAGGATGCATCACCGGGGTCAGCGCGTTTTGCGGGGACAAGGACGGTGGGTGTTTTTCCCGGGCCGCCTATGCCGGAAAGATTTCCATGGATGTGGCCCCGGTCACCCCCACCACGGTGCTGCTGGTCCAGCCCGGAGCATTCCAGGCCCCTGAGTCCCAAGATCTGCCGTCCAATCCCATCCAAATATATGAATCCGATGCCACGTGCGGGCGGACCCGGCCCCTGGGGATCAAGCACAGGGATCAGGAGGACGCGGGCCTCCAGGAGGCGGAGGTCATTGTGGCTGCGGGCCGGGGCGTGGGCAGCCCGGAAAACCTGGACCTGGTAAGACAACTCGCCGCATTATTCCCCAAATCCGCAGTGGCCGGGTCCAGGCCCGTATGCGACGCGGGATGGCTGGAATACCCAAGACAGGTGGGGCTGACCGGGGCCACGGTACGGCCCAGACTGTATGTGGCCTGCGGGATTTCGGGCGCGTATCCCCACCGGGTGGGCATGCAGGGTTCCGGCTTTATTGTGGCCATCTCCACCGACCCCGGCGCCCCCATCTTCCGTACGGCGGATGTGTG
>JAIPDZ010000246.1 GCA_021737425.1 Deltaproteobacteria bacterium
CGTTTCCGCCGCATCCACCAAGACCGAAACACGATTTTCAGAGACCTCGGCAAAGCCACCGGTTACCACCAAGCGCTCGGTTTCTCTGCCGGTTGAATACCGCATTTCTCCGGGATTGAGGCCTGACAGGAAAGGCACATGCCCTGCCAACACCCCGAATTCTCCCATGGAACCGGGGGCCACCACGGTATCCACTTCCTGACTCACCATTACTTTTTCCGGAGTCACCACTTCCAGTTGTAGTTTTCCCATGGACAATCCCTCTACTCGTTCTCACCAGCGATCTGTTCGGCCTTTTCCTTTGCCTGATCTATGCTTCCGACCATATAAAAGGCAGCCTCGGGCAGGTCATCGTGCTTGCCCTCAATGATTTCCTTGAACCCCCGGACGGTTTCCGCCACTGGAACATAGGCCCCCGGTCTCCCCGTAAAGGTTTCAGCCACATGGAATGGCTGGGACAGGAATCGCTGGATCCTTCGGGCCCTGGCCACGGTCAACTTGTCTTCGTCGGAAAGCTCGTCCATCCCCAGAATGGCGATAATGTCCTGCAGGTCCTTATACTTCTGAAGGATCTGCTGAACCTCCCGTGACACGTGGTAATGCTCCTCCCCGAGTACATTGGGATCCAGGATACGGGAAGTGGAATCCAATGGATCCACCGCCGGATAGATGCCCAGCTCGGTCAACGGTCTTGAGAGCACCACGGTACCGTCCAAGTGGGCAAAGGTGGTGGCCGGGGCCGGGTCTGTCAGGTCATCGGCCGGTACATACACGCACTGGACTGAGGTGATCGACCCCTTGTTCGTGGAGGTAATCCGTTCCTGAAGCGCCCCCAGGTCCGTACCCAACGTAGGCTGGTACCCCACCGCAGAGGGGATACGACCCAGCAACGCTGAAACCTCTGAGCCGGCCTGAGTAAAACGGAAGATGTTATCGATGAACAACAAGACGTCCTGGCCCTTCTCATCCCGGTAGTATTCAGCCGCGGTCAGGGCGGAGAGTGCCACTCTTGCGCGGGCGCCGGGCGGTTCCGTCATCTGCCCATAGATAAGGGCCGCCTTGGGCAAAACCCCGGACTCCTTCATCTCCAGATACAGGTCATTTCCCTCACGGGTCCGCTCCCCCACACCGGCGAACACGCTGATGCCCCCGTGCTGCATGGCGATATTGTGGATCATCTCCATCATGACCACGGTCTTACCCACGCCGGCGCCGCCAAACATACCCATTTTTCCACCTCTGGGAAAGGGCACCAGAAGATCGATCACCTTCACACCGGTCTCCAAGACATTCACCGAGGTGTCCTGATCCTGGAATTCCGGGGCGGGGCGGTGAATCGGATAGAATTCCGTGGCATTAACAGGGCCCAATCCATCAACGGGTCTTCCCACCACATTGAGGACACGACCCAGACCCGGATCTCCAACGGGCATCTGAATCGGCTTGCCCGTATTCTTGACCGCCTGACCCCTCACGAGGCCGTCGGTCCCATCCATGGCAATGCATCTCACCACGTTGTCTCCCAGGTGCTGGGCAACCTCCACAACGAGATTGTCCTCTGTATCGTCGATGGCTGGATTGGTTATAAGAAGTGCAGTAAGGATCTCAGGGAGTTGGCCTTCTGCGAACTCCACGTCGACTACCGGACCTATGACCTGTATTACTTTGCCCTCATTCATTGTAAAATTAAGACCTCCTTAATTATTAAAACCATTATGCCCCTTTCAAGGCCTCTGCACCACCCACGATATCCATCAGTTCAGCCGTAATCGCCGCCTGTCTCGCCTTGTTATAGACAAGGGTCAGATTGTCGATCATCTCGTTACAATTCTTGGATGCATTATCCATGGCAGCCATACGGGCGGCGTGTTCACTGGTTTCATTCTGCAAAAATGCATTCATTATCTGAACACTGATGTGCTTGGGCAGCAGTTCGATCACGAGGGATTCCGGATCAGGCTCACAAAGGTATTCGGCCGCACCGGATGTCTCTTGTGCTTCCTCACTCTGGGGGGGCTCTATCGGGATGAGCTTGACCAGCGTCGGCGTCTGTTTGGCCATGCTCACAAACCGACTGTACATCATATAGACCTCGTCCACCTCCTCGCTTAGGTAACGGTCGATGAGTGCCTTGGTCATGTTATTGATGAAAGAGATCTCCACATTTCCGTATAGATTGACGTGGCTCTCTGTCAGGGGAAAAGACCGCTTTTTGAAAAAGTCCCGCCCCTTTTTACCCACGGTCATCAGGCTGCATTCCATGCCTTTGGCTTGCTGCTCCTTCAGCCACTTCTGCCCCATGGTCATCAGATTGGTGTTGAAGCTTCCGCATAACCCCCTGTCGCCGGTAAAATGGAGCAGTTCCACTTTGGAAACCTGTTCTCTTTTAACCAGCAGAGGGTGAATATCGGGTTCAATCCGGCTGGCCAAATTTCCCAAAACTTCCGAAAACTTGGTTGCATAGGGGTCGAAGCTCTCCATTCTCTCCTGGGCGCCACGCAGCCTGGAAGCGGCCACCATATTCATGGCCCGGGTAATCTGCCGTGTTTTTTTGACAGCGCCTATCTTTCTGAGAACATCTCTTAAGGTTGCCATCTGACCTTTCTCTCTGTTCTATGGTTATGATACGCAGATAGCCTTTCAGGCCTGCCTCAGGCAGGCCCTTAAGCGGCCAAAGTCTCTTCAGCGGGCTGAAAAATCCCCTTGAATTCATCCAGGGCTTTCCTTAATTTTTCATCCGTTTCGTCGGTTATATCGTTCTTTTCCTTGATATCATCCAGGATTTCGGGATGATTACTGTCCAGGTATTCCAACATCTGGGTCTCGTAATCAGCGATCGCCGATTCCGGCCACTCATCGAGATACCCGTTTGCGCCGGCAAAAAGGATGGCCACTTCCCTTTCGGCAGGCATGGGCTGATACTGGGGCTGCTTGAGGACCTCCACCAGTCTGCGCCCCCGGTTGAGCTGGCGCTGGGTCGCCTTGTCCAGGTCACTGCCGAACTGGGCAAATGCCTCCAACTCCCTGAACTGGGCCATGTCCAGTTTCAGCGTCCCCGCCACCTTCTTCATGGCCTTGGTCTGGGCCGCGCCTCCCACCCGGGACACGGAAAGTCCCACGTTGATGGCCGGCCGAACCCCGGAAAAGAACAGGTTCGGTTCGAGATATACCTGGCCGTCGGTGATGGAAATAACGTTGGTGGGAATGTACGCGGAAACGTCGCCGGCCTGGGTCTCAATGATGGGGAGCGCAGTAAGGGAACCTGCCCCCAGCTCGTCATTGACTTTGGCTGCACGTTCCAACAAGCGGGAATGGTTGTAGAAAATATCGCCGGGAAATGCCTCACGTCCGGGGGGCCGTCTCAGCAGCAGCGAGACCTGACGGTAGGCGGTGGCCTGCTTGGACAAATCGTCGTAAATGATGAGGGCATGCTGCCCCTTGTCCCGGTAATATTCACCGATGGCGCATCCTGCATACGGAGAAATAAACTGCTGGGTGGCCGGATCACTGGCGCAGGCGGCCACCACCGTGGTGTATTCCATGGCCCCGTTCTTTTCCAGCACATCCACCACCTGTGCCACGGTGGACTTTTTCTGACCCGTGGCCACGTAGATACAATAGATGTCGGTGTCTTTCTGATTCAGGATGGCGTCCACGCACACAGCGGTCTTCCCGATCTGGCGGTCACCGATGATCAGCTCCCGCTGGCCCCTGCCGATAGGGGTCATGGCATCAATGGCCTTGATTCCCGTATACATGGGTTCATTCACCGGTTGACGGGCAATGACCCCTGGCGCAGCCACTTCCAGACGTCGGGTCTCCGTGGTATCAATGGGACCCTTTCCATCCAGAGGCTGGCCTACGGCATCGATCACCCGGCCCAGAACCGCTTCCCCCACCGGGATCTCAGCGATCCGGCCCGTACGTTTGACCGTATCCCCTTCCTTGATTTTGGAGTCATCCCCCATGATGGCGACGCCCACGTTGTCCTCTTCCAGATTCAGGCAGAGCCCGTAGATACCGCCGGGAAATTCAAGCATTTCCATGGCCATGGCCTTTTCCACCCCATAGACGCGGGCAATGCCGTCCCCTACGGAGAGGACCGTTCCGGTCTCACTGACCTCTACCTTTTTTTCGTAGTCCTTAATCTGGTCACGAATTATCTGACTTATCTCTTCTGCTCTGATCTCCATTAGTTATATCCACCCCTTTTTAATGATTCTTTTAACCCTTGGATCTGGGCCCTTACACTACCATCCAATACCATATCCCCTATGTTTACGACGACGCCCCCGATGAGCGCATCGTCTTCGTTTACCACCATTTTCACATCCTTGGATGTGAACTCGGTCAGGGCCTTCATCAACCGCTCCTGGGCATCCCCGGCCAATGGTCGGGCAGTGATGACCTCAGCCCGGGTGATATTTGAGATTTCATCGGTGAGGTTAGAATAAAAATCGGAAATCTTCCAAATTGCACCGATCCGGTTTTTGTCCAGTAGGAGCCTCAAAAAGTTTTTGAGCAGATCAGAAAAATTGCTTTTTTTCAACACCACATCGAGAATCTTTTTTCGTTCCTCCACCGAAAACAACCGGTTGGAAACGACATTAACGAACTCCTCATTGGATGCACAAAAATCTCCAAACTCCTTGAGATTCTGCCCGTATTCCAAATAATTCCCATCCTCCTGCCCCAGACTGAGCAGGGCCTTTGCGTATCTTCTGGAAACTTTAGAATTAATCAATGTAGCTTCTCCACTCTTTCTATGAATTCGTTCACCAGATGGTCCTGATCACTGTCCTTTATCTGGCTCACAATGATCTGTTGAGCCTTATCGGCAGCGATATCCACGAGCTCTTGCTGCAGTCGCGCCTTGGCCGCTTCCATCTCCCGTTCAATGGTCTGATCGGCCTGAACCAATACCTGTTCCGCCCTTACCTTGGCCTCCGCAATGATCCGCTCCTTCTCCTTGAGACCCTCGGCCCTGAACTGCTCCAGAATCTCCTTTTTCTGCTGCTCATACTCTCCTAATTTGGTCTCCAGCTCCCGGCAACGCTCCTGTGCGGATTCCTTCTCTTTGGTGAGTTCCTCCAGCTTCTGGCGTATCTCTTCTTTTCGCCTGCCGAAAAAGCTGAGCATATCGGTTTTCTTAATCACCACCACCAATATGATGACCATCAGAACAAAGTTGAGGATCCGATACATCAGATTGGTCACTGACCCACCATGTGCATCATGGGCGGCTTCCTCTCCACCTCCTCCCGTGCTGGCAAAGGCCACTCCGCAAAACGCTGCGAAAAGTATCAGGAGAAATCCTGTGATGAATATGGTTTTCCCTTTCCCGCGCATGAACTTACTCATCGAACGCTCCTCCCCAGTATCTTTTCGGCCAGTTCATTGGAAAAATCACTGATCTGGCCTTCAAGGGCCTGCCGTACATCCGCCACCTTCCCCTCCATATCTTTTCTGGCAACGCCGAGTTTCTGTTCCACGGACTGGCCAGCCTCCTGCAGCAATCCCTTTTCCGCTTCCACACCCTCGGCCTTCAAGGCCTCTTTTTGGGTATAGCCTTCCTTTCGCGCCCTCACCATTCCCTCTTCAATATCTTTCTCATGCTGCTGTGCCTTTTGCTGAAAGGTCTCAATGGTATTTTCCCGGGAACTCATCTCTTCGTCCCGCTGAGCCAGGACCCTTCGAATCGGTCGATACAGGATCAGATTCAAAACCAGGAGGAGGACCAGGAAATTGGCAATCTGCAATATAAGGGTACCGTCGATATTCAGCATGATCGTTTTGTCCTTTCTTTCCTATTTTCAGCCGCGTGGGCGGTTTTTCCTTTGAATGTAAGGCCTTTTACAAAAATAAAGTTGGGTTGTCAAAACTTTTTTGAATATCAAATCTCATTTTTTGCCTCGGGCTGTTGGTTCAAAAAGGCCACCTTGCTGTCCCCCTCTGCATCGTGGGTACGGGTGACGCAATTTCCCTCCAGAAAAACGCCCTCTTCCACGGTGACCACCGCGGCCTCTATGTTCCCGAACACCTTCCCCGGGGATAAAATATCGATCTTTTCCCGGGCCACAATATCCCCATGAACCTCGCCGCTGATGAGCACCCGGGATGCCTTGATCTCGGCCTGTATCTCACCGCCCTCTCCCACAATCAGGGTGCCGTCAGTGGAGATTTCCCCCTTAAACCGGCCGTCTATGCGGACGGCCCCATGAAAAGAGAGTTTCCCTTCAAATTCCGTGTCCGGCCCCAGAAAGGCACTGATGGTCTCTTTCTTCTTTTTCATGCGTAGGCCTCAAGTGTGTTTTGCGTCGCTCCATAACACACCCCCTTCGGTTTTGCAAGAAAAATCACAAAACCATTAATCATCATAAAAATAGCGATATTTTCTATCTCCCACCCCCGGTTCAGTGCTTCACAGGGACCACCTCCACCAGGTTGCAGTGAAACGCGCAGCTTTGGCCCATATCTGTTAGATTCTGGCTGGTCAGATGATTGATCCCTTGATTTCCCGGCATAAAACGGGGCCAGTAAAGCCCTTCGGCCACCGTTACTCCGGGAGATGTCCGATCGCTCACCCGGGCAAACAGGATCACCGCTCCCCGATCATTGAAGACCTTCACCCGCATATTCTCCTCAATACCCCGGGATCGGGCATCCTCAGGATGGATCAAAAGAGTGGGAGGTCCTGCCTGCTCACGCAGGG
>JAIPDZ010000247.1 GCA_021737425.1 Deltaproteobacteria bacterium
GAACCTCTGAACCTTTGAACCTTACTCTATTGTCCACTATCAAGAGGAAACCAGCATGAAAGACGAGAATGAGCCGGCAAAATCCCAGGATACCTCCCGCGATTTTCTAACCGATGCCAGCAGCCAGTTCGGCAGAAGGGACCAGGAAAAGGATTTCTTGGACAGTATTACCCAAGAACCGCCTGAAAAGGACATTAACGTCAATGTGGGTGAACGGGTGAGAAAGGTAAGGGAGTCCCGCAATTTGAGCCTTACGGACATCTCCCAGCGCACTGGGCTTGATACCGCCCTGCTGGAACAGATTGAGCAGAGCCGAGTGGCCCCGCCTTTGGGCACGGTCATCAAATTGGCCAAGGCCCTGGACCTGAAAATGGGGTACTTTATATCCGGTGAGGAATCCCTGCCCTATACGGTGGTGCGAAGGGACGACCGGAAGATAATCTCCAGATATGATTCCCAAAAGGCACAGTATTACGGTTATGGGTACGAGTCCCTTGCCCCCCACAAAAAGGATCGGCATATGGAACCTTTCCTGGTGACCCTGGACCCGGCCGAAACAGAGGAGGAGCGCTCCACCCATGACGGACAGGAATTTATTTATGTGCTGGAAGGGACCATGGAAGTAAGACTCGACCAGGAGGTCCTTCTGCTCGAACCCGGGGATTCCATTTATTATGACTCCACTGTACCCCACCTGGTCAAATGTCACGGGGAAGTGCCCACCAAAATCTTGGCCGTACTCTATGCTGAGAAGTAACATGGTCATTATACTGCGCTTCCCTGGGGAAGCGCTCTGAAGATAACGGACGGAGGCATAAAACAATACATGATCGTATTCGATTTGCAGTGCCCGCAAGGACACCGTTTTGAGGGCTGGTTTGACAGTCATGATTCGTTTGAAGAACAAAAGGCGGGCGGATTGGTGCGGTGCCCCTACTGTGATGGCACAGACATCAGACGGATGCTCTCACCGGTGGCGGTAAAGCGGTCCCAGGCCCCTGAGCCCACCCACCAATCCCAAACAGGCCCCATCGACTATCAGCGACTGGCCAGGGAAGTGGTAAAACATATCAAGAAGAATTCAGAAGATGTGGGGACTGAATTCGCTTCAGAGGCGCTCAAGATTCATTACGGCGTTTCGGAAAAAAGAAATATCCGCGGATCGGCCACTCAAGATGAAGAAAAAACATTGAAGGAAGAAGGCGTTGAATTCCTGAAAGTCCCTTTTCCCGTTTCCGAGGATAAGGAAAGCAATTGATGAGGGAGAGTCCATGAGCAAGATACAACAAGCGATTATCAGTGTCACCAATAAACAAGGGATTGCAGCGTTTGCCCAATCCATTTCCGATTGGGGCGTAAATATTCTTTCCACCGGCGGTACCGCCAGGGTGATCCGCGAGGCCGGTGTGGCAGTTACGGATATCTCAGTCTACACCGGTTTTCCTGAAATGATGGACGGACGGGTCAAGACCCTCCACCCCATGGTACACGGGGGGCTGCTGGGCCTCAGAGACAACCCCGACCACGTGAAGATGATGGAGACCCACGGCATTAAACCCATTGACCTGGTGGTGGTCAATTTGTATCAGTTTGAACAGACCGTGGCGAGAGAAGGGGTCACCCTGGAAGAGGCCATAGAGAATATCGATATCGGAGGGCCTTCCATGCTCCGCTCTTCTGCCAAGAATTTCAAGTATGTTACGGTGATTGTGGACCCTGAGGATTATGCGCCGGTACTAAAGGAAATGAGACAATCCAATGGAAAAACCACACTCAAGACCCGGTTCAGACTGGCCAAAAAGGTATTTCGCCTGACCCATGAATACGACGGCGCCATCAGCCGGTACCTGGAAAAGGCCCAATTATGAGGCCGTCTCCCTCCCTTTGCTGACCCTTATGGCCGCTTCTTTCTGTTTTTCAGGGCACGGCATGTTCTTATGGACATGGCGTCCCTTTTTCCTGCAATATATGGCCTGAAACGTTTTGCAGCTTCCTGCCCCATCCAGGCCCTCTGCTTGGGGCCACACCGCATGGATGCAGGTCAAATCACAAAACTCCATTCTCGCACTCCCTTGGCTCACCGGTCATGGCCGCAATATTCCCCCTGATTTTTGTAAGACCCGCCCGGGCAAAGGCGGTTTTCCCAAATACGGATGTAAAAGAGGGCTCGTCCATGGTCTGTATGCTCTTTACGGGAGGGAGCGACACATCCTCTCGGCTTTCCTTGGGGTTAAAGGGGCAGACCTCCTGGCACCTATCGCACCCGAAAAAGCATCTACCCATCTTTTCTCCTGTCTTTTCATCCACCATCTGTTTCATCTCTATGGTCAGGTAAGAGAGGCATTTGGCGGCATCCACGCCAAAGGGTTTCTCCAACGCACCGGTGGGACAGGCCTCTACGCATCGCCGGCAGTCGCCGCAAGGATTTTGGATGCCCCCATGGCCGGTCCCGGGGATGCGAGCGGTGGTGAGCACCTCGGTTAAAAAGACATAGGACCCGTACCCCGGGACGATCAGCATATTGTTTTTACCGATAAACCCCAGGCCCGAGGCATAGGCGAAGCTTCGTTCCAGAAGCGGGGCCGAATCCACACATACCCGGGTTTTGGCCCCCGGATAGTTGGTTTCAATGAGGCGGGCCACTTGTTTGGCCGATTCCCTCAACCGGTCATGATAATCCTGCCGGCGGGGTTCGGTGTAGCGGGCCGCCACGTATCCGTCAGGCGTGGCCGGCCGGTTTACGGAGTACGGGTAGGCCAGAGACACCACGCTCCGGCATCCCTCAAGGAGCCTGCCGGGATCTTCCCTGATATCCATATGCCGGGCCAGCCATGCCATATCCCCCTGTTTCCCGGCGGCCACCCAGGCCCTGAAGGGATCAAAAAAAAGGGGTCTTTGGCACGGGGAAACGCCCATGGCCACAAACCCCAATTGTTTGGCCGCTTCAAAGAGATCCATTGAGGGCCCTGGTGTTTCTATGGGAATGCCCGGCTCACAGGTCAAAAGGGGTCAAACTCTCCACTCCGGTCTCCGTGATCAGGAGGGTCTGTTCAAACTGTGCGGAGAGAGACCCATCCCGGGTCACGGCGGTCCAGTTGTCCTCCAAAACCCGCAGCTCCTTTTTGCCCAGGTTGATCATGGGTTCTATGGTAAACACCATCCCCGGCACCAGCACAATGCCCTCTCCCCGAGTCCCGTAATGGGGGACCTGGGGGGGTTCGTGAAAGTCCAGTCCCACCCCGTGTCCCACAAACTCCCGGACCACCGAACACCCCTCTGCCTCGGCATAACGCTGGATAGCCCAACCGATATCCCCGATACGGTTCCCCGGACAGGCCATGCGGATACCCAGTTTCAGGCATTCCCGCGCCACCGCCACAATTTTCCGGGCCTCGGGCCCGGGGGCGCCCACAAAAAACGTCTTATTGACGTCCGCATAATACCCATTCAGGATGGGGGTCACATCCACATTTACGATATCCCCATGGTGCAACACCCTTTCTTTGGGAATACCGTGGCAGATCTCATCATTGACCGACACACACACGCTTTTGGGATAGCCCCGGTAGTTGAGCGGCGCCGGGGTGGCCCCGTTTTGGATGGTCAATTCGTGAACAAGGGTGTTGATCTCCTCGGTGGTGATCCCGGGGCCCAGTTCTGCTTCCACCCGGTCCAGGGTTTTAAGGGCCAGGACGCCTGCCCGTTTGATCCCCTCGATATCCGTGGGGGCCTTCAGCCGTATCCCGTATTTCTGAAAATAGGCATCTCTATTGGGATCGGCCGCCTCGGCTTCATCCCTGCCCATGCAGCACCGCTTGTATTTCAATCCGCTTCCACAGGGGCACGGGTCATTTCTCCGGACCTTTACCTTCTTGTTCTTCATCATAAAAATACACCCTTACTCTGCGGATTGCTTCAGCTTCTCTTGGAGTTGTTGAATTTCCTCTCTGAGCACTTCATTGTCCCTCCCGCAGTTGATCAGGTTTTCCACCAGCATGGCATTGGCGTCCTTGAGCTCTGCGATTTCCTGTTCAAGCACTGAAATCCGCTTTTCCAGGGTCTCACATTGGTTGTCCTGAGCAAAGACAGGGACTGGCGAAAAAATCCAAATGAGCCACAACAGGGCCATTATTCTCAACATTTTTTTGTGCAGATCCTTTCTTTTCCCGTACAAATCTTCGGTCCAAACCTGACACCCGACACCTGACACCTCAAGCCATTACGACTCCTCCTCCGCCTGGGACTCCTCCTCCAGCAAGGCCTTGGCCGTTTCCGCGGCCCGGTCGTAAATGGTCAGCCCCTCATCCAAAAAGGCGTCCGGTTTATCCCGGTTCAGCTCCACAAATACCGCCTTTAAGATATTCACTCGTTGATCCACTGCCATGAGTCTGGAGGTGAGGGAACTGTCATCATCCGCCGGCACCGGGGGCACCCCGGTCAGCAGATACCAGGTGAGATTGTCCGTTTCCGGCAGGAATCCGCCACTGGTAAAATCCACGGATTCCCTGAATTCCCGGTACGCCTTCAGATACGCCTTTCCAATTCTCACATCCTGTCCCATCAACACCCCTATTCGCAGCCTCCGTGTATGGGCTGTGTTTCATTCATATCCCCTCCTGCTTACTATCCTTGGCAATAAGGAGTCAAGTCAAAGAATCGGAATTGTAACCCGAGGGGAGCCCTCCATAGCGTGAGTTGCGTGGATACGCTGGGCAACCCTACTTGGATATCAAGATATGTTTGTCTTTCAAGATGATCGAGAGATATTTCATAAATGCCAATAGGAGCAGAATAATAGACAGGATTTCCAATGACTCTTCGGTAAGCCGTATCAGGTGAAACACGGACCGCTCGGACATGCCTGTGACTGTTTTCAGCCTCCAGATCCCCCGTCCCGTTCCTTCGGCAAAATCGATGAGCAAGGCGCCGGCAAGGCCTATCATTGGAAATATGATATATTTTCTTAACCCCAACTTACCAAATCTTTGCCAGAGGAAGGACAACATAAACAGGCCCATAGCCGCAAAAAAGGGTCCCATAATCAAAAACCAATAATAGGTCGGAAATTTGCCAACGATGCTGGAAAGCCCATACGGTAGCGCATTGGAAGAAACCAGGCGGTCGAGAAAGTCCCCGCTACGTTCATGAATCCAGGCTGCATCATCTACGGACATATACACGAAAAAAACAGAAAGGAAAAACCACCCGACCGCTTCTTTTTTTGGACATCCGCATGCTTTTACCGCAAAAAAGATCATCAATAGCGCAATCCCGCAAAGCAATGACAAGGTTACAGAAAGCCACGTCCCCGTAGAACGTTCACGAGTCATATCAAATATCTTCTGCAATTCAATAACAGGGATCCATGGGGTAAAGGCCAAAATCAGGTCGAGCAAAATTAGAGCAAACTCAATGCAAACAAAGCACACCACTATCCAATGAACAACTTTGTCGGTTTCGACGATATACTGAACTCTGTCTAAATTTTCATATTCTTTCTTCATAAATAGCTAAATTGCCTTAATGTAAAATCAAAAAATTTAATTATAGCCGATTTTCATTTTTGGATCAATAGCTTATCAGACAACAAGAAATGCCTTCGTGACCCACATTTTGAATCGGGAAACTGCCCAAAAATCACTACCCGTCCCGCGCAAAAAGTATAACGAAAGCAGATGTTATGATAAGGTACTTCTCTCTTTGACACCGTTGTTTGACATTCGCGATTTTTGTAACCGGGCCCTGAAAAATATGATGCAAAAGTTTAAGCCATCTGATCTTGCTCTTTTGCTTGACATAATGGTAAATTTGGATTAATTTCGTTTATTAGAAATTGACATCCGATTCTGCGGTTGTTTTTTGCAGAGTTGTACCTGGGGTTCCAGGCATAACTTATGAGGTCGTAGATGAACGGAAACCCTGAACAAGATGCAGATCTGAAAATATTTGAAGCAGACGATGGTTATGTCGTCTATCACAGGGAAAGGGATAGGGTTCATTTCTTGAATCATACAGCCGTTTTGCTCTTGGAACTCTGTAATGGTAGGCACTCGATTCCTGACATGGTCGCCATTTTGGAGAAAAGCTACGGGCTTGAAGCGCCTCCTGAAAAGGAGGTCACGGAGATCATCACCAAGTTTGGACAAGAGGGTCTAATAAGATTCAACTGAAAACTGAATATGATATTCTCGGTATCAGGATAACACTTGCTACAAACTGTGAGGTCCTGCATCGTCGGCTTCAGGAACTTAGGGTCTTTACCGAACAGGATACGCCCTTTTCTGCGGCTATTTTTATTGAAGTTCTGAAAAGAGAAGGCCGATATATCATAATGGAGGAGGGTGAAGCGCTCATCTCCTCAGAGGATGCTGAATGGGTTACCCTTTATGTCAATGAGATGGTTAATTTTCATCTCAATCATGCAATGAGCGGCTTTGTGAAAATCCATGCAGCATGCGGGTCCTTTGGTGGGAAGCGATTCCTGTTGGCGGGAGAGAAGGGGGCCGGCAAGACCACCCTGATATCGAGGCTTCTTTTTGAAGATGCGGCTGTTCACGGAGATGAAAAGGTCCTGGTTCGTGATCGCGAGGTAATCCCGCTGCCCAGGAAGTTTCATCTAAAAGAGGGAACGATTCGTTTAATACCTCAACTCCAGGCTGTATGGGATAAGTTGACATCCTATCCC
>JAIPDZ010000248.1 GCA_021737425.1 Deltaproteobacteria bacterium
GCATGATGGGAGATGAATGGCGCATCGGGTTGAACGACGGCCCTTTTCCCTACTGGACCAACCCGGATCACGTCTATCGTGAAAACGAGGTGCTCATTTGCGCCATGCAGTATGCCTGCCCGGAAGAGGACATCGGCTTTCGTTACGAAAACCCCATTGTGATCCACATTGATCACTGCGAACCCCTTTCAGAATTCCCACTGGCGGTGGATGAAATATCCTGACCCCATCCATACCCTTATATTTTTTATATACTGCCCATTTGGCCCCCAAAAAGGGCCATATAGGCCCGATTTCGAGGGTCATTTTAAGAATATTTAACTGTATTTCAGTAGGTTAGGGCTCACTCAAAAATAAATTCACAGAATTGACGCTCAGGTTTGGGTCAGATTTGGTCGTCGCGATTGAGTGAAGCCACAGAAATAGTGAACTATTTCGAGGACTTCACGATCGAGCGGCGGCCGAAGATGGCCCGAATCTGAGATGGGAAAATGGGAAGTTATTTTTGAGTGAGCCCTTAGCTTGGTCCGACCCCCATTCAGACACGAGCCCCAGCCCACCATATGCGAAAAGTTAAAATTTTCTATTGACCGGACAGTTCATCATGCTATATACTATGTATATATAAAGTTTGTATATATTCTCATCTCAAGCGAGAGGCGTATGTCTTTAAAATATTCAATCCTGGGATTGCTTCAATACAGGGATATGCATGGTTATCAAATCAAGAAAACCATAGAAAACCAATTCGGGCACATGTGGACCATCAACTATGGTCAGATCTATCCCAACCTGAAAAAGCTCAAGGACGAAGGCCTCGTGACCATGATCGAAGACGCGAACCATGGCGAAAAAGGGCCCAGCCGAAAAATGTACTCCATCACCGGCAAGGGGAATCAGGTCTTTCTTGAATGGCTGGAGAGCCTGCCCGAAAAAAATATGATTCTCAGGGATCCCTTTCTCATGCGCTTTGTCTTCTTTGGTTTTGGAGACAAGAAACGTTCCATCGAAATCGTTGATGACCAGATAAATCTCTATAAGGCCCAGATGAAAAAGAGGCGGGAGAATCTTGAGCGTCTGCAGCATCATGATATCTACGTCCGTCTGATGGCCGAGTTGGGGGTCAGTATGAACGAACTGCTTTTGGAGTGGCTTGAGCGATCGCGTAAAGAGATAGGAAAGTCAATGAAAGACCCAACCGCATCCAGTTCACGCCGTTTATGGAGGGAAAATGGAGTATAACAACATCAGCCTGGTGACCGGGGCAGCCGGGTTTATGGGGAGCCATCTGGTTGAATACCTGGTGCGAAAAGGGATGAAGGTCAGGGCAACCTCCCGCCCGAGGAAAGAGACGACTTTTTTCGACAAATTGGGTGTCCGGTTCATCCCATCCGATCTGACCAGGCCGGAAACCCTTCCACCGCTCTTCGAGGGTTCGGTTGACTGTGTCTTTCATCTCGGGGCGATCTGTAACTTCTCCACACCCTTCAAAAAGCTTTATCCCACCAATGTGGAGGGGGTGAGACGGATCACCGAGCTGGCCTTGAAGGCCGGAGTAAAGCGCTTTGTCCATGTGACCTCCACCAGTGTGTACGGGTATTACCAGGGGGCTCCCTTTGTGGAAGAGAGCCCGAGGAACCCCCGCGACGATTATGGGAAGAGCAAGAAGGAGGGGGAAGACATTGTCCTTGGGCGTTTGAAGGAGGGGCTTCCCGCCATCATCGCCAGACCCTGCACCGTTTACGGCCCCAGATGCGCCGACGGGGCCGGGAAGGCCTTTTCCCGCCCCACTTCCATAACGGCCATCCCGGGCGGGGGCAGACAGCTCCTCTCAAATATTCGCGCAGAGGATGTGGCGGCCGCCCTTTATTACCTGGCCCTTCGTGACGAGTCCGTGGGAGAGATCTACAATCTGTCGGAAGAAACCCATCCCACACTAAAAGAGGCCCTGGTCCTGGCGGCAAAGACCTACGGCACGAAACCGCCGACGCGTCATCTTCCCCTGGCCCTGGTCAAGACCGTGGCCCGTGTGGACGGGTTTATATCCCGCCTGAAAGGCCGGATACCCGATCTTGAGGTTGATGCGGTCAAGTACCTGTACGATGATTATGTGGTCGATAATTCAAAGCTTTTAAGAACCGGGTTTAAATTGAACTATCCGGATTTTCGCGTTTCCATGAGGGAGTTGGGGAAACTTTCAAAGAAAGGATAGGTGCCATGAAACAGGTGGTGGTGATTACAGGACTGGCCCAGGGTATCGGAAGGGAAGTTGCCAAACTTCTGGCTGCCGAAGGACATCATGTGGCGGGTTTCGACATTGACGAAGAGGGAATATCCACGCTTACCGAAGAACTCTCCGCTTCCGGCGGAAAACATTATCTCACCACAATGGACATTACGGATCGCAAAGGGATTTTGGCCTTCAGGGACAGGGTCCTTGAACAATACGGCAAGGTCGACACGGTACTAAGCAACGTGGGCATCGGTTTTTTCGGCCCTTTTGAACAGATCGATCTGGAAGAGGCCTTGAAGTGCCTGGAGATCAATGTCATCGGTACGGCAGCGCTTCTCCAGGCCTTCATCCCCTCCATGCGCAAGAACAAGTCCGGCAAGATCATCTGCATGTCATCCCTCGTGGGGCAAATCCCCTTTCCCTTCGAATCCATATACAGCGCATCAAAATTCGCGGTGGAGGGTCTTGTGCAGTCCATCAAATTCGAGGTGGAACCGTTCGGTATCCGCGTGGCCATTGTTCAGCCGGCCCAGGTTTCAACCGATTTCGCGGCCAAGATCCACTATCTCCCGGATGAAGGGTCCCCGTACCGGGAACGCGTCAAACGCTTTATCGACAAGGATAACGAACTCATCAAGACGGCGCCTACGCCCATCCAGGCCGCTCAAAAGATCGTCAAGTTGATCCATCAAAAGAACCCCTGTCGATTCAACCAGGTGGACTTCATGAGTGCCTTTTTCCTCTTCCTGAACCGGATTCTCCCCATGAAGATCAGAGACAGGATCCTGATCAACCATATGGATATCAAGGTTCCCAAGGCCTGATGCCCCAAAACCACGCCCGAACGGAAAGGAGTTTCAAATGCCAGCGAAGGTTGTTTCGATTTCAAAGCCCCCATCGCGGGTCAAATGGCTGAGAGAACGGGTTATGGCGGCTCCCCAGGAGGTCTGTGTGGAACGCGCCAGGTATCTGACGGAAGCCATGGCGGATCACTGGGATGATGAACCACTTACGCGTATGAGCAAGGCCCTCGAAAATATCCTGAAAAAGACCAGCGTCATCATAAGGGATGATGAACTCATCGTCGGGTGCCGCACCAGTAAGCTGAAAGGGGCGCCCCTCTTTCCCGAAAACAAATCAAAGTGGATTGAAGGGGACACGGACAATTTCGACAAACGGGTCCTCCAAAGGGCGCTCATCTCGGAGGAAGAAAAACGGGAAGTGAAGGAGGTGATCCTTCCTTTCTGGGAGGGAAGGACGGTTGAAGACCGTTTCGCAGAGATGCTTCCCCCTGATGTGGATGAAGATATGGACAAATACATCTTCACCATGATGCTGGAGATCACCTACGGCATCGGCCATTTCACCATGAATTACGAAAGATTGCTCTCCCGAGGGTTGGCCGGCATCATCAAAGAGACCCGGGAGCGGTACAGATGCCTCCCCGAGGAGGAAAGAAGAACTGAAACAGGCCTTTTCTACGACGCCGTCATCCGGTCCCTCAAGGCAGCCGTCCTTTTTGCCAACCGATACGCGAAATTGGCGGAGACCATGGCGGAGGATGAGCCCGACCCGGCCCGGGCAGAGGAATTAAGGGAGATCGCGAGGGTATGCAGCAGGGTTCCCGAGCATCCGCCGGAAACCTTCCAGGAAGCGGTGCAAAGTGTCTATTTCGTGCATCTCATCGCTCAGATAGAATCGGGGGGGAACTCCATATCCCTGGGTCGCATCGATCAGTACCTCTATCCCTCCTACAAGAGGGATCTCGCGGAAAAAAGAATTACACCGGAAAGGGCACAAGAACTGCTGTCGCTCCTCTTCATAAAAACCAATGAGATATGGAATGTGCTGGAAGAGGCCTTTATCCCCGGAGGAGAGGGGACCGAGGGGAAAACCACCCAGAACGTTGTGGTGGGCGGAATCGGGACGGACGGAGAAGACGCCACGAACCCGTTAAGTTTCCTCGGGCTTGAGGCCTACGCAGATATCCGGACGGTTCAACCCAATTTCGGCGTGCGCATCAGCCATAAAACCGCCGATGATTTCTTCCGGAAGGCGGTGGATTCTGCAAAAGACGGCGTCCTCATCCATTTCTTCAACGACGAGATCATTGTAACATCCCTCACGGATGCGGGGCATTCCCTGCAGGATGCAAGGGAGTACGGGGTGGTTGGATGCCTTGAGCCGAACGCACAGGGCAAGACATTCGGATCGACCTTTGCGGACCAGTTCAACGGCATCAAATGTCTGGAATTTGCCATGAGTAACGGCGTGGACAATATTTTCGGGTATCAGTCGGGGATTGAGACGGGCGACCCCGCGGGGTTCACCTCCTTTGAAGAGGTGTGGACCGCATATGACGCGCAAATGCGACACTTCACGGCCCAATTGGTCAAGGGAATGGCGTGCCTGGACAGGTCTATCGCGGAAAGGGTTCCCTCTCCTTTTGCTTCCGCCATGATCGAGGGCCCCCTTGAAAAGGGGAAGGATCTCACAAACGGGGGCGCCCTGTACAATTCCACGGGGGTCCAACTCATGGGGTTTTCCAATGTGGCCGACAGCCTCTATGCCGTAAAAAAGGTCATTTTTGAGGACAAGAAATTCACAATGGAGCAGATTTCCACATGGATGGCGGATGACTGGATGGATGCCGAGGACAAACAGGTTTTCTTTCTGAACAAGGTCCCCAAGTACGGCAATGACCAGGACGGGGTGGATGCCATGGCCGCCAGGGTCATGGATCATTTTTGCGATGTCCTGGCAAGGCATGAGAACTTCCGGGGAGGCGCATTCTGGCCCGGCATATTTTCTGTGGGATTTCACCTCGCCTTCGGCGCCTTTACGGGCGCCACCCCCGACGGACGGTTTGCCGGGGATATCCTGGGAAACGGCATCACCCCCAGTGAGGGCCGTGCCCTCGCAGGTCCCACCGCATTGATGAATTCCGTTACAAAACTGCCCTTAAAACGCGTCCATAACGGCGTGAACCTGAATATGCGTTTCCCGGGGCACAGGACAAAGACCGCGAACCTCCTCTCTCTGATAAAGGCCTATTTCGAAAAGGGGGGCGTTCAGGTGCAATTTAACATGGTGGACTCGAATACGCTGCGGGATGCGCAGGAAAACCCCGAGCAATATGGCGACCTCATCGTGAGGGTGAGCGGATATTCGGCACTCTTTACGGGTTTAAGCGATACGGCGCAGGATGAGATCATCAACCGCTTCCAATACGCACTTTAATGGGAAATAAGGGGTGAAAGAGACGTCAGCCGGTAGATAGGAGGCTTTATGGATTTTGTTTTGTCCGAAGAACAGCAGTTAATGATCAATACCATTCACAAAATGGGAGATCGTGAGAATTTCAGGGAGTTGGCGGCCCGCATCGATGAGAGTGGCGAGTTCCCCTTTCACCTGGTGGAGAAATTCGCTGACATGGGGCTTTTGGGCATGGCCCTTTCCACCGAATACGGCGGGGGCGGGCTCCCATCTCTCACCGCGGTCCTTGCCATCGAAGAACTGGCAAAATACAGCGCTGTTATTGCCATGCCCGTATTTGAGGCAAACGTGGGGCCTGTCCGGGTGATCGACCTGTTCGGCACCGAGGCGCAGAAGCGTTCCATCATCCCCGGGGTCTGCAAGGGTGAGTTCAGCGTGTCCGTGGGCATGACGGAACCCAATTCCGGATCGGACCTTACGTCTCTTTCCACCAAGACGGTGGACAAAGGAGATTATCTTGTTCTGAACGGCCGGAAGACCTTTATCAGCGGCGGTGGCGAAGCCAGTCATTATCTGGTTTATACGCGCTTCGGGGATGTGCCCGGGTACAAGGGGATCGGCGCGGTGATCCTCGAGAAGGGGACTCCCGGATTCAGTTTCGGGAAACAGGAAGCGTTCATGGGGCTCAGGGGCATGCCTTCCTGCGACCTGATATTTGAGGACGTCAAGATTCCCAGGGAAAATGTGATCATCCAACCGGGTGACTTTAAAAAACTCATGATGACGTTCGATATTGAACGCTGCGGGAATGCCGCCATGTGCCTCGGCATAGCGGGCGGGGCCTTGGAGGCGGCAAAGCGATACGCCACGGAGCGGGAGGCCTTTGGCAGGCCCATCTGCGAATTCCAGGCCATCCAGTTCCTGGTGGTGGAGATGGCCATGAAGGTGGATGCCGCGAGACTCCTGGTGTACCGTGCGGCAACGGGAGCGGGAAAAGGGCTCCCCTCCATCTACGAGGCATCCCTTGGAAAATGCTTTGCCAATGAGATGGTTGTGGAGGTCACCAACAAGGCCATGGAGGTCTTCGGCGGGTATGGTTACAGCAAGGAATTCCCCATAGAGAGAATGCTCCGGGACGGAAGGGCATGGGGTATCGCCGGCGGAACGCTTCAGATGCTCAAGATCACCATTGCCGGCATGCTGTTCGGTAAGCGGTTTGATCAGCGCAGATAGG
>JAIPDZ010000249.1 GCA_021737425.1 Deltaproteobacteria bacterium
AGGCGATTTGACCGCAGGCGGTTCGGGCTCGGGCGGTTTCACCTCGGGCGGCTTGACCACCACAGGCGGGTTTACAGGAGGCGGGGGAGGAATCTTCTGGATCTGCTCCAGCAGGGCCTCGGCCTGGAACCGAAACCTCCCCTGGGGGTATTTCTGAAGGTATTCCCGGACCGCCTTTTGGGCCTCCTTGGGGCGCTCCAGGTCATACAACAACAGCCCTTCCCGGTACCGGGCGATCTCTGCGGCCCGGGGAAACTCCTGATAGACCTGCCGGTAGACCTTGAGGGCCTCTTCCGGGGCATCCAGAAAGGTGGAGAGCAGGGTGGCCTTGGCCAGGAGGGCATCGATCTTGGTCTGGGTGCGGGAGGTGAGTTCCAGGGCGGTTTCATAGTTCTCCAAGGCCTGCATATATTGGCCCACCTCGATCAGGTAGCTGGCATAATTGAGGTCGTACCGGGCCTCCTGCTCCCTCTCCAGATTTTCCTGAGCCCCCGCGGGCGGGAGATGACACACCATCAGCATTCCCAATGCCATGGTGAGCCCTCTTATATGGAATACGTATCGCTTATTTTTCATTTTTTTCCAGATAATCGCGCATAAATATAAGGTTCTGATTGTCCGGATCCAGCGCCAGGGCCTTACGGACCATAGACAGGGCCTTTTCCGTCTCCCCCACAGAGGCCAGGTGTTTGACATAGAGTTGATAGAGCCTCACGTCCTGGGGAAAGGCGGCGATCCCTTTATCCAGGGTCGCTTCCAACCGGGCCTCTTGCTTCAGGTTCATCTCGGTATAGGCCAGGTAGAGATAGACCTCATTGTCCTCCTGGAGGGAGAGGGCCTTGGACAGGGTCTCTTCAGCCGCCTTAAATTCTCGTTTTTTGAAGGCCCGGATCCCTTCCGCCTTGAGGGTGTCAAAAGAGCCCCGGGGCGCCTGGGATGCAGGTGTTGGTTTTGAAGGGGCCGTGGCCGCCGCCTTTTGCGGCTGAGCCGGCGGTGCCTCTGCCGCCGCAGGCACCAGCAGCCCCTGCTTCATGATTTTAAGGGTCTGATCCCCCGGATTCATCTTGAGAGCCTTGTCCAAAAGGACCAGGGCCTTCTCATTTTCCCCCTTGGCGATCAGGTGCTTGGCGTAAATCTGGTAGAGCTTGACCTCGTAGGGAAAGGCTTCAATCCCCTGGGCCAGGGTCTTCTCCAGGTTGGCCGCTTCGCCCAGGATCATCTCGGTATAGGCCATGTAGAGGTAGACCTCCTGGTCCTCTTTGAGGGAGAGGGCCTCCTTCAGGGACTGGTAGGCCGCCCCGAATTCTCGGTTTTTGAAGGATTCGATCCCCTCCCTTTTGTGTTTTTCAAAACGGGCCGCCATCACTTCAGGGGTGATTTCTTCACGGCTCACCAGAACCACCCGCTGGCCGTGGGGGTAAGGGGCGTTCAGAAGGCTGGCCACCAGGATGTCTCCTTTTAAGCCGGCCGCTTCCACTGTGGTGGTCCCCAGGTAATTGCTCTCCAAGACCAGTTTCTTGGTGGATACGACGTTGTTCTTGCGGTTTTGGTAGAGGTTGTTGTGAACCAGTTCGGTCATGGCCCCTTCAAGGGCCACCCCCACATCATTGTCCGTGATGGTGCTCTTCTCCAGCTTTCCCCGGCCGCCTTTCAGGGCAACGCCCGTTTCAAACCCGCTGACATAAAGACCGCTCAGGGTGAAGTGACTTTCCGGGTCCACCCATACCCCGGTTTGGCCCGGGCCCTTGAGGGTGGTGGCAGCACTTTCGAGGAGCCCCCCTTGGACCTTCAGGCAGGGGCTGCATCCCTGCATGGAGGCGTTTTCGATGTGTGCCCGGCCCTGGGGTGTTACCTGGATCCCCTGCCAGGTCTCCCCCTCCAGGAGGATGGGCGCTTTTTCGGAACCCGCAGCCTTTAGGGCCCCCTTGGCCAACAGCGTGGCGCCCGGCGAAAACTGGATGCGGGTCCCCGGGCCCATGGTAAAGGTCTCCCCCTCAGGCACCACACATTCCCCTTTTGCCAGGTACACTCCGGGCACCAGTACGCCCTTGAGGGTAGGGGACAGGGCCACTTCCTCAAAAAAGGGCATTACCACCTTCAGACTCCGGGTCGGATCGGAGGGGTTGCCGATGCCGTCTACGGCTCGGACCCGGTAGTAATGAGTGCTTCCCTGGGCCACCTGGGCATCCAGGTAGCTGAGCTCTCCGGTCCGGGCCACGGTCTCAAAGTCGCCAAAGGGCTTGTCGCCCCGTTCCACCACAAACCCCTGCACGGTTTGCTTGTCCGGCTGAACCCAGGTGAGCGAGACCCCCTGTTTGCCGGCGCTGGCCTTCAGATCCGTGGGCCCGGGCGGCGGCACCGCGTCAATGGTAATGGCCCCCCCTGTCTCCTGCCATACCCTTTCCACGCCGTTGGGTTTGGTGAGATGGATGGTCAAGGGCTGGGCCTCGGTCTGATCCCCTTTCCGGATCCCGTAAAACCCCTTGTAGATGCCGGCCGTGGTTTCAGGCAGGGGAATCCCCTTTTTGAAATTCCCCACGTCAAAGGTACAGGTCAGCCCTTTTTCAGCGTTGACCTCCACCTCGATCTGATCCCCGGCCCCAAAGATCTGCTTGTCCACATTGGTGGTGACCAGCAGGACTTCCGGAAGCGCCCCCTTGTGGGGACTGTCCGGCAGAAACTGGGAGACTTTCCAGCCCCAGTCATAGACCACCAGCCGCATGTGCTGTTTGGCCGGATCATCCATGGCCGCAGCGGCAATGGTGGCCAAGGCCCCGATGGCGCCGGTGGGGATGGAAATCTTCCGTTTGGAGGCGGATTCGGTCCAGGTCCCCAGGACTTTCCCTTTGGCATTGACCATTTTCAGTCTGACTTCCACTGCATACTGGTCGTAGGCCACGGCCTTGATCATAGTGGCCGACAGGACCTCGGGGTAGATGAGCCCGTCCACTTTCAACCGCTTGCAGACGGCCTCAGGGCTCATCTTTTGCCAGTCTTTTCCGGAGGCGTCCAATTTCTGGTTTACTTGATTCAAGGGGAGTGTGGCATACCCTTTCCCGCTCAACTGGTTATTGATGACCCCCCTGACCAGCTTGGTGACAAATGCGGCGTCTTCACTCCCTGGGGCAATGTCCAGGGTGGCCTCCTTTTGCCCCTCCGGGATCAGCAGGGCCGGCATCACCGCGATTTTCCCCGGGACCTGCTTTTCTTCCACGTATGAGACCTTTCCGGGCTTCTTGGCGGTGGCGCAAAAGCTCAGCACCAGTGCCATCACAGGCAGGAGGTAAATGGCCTTGGGGCATGTTCGGCTCGGTTTCATCATGTCTCCTTTTTTACCAGCACCCGATCGATGTCCAGATCTTTGATAATCCCCATGCCGGTCTGGACCTGTCCAGTCAATTTGAGGCGCTTGTCTTTCAAGGAAAACTCCCCCTCGCCCCAGGTATCTAAG
Source organism: Deltaproteobacteria bacterium (assembly GCA_021737425.1). Lineage (GTDB taxonomy): Bacteria > Desulfobacterota > DSM-4660 > Desulfatiglandales > Desulfatiglandaceae > JAIPDZ01. The sequence goes on from JAIPDZ010000249.1 coordinate 3,452, forward strand.
AGCGGTCCCTTGAGAAAAAAACGATCCAGGATGACCCGGCCGTCTTTCACATTGGCCCTGGCCATGCCGCTGTCAAAATTGACGGCATCGGTCTTGCCGATGCCCACCCCGGCTGTGGCCAGTATGTCTAAGAAAAAGGCGAGACGGGAATCCAGGTTGGCCAGCCTGTGCACCGTACATTCCCGCAGGGTGAGGACCACCTCTCCCTGGGCTGTATGGAGGAGTTTTCCGGGATTTTCTCCTTTGGCAAACAGGTTGGCCACCAGGGTCATTCTTCCGGTCAAGAACAGGGGAAGCTCTTTGGAAAAACAGGCAATAAATGAGGTCAGGTCCATGTGGGCCCCTTTGCCTTCGATCTGGGCCACCAGCTGGTTGGGAGGGAGCAGCACCGCCCCCAGGTGGAGGTTGGTCTGGCACAGCCGGACCGACCCCTTGATCACGGCCCGATCATTCTGGCAGGCGAGGGAGAGATTTACGTCCTCCAGTTCAGGCAACTCGTTATAGGCAATGGATTTGACAAAGGCCTCTCCGGTGATCTCCTTTCCTTTGATGAACTGAAAGTCGAAGTCCTTTTCCTGCCGGCTTCCCGGTTCTTGGACCGACTCGGGCTTTGGGGAGGGCTGCCGAATCAATCGAAGATCGGTGAACCGGGCCTGAAAATCCATTCCGTCTTTTCTGGGGACCTTGAGGACCCCTTGGGCCCGAAATTCCAGTGAGGGGCCCAGTGCCGCCATGTCAAAGGTAAAGGGGGCGTCTTTTTTTTTAGCGGCCCGGCCGTCCAGGGTGGTATCAAAGACCTTGAGACCGTTCAGGGTGGTGTTGAAGGTGATGTCCTTTAATTTCAGGGGAAACGCCATGGCCGTACGGATGAGGCCGGATCCGCCTTGAAGGGAACTGAACTGAAGCTGGCTGACCTGTAAGGCGGGTTTGCCCTGCTCTATGGTCACCCGGGTATCCAACCGGCTGATGGTAAAGTCCTGTTCCGCTCCGGTCCCAGATACCAGGTGGACCTTCAGGCCCTCTGTATTGAGGTTCATGGAGCCGTTTAAGGCCGTCTTTTCCCCCTGGGCGCCGGTCAACTCCACAGCGGATAATTTCACCTTTCCCTGGGCGCTCAGATCCTTCAATTTGGCCTTAATCAGAAGGGTGTCCAGGGTCTCCCGCCCCTTGGGATTTTCCTTGAGCCACTGGTGAAGGGTCCCCACTTCGAGAAGCATCTGGGCACATTTGATGTCGAATTGTCCTGCCTTCAGGAGGCTGACGGCCACGTCTGTCAGCTGGTTTTGATCAAACTCAAGCAACTGGGATGCGAGTTGGAATTTCTCCGTGTCCGGATCGATATCCAGCTTAAATTCCTTGGCCGCAATGTGGGTGATCTTGGGAATCTGCTCCCCCAACTCCTTTTGGATGAACCCGAATCGGATGAGGAAATTCTTTATTTCCGCCGGATTCAGTGAAGCCTCCGGTGCCTCCACCTGGAGCTTGAGCGGGGAAAAGGAGGATATGGCGATATTGCCGGCAAACCGGATGCCCAACTCGTCAATGGTAAAGTCCTTGACCTGAACCTTGATGGCCTGGTCTGATTTCTCAATATTCTCCATGGCCACTGCAAAGGAGACCGGGCGGCCGTCGTCGTGCCCTTTCAGGATCATCTGACCGCCTTTAATCTGGAGCCCTCGCAGCCGCTCCGCCGGAATACCGGCGGGGGTCAGGGTGGAAGAGGCCCCGGTTCCCTTCGAAGTCGTGGGAAGCGTAGTGTCGGCAAAGATGCGGGGGTCCTCCATCACCACCCGGTTCAGGATGACCTGCCCCTTGATGAGGGCCGTAAGGTCGGGATAGAGGGCCAGGGAGGGAATTTCGGCCCTGTTTTGTTGGTAATCTACGGTCAAGTCGGTCAGGAGGATATTGGGCATGGGCGAGTAGCGGAATCGAACCGAGTCGAACTGGATGCCGGCGCCCACGTGCTTGCGGGTGAGTTCTTCGATGTTGGCATTGATATACAGACCGGCGGCGAATACCACCGAGGCAATGAACAGCAAAGACGCACCCGTGATAATAAAGATCTTCTTTTTCATCTCTAACCTCCCTATAAAACAGCAGCCGGCAAGCGGGCCACCTGAACCTTACTGAAGGGCGCGGGAGAGAAGGGACCCTGTTGGTGGGCCTGCCGGTGGTCCGGTTACCGGAATGAAACACACCCCCGGCCCCGGTCCGGCCCAGCAGCACCGGGCAGAACCGGGGCCTGTGGGGACGCGCCGAACAGGTCCTTTTTTACTTGAGCAGGAATACCACCTTGGCATTGGCCAAAAGATTGCTCTTTTTGTCATGCACATAGATGGCGGCCGCATCGTCTGTGGACACCTTGGCATTGGTGGTCTTGATCACCCCGATCCCTTTTACGGTCATGGGCTTCCGGCTCCCCCAGCTCTCCAGAAGGGCCTTGGCCTTGCTGGGGTCGGTGGTGAATCCGCCGCACCCCCGTTCCACCAGAATTTCACTCAAAATCTTGGAGGGATCAAACACCACCTCTTCCTTGTCCGTCAGAATGGTGTTCACCAGGGCCGGCTTGAACTGGTAATCGCGGACATCCACGATCAGCCCGTCATAGACCACGGTCAGCTTGGACGGTTCGGTCACCTCGGGCTTGGCCTCTTGGGGGGCTTCTTTCACCACTTTCCTGATTTCTTCAGCGGGAGCGGGTTTGGCCGGCTCCGGTGTAGCGGTTTCCTCGGTCATGGCCTTGGGAATCAGTTTGGGCTTGTAATAGGAGCTCTCTTTGGGCATGAGTTTCTTCTCCTGAATCAGGGGGAGAATCACGTCATACATGCCGCCTTTTCCCCGAATATGGACCCGCATGCAGACCTCCGCGTAACCCCGGCTGTCGTGATACTTTTCCCCGCATTTCATGGCCCCCCGCACAATCCCTTCCACAGAGGTACGGATGGTGTCGGACTGAAGCATCCCGTCTTTTACCGTGGTCTCGCCGTAGAGGCGGAGGCCTTCCATGATCTCCAGCAGGTCCCGCTGGGCCACCACTGTAGCGGCCCGCATGGCCTTGAACCGGCACTCTCCCTCTTCCGAAACCCCGATGACCTGAATATACCCCTCTTCAAAGACCTTTACCGGGTCGGTGATGCTCTGCCACCCTTCCGCTGCCCATGCCCCGGTCATGAGCAGAAGGGTCCCCAACCAAAACACACTCATCTTAAACACTGTTTTCATGGC
>JAIPDZ010000250.1 GCA_021737425.1 Deltaproteobacteria bacterium
ATTGTGCTCCCTCGTGGCGCCTGTGGACTCTCAGGCCCCTTCTCGTTGAACTTTGAAAAAGCAAAATGAAATCAAGAACATGTACGTTTTTTCAAAAAACTTTGAATCTTTTTCAATCCTTATATCGGAATTCCAGTGACTTACTAACTCAAGTTTCGCACCCCTGAAATGGCTTAGAGGCGCATATAGTCTGTGTTAGAGCGAAAAAATAGGAGGAACATTCCTCCTCAATTTTGAAAAGCTCAAAGATCTTTGAAATTGTGACATTGAATAGGCCGCGGAAGAAATTCCAAAGCCTTTGAGCATAGCTGATTGCGGCCGATTCATCGGTCAACTGGTCGAAGAGGGTGCCTGTGGTGTCTAACCCTTCATTCTCGTTCAGGAACTTCAGAAGATTGTATCTGAGAAAGCTGAGCGTGGTAGCAAATACCTGGGCATAGAATGAGCAAGGGGAACGTCTATAAGTTTAAAAGTTGACAATGGGTTGAATGAAAAACTAGGACTCCGTCTCGTAGAGTCCACATCTCGGAGAGCTCTACGAGCCGGAGGCAGAATCGCCATATATCCACCCTACTGCCAACAGGACACCTATTTTCAGTGTAAATGTGAAGAACGTACCGGGATTTTTTTGCTCATTGGCTTTTCATATTTCATTTTAGAGATACCGGGGGCGTCTCAGCGTCATCTCATAATATTCTTCGATGCCCTTGGCTTTTATGATCTCATTGATCCTTACCCAAGCCTTATATAGATTTTCATCAAAATGGGTCTTGTTGCAGGGAAACTCTTCACACTGGTAACAAAAATCAATCCCTTTTTCTTGGTGACAGGGGCGCACTCCACAATCCCTGAACAGTTTGCATTGCTCGTTACGGCATCCACCGCAGTTTTCTGAAGCAAAGTAATCCAGCATTTCAACAAAATCAGGATATTTTCCAAATACCGGATTCCTCAGAAGCGTCTCATATCGTTTGGCATACGGTCCAAAATTCCCCAATTTTTCCTTGAGGTTCAGGCTATGTCTCCGGATGTCGCCATCCACATAAGCAAAACATTTTTCACAACTCAGACCGCAGGGGGCCAACGATGCCTTAATTTGCGCATACTCCATATCCATCTCCTCCTTTTGTATGAAAAAATAAATCTGATGATAGGGGTTGTTTTCCGGAGATGGAAGTGGCATAAACGACAGAATAATGGCTGATCACGTCATTGGGTATGTTGAAAACGGCCCCAGGGAAAGCATCAAAGGAGTAACCCCATGAAAAAGGTCACCATTTTAGGCTGTTATAATGCGATGGCCACCACCATTTTCGGACCCATGGACATATTTAATCAGGCGGGACGACTCTGGAATCGCGTACAACATACCCCGCAAACCCCGTTCTTCGAGGTCACCATTGCCTCGGCAGACGGACAGCCCGTCCGGTGCACGAATAATGTATTGTTCCAGCCGCACTGCAGTATTGAGACCATCCAGGAAACAGACTTGATTGTCATTTCCTCAGCCACCTACATCGAAGAGATTTTAAAAAGGGACCCCAGCCTGGTTCCCTGGCTTCGGCACCAGTACTACCAGGGGGCTCATGTGGCCAGAATCTGCACAGGCGCTTTCTTACTGGCGGAAACCGGCCTGCTGGACGGGAAATCGGCTACCCTTCACTGGGGATTTGCAGAGATGTTTCGACGTAAATATCCCCAGATTCACCTGCAATTGGACCGGATGTTTCTGGATCAAGGTCGTCTCTACTGTTCGGCAGGAGTCAATGCGGGGCTGGATTTATCCCTTTACCTGGTGCAAAAATTCTGTGGCCCGAAGGCTGCCGTACAGGGCGCCAAGACCATGCTTCTCGACTTGCAACGGGAAAAACAGAGCCCTTATACCGCGTTTCTTTTTGCCAAGGACCATGGGGACGCTGCTGTTGTAAAGGCCCAGAAATGGATAGAACAGCATTATTCGGAGGCCATCGATTACGACTCTTTGGCTCAGAAATACCAAATGAGCCGCCGGTCACTGGAACGTCGATTCAAGCAGGCCACGAGGGTTACACCGTTGGGGTACCTGCAGCAAGTTCGGGTTGAAGTGGCCAAACGCTTCCTGGAGGAAGGACGTCAGCCCTTTGATGAAATCACGGACATGGTTGGGTATGAGGATGTTTCTTTTTTCAGAAAGGTGTTTATGAAGCTGACAGGGCTAAAACCTACAGAATATCGGCAGCGTTTCGCACCATATTCTGTTAAAAACATTCTCCAATGATTTATCAGAGGCGTTCAAGTCTCACATTTATCGGTCCTTGATGCATAAACGCAAGGAGGAGCTTTTTTATTTCCCGAAGATACGTAGAGACTACTGTCATGTCATATATCAAGTTTGTGGTATGACAAAAGTGAAGCATCACCTACGTCATTCCCCGCAAAAGGCATCGGGATCTTCGACCGGCGTAGGCCGGAATCCAGTATTTATGGCGAATTCGGAGATTATGGATTCCGGGTCCGTGATCCCGGGCCTGATCCGGAACCGGAATGACGACATCTTTACGACATTATGCATATGACAGAACACTACATATAGGGCCTTCCCTTTTCTTCCCAGAACGCTTGTTCCTTTTCCCGCCAGTCTGTGCCGCCGAATTTGCGGTCGTAAAACCCGGCCAGCCTTTCGAACCATTTGACCCAGGGATTCTTGTTCTTTTCCGTGGCCTCGAGGACGTCGGCCACAAAAACAGTGATCTTGTCCATTTCATCTTTGGGGGCATAATAAGCAGCGCCCCTTTCAGCGGATTTTTTGAGGTTTTCCTCGGAGAGGGCATGGGCGGTCAGCATAAGGGCGGGCACTCCCCTCTCATTGGCCAGGTCCAGAAGCTCATATCCCTTGACCCCCATGATGTCCAGGACGGCCACGTGATACTCGTTGGTTTCCAGCAGCCGTTTTCCCTCCTCAAAACTGGTGGCGGTGTCGATCTTGCAGACATCCAGGTAGTCGATCAGGGTATCCAGAATGTCCTGTTCGTCATCCACGATGAGGAGCTTTTTTCCTCTGATCTTCTCTATCGCATCCATGTCGTATCCTCCAAATGGTTTGATATTTTGAGATAGCGGTTTCTTCTTAGAAATAAAATTGCACCCCCACCTGAACGGCATGGGTATGGATGGAATCCCCTTTCAGGGGAGTCCCCCCTGTTTCATAGTCCTGCTCGCCCATCCCCATGAAACGGTACCCCAGGATTAGGCGCCAGGCATCTGTCAGGGTGTAGGAAACGCCGGCCATGAGTTTGTAGGCAAATAGCGTATTGGTCCCGCGGGTGGGCGGGTAACCGGCCAAGGTGAGATCATGGGCCTTGAGACGGACCCCGCCCAGGCCTGCGCCCACATAGGGTCTGAATCGGGCGCCGGTGGGGAGGTCGTAAAAGAAATTGATGGTGGCCCCATACATGTCAAGGTACCCCGAAAGATCGCCGCCGCCCCCGGAGAAACTGACATCATCCCCGTCGCTCCGGCCGTAGATGACCTCGCCCTCGACCCGGAAGTCACCGTATCGGTACCCCGCTCCACCGCCGATGTCGAATCCCCAGTGGGTCTCGATCTTCCCCGGTGACAGGCCCGGGGAAGTGGTATCCACGGAATAAGGGGCCACCGCGGACGGCGTGAGCGAAAGGTAGAACCCGGTTCGGGGAGGGGTGTTCCGGCCTTCGCCAGCCCACACCCCCCCGGTCGTCATCAGCAAAAAAATCCCGGCAATCCCGGCTGCAAACGTTCTCAAATCGTCCTCCCCATTAGGCGGTGATGATATGGCTCGGCAGATCAAGAGTAGAATACTGGGTATGCCGTAGTGTGTCAATAAGGGGGGTCTACTCTTGACTCTTATCCCCAAATAAGATAGCCAGAGTACAGGTTTAGACTACTTCCAATGGAATACCCGGGAGCCTGGTATCATGTGATGAACCGGGGGAGACGGCGGGAGCAGGTCTTTCGTGGAAAAGAAGGCTATCTCTGCTTTATTGACCTCTTATCGAGAAGAACCCTTGAAAAGGTGAGGGCCAGCGTAATGGCCCGCTGACGGGACACACCATGACGAATATAAACGATGCGGATAATCCTGAAAAACCCTGCACTTGTCACGCCAAACCGAGGCTGGTGAAGCGGTGAAGCGGCGTCTATGTGATCTGCGGGTCCTGCGGATCTAAACGACGGCTGAAGGCGGAGGATATCACGGACGACATCGCCGAACTCCTGGCCCATATGAGATGCGATCGGATTTGATGTAAAGCCCCACAAATCTACTCTTGACTCTTATCCCCAAATAAAATAGCCAGGGTCCATGACCCTGGCACCGGCCCGCATCAGGGAGGCGGTGTGCGAGGCCTTTGGGGTGAGCCGGGATGCATCGGATCAAACCGGAAAAGAGTTCCAGATGAACCGATACAGCCCGGTGAGCAGCGCCATCCAGCGGATGGGTGCCAGGATCGCAGCGGATCGTAAATGGAGAAGAACGATTTTCTCCAACAAAGTGAGGTGGAATGAAATGCACGCTGAAGGCAAAGTGGCGATTGTAACCGGCGGTTCCAACGGAATCGGCGCGGCCTTGTGCCGACGGTTGGCCCGGGAAAAGGCCAAAGGGATCGTGGTGGCCGATATCGACGCTCAGGGTGCCCACGTCCTGGCCGGGGACATCGGCGGAATGGCCGTCCAATGCGACGTGGCAAAGGAGGAGGAGATTATCCATCTGGTCCGACAGACCGAAGAGCGGTTCGGCCCTGTGGATCTCTTTTTCTCCAACGCCGGCATCATGATCCAGGGGTTGTTGGAAGTCTCCAATGCCGACTGGCAGCGCATCTGGGAGATCAACGTGATGTCCCATATCTATGGGGCGCGTGCGGTGATTCCCGGGATGCTTACACGGGGCTCGGGGGGGTTCGTGATCACGGCCTCTGCGGCCGGGCTGCTCAATCAGATTGACTCCACCCCCTACACCACAACCAAGCATGCCGCCGTGGGCATAGCCGACAATCTGGCCATCAACTACGGGGATCGGGGCATTCAAATTTCGGTCATTTGTCCCATGGCGGTGCGTTCCCTCATGACCCGGAACGGGGGCGGGATCGCCGCCCTGGACGGCATGTTGGAAGCCGAACAGGTGGCTGAAGACGTGATGCTCGCCCTGAAGCAAAAACAGTACATGATTATGCCCCACATCAAGGTCAAGGACTATTTACAGGCAAAAGCCGCGGATTATGAACGGTGGATCAAGGGCATGCAGCGGCTGCGGAAAAAGCATCTGCCCGATTCGTAAACAGTTGCGCTATGAGAGAGGCCCTGCCGTCCATGAAATATGATCTGGATGCCGTCATCGATCGCACCGGGACCCATAGCGTCAAATGGGAATACGTTTCCGACAGCATCAAGGGCGCACCCCCGGATGTCTTACCTTTGTGGGTGGCGGATATGGATTTTCCCTGCGCCCAGCCCATCCTGGACGCCCTGCACGCCCGGGTGGACCGACACATTTTCGGTTACAGCACCCCCTACACGAAAGGGTATCTCTCGGCGGTCTGCAACTGGTTTGGGTCCCGGCATGATTGGGGCATCGACCCGGACCAGATTCTGGTCACCCCGGGGGTGGTGCCGGCCCTGGGCCTCCTCATACGGACCTTTACCCGGGCCGGGGAGGGGGTCATCATCCAGCAACCCGTGTACTACCCCTTCTTTTCCATGATTCGCAACAACGGACGCAAGCTGGTGAACAACCCGTTGATCCTCCGTGACGGCGTCTACGAAATCGACTTTGACGACCTGGAACAAAAGGCCGCGGATCCGGCCCACACCCTGATGATCCTTTGCAGTCCCCACAACCCGGTAGGGCGCGTCTGGACCGAACCGGAACTGACCCGCGTGGCCCGCATCTGTCGCAGGCACCGTGTGACCCTGGTGGCCGACGAAATCCACTGCGACCTTTTACGGCAGGGGATAAAGTTCATTCCCATGGCCAAGGCGGCCCCTCATGAAACGGTCATCTCCTGCACCGCCGCCAGCAAGACCTTTAACCTGGCCGGTCTTGGGATTTCCAACACCATCTTCCAGTCCCGGACCATGCGCAGCCGGTGCGAGGCGGAACTGCGGGACCAGCTGGGCCTCTTCGGCGCCAACCCCCTGTCCCTGGTGGCCACCGAGGCGGCCTACACCCGGGGCCGGGAATGGCTGGACCAGGTCCTGGCCTACATCGACGCCAATCTCGCATTTATCAGCGATTTCATATCCGACCACATGCCTGAGACGGGATACGGGGTCCCCCAGGGGACCTATCTGGCCTGGCTGGATCTGCGCCGATATGATCAAAACTGGGAGGCCCTTAAAAAGGCCCTGTTAACCGACGCCAAGGTGGCCCTGGATGACGGGGACATGTTCGGGGAGGAGGGTCGCGGATTCGAGCGCGTCAACGCCGCCTGCCCCCGCAGCATCCTGGCTGACTGCCTGCACCGCATGGCCGGGGTCTTACACCGTGAGGCACGGGGCCGGAGCTGAGGGCCCTTCATCCATGCCCTTTTTCTTAGGGCTCACTCAAAAATAAATTCACAGAATTGACGCTCAGATTTGGGTCAGATTTGGTCGTCGCGATTGAGTGAAGCCACAGAAATAGTGGACTATTTCGAGGACTTCACGATTGAGCGGCG
>JAIPDZ010000251.1 GCA_021737425.1 Deltaproteobacteria bacterium
GGATTGTCCGGGCCTCTCTGTTGACCCAGTGGTTGTATACGCCCATCAGTCCCTCCTTTCCGGGGTTGCTGAGAAAATGGATCCGCACATTCAGGCCCCATGTGCTTCACCTTCACCTCCCCAACCCATCCGTATTCTGGAGTTTACTGGTCCCTGAGGCGCGTGGTGTACCCTGGGTCATCCAGTGGCAATCCGATGTGGTGCCATCCGCCATTGATCGTCGTCTTCAGATGGCCTATCGGTGCTACCGTCCCCTGGAACAGGGCCTTCTGAGGCGGGCCGAACGGGTGATTGTGGCATCTCAGGCCTATTTGGACTCCAGTGAGCCCCTCCAACGGTGGAGATCCAAATGCCGGGTGATCCCCTTAGGGGTTGACCCAGACCGCCTCCCCTGGCCCAGCGAGGCCCTGCTCCATGAGGCCGAATCCGCCTGGAAACCGGGCACGTTAAAGGTCTTGGCCGTGGGGCGCCTGACCTATTATAAAGGATTTGATGTCCTTGTCAGGGCCGCGGGCCGGATGCCCGGGGTGTCCGTGCAGATCGTGGGGGACGGGGAGCTGAAGGGAAGGCTATGGACAGAAATCCGGAAATTGGGGCTCCAGGACCGGGTCACGCTTCGAGGCCCCCTCTCCGACCGGATGCTTCAGGCCTGTTTTGCCGCCTGTGATGTGGTGTGCCTTCCATCGCTCGAACGGACTGAGGCCTTCGGGGTGGTGCTGGTGGAGGCCATGCGGTACGGCCGGGTCCTGGTGGTGAGCGACATCCCCGGCTCAGGGGCGGGGTGGGTGGTGAAGACCGGGCAAAACGGGTTTTTGGTGACGCCGGGGGATGAAAGGGCCCTTGGGTCCGTATTTCAACGTCTCTTGGCCCAGCCGGCGCTTTTGGATGAGATGGGAAAACGAGGGAGGGCCCGATTCAAAGACCACTTCCATATCAGACCTGTGGCCCATACCATCAGGAGGCTTTATGATGAGGTGATGGAAGGATCGGCGGATTGAGAAGGGGCCTGCGCCTCTCCTTCGGTCTTATTTTCCGGGTCATTTCTATGCTGCAGTTCATCCACCAGTTTGTTCAATACGGCCACCTGCTGCATCAACTCCTTGATCCGGACCTCATTTTGGGACGCAAAGATAAATAGGTACAGGTTCTGGATCAACAGCACCCCCACGGCAAGGACAAAGAGGAGCGCAGGGGCATAGGCAACCCCTGTAATCTTGGCGATCTTGTCGATAATGCCGGGGAAAATGCCCAAAATTACCACCAGGATTCCGATCCCGAACCAGGTCAGGGCGTATTTTTCCTGGAGCCGGCCTCGGCGGACCAGAAAAAAGATGATCAGGAAGATGATGATGCCCAATACGGTGGTGGTAATCTTATAGGAGATCATAGTCTTCTCACTAAGATAAAGGTTAAGGTGATAAGGAGGTACCTGAAAACGCTGGGCAGGGAAGGAAAGACCTTGGATTTTTCTCCCACCCGTTTCTGCATCCGGACCGGTACCTCGATCATATTGAGGCCCTGCTGTTGGGCCATGAACAGGACCCCCAGGTCCTGGTAATCCAGATTCAGGAAGGGTTCCCGGATGAGGGTTTCCATGGCCGGGCGGCTGTACCCCCGGAGACCGGAGGTGAAATCACGGATCTTTACCCCTGAAAGCCTGTTCAACAGCTTCCAGCAGATTTTCTTGGCAAAATCCCCCCGCTCATTGTCCCTTCCGATTACCACATCATAGGCCTGTTCAAGATAGGGCGCGATTTTGGCGGCCTCCCCGGGGAGGTGCTGGCCGTCGCCGTCGCAGGTGATCACCCCGTCAAACCCTTTGGCGATTCCGTATCTAAACCCGGCCTGTATGGCGCTCCAGTGCCCTAAGTTGAAAGGAAAACTGAGATATGGAAAGCCTTCCGTGTCAAGATGAGACAGAAAAGACTTGTCAAAACTCCCGTCATCCACCACCAGGATATGGGGAAAGTAGTGTTTCAATCCCTTCAGAACGGGCAGCAGATGGGGCCATTCGTTGTAGACCGGAACCAAGACGAGTATGTGCATATTCTTAAATTTTTCATAAACCGGGATTTACTCAAAATGGCCGTCGGTCCATCTCTCAGGAGGAATGATCTGTTTTAGAAACAATCAGAGACAACCATTCTATGGTTTGTAGTCGTGCAACCTGGAATTTATCAGTCCAAGCCATTTTTTTGTTACGATTTTGGCATGTTACCGAGGCAGCTGTCAATAAAAAGAAAATCTGCTGGATTCCGGCAAAAGTTCATCGAATTGCTATGGTTAATCGGAGAGTCATATGGGACACTCTTGACGTATATTCCCCTATTTGTTAAATAGAAAAATTGCAGTAACCTCATTTTCCCTTTGTAGTGTCGCGGTAAGTACAAGATACTTGACGACGCGGTATCTGTGCAGATTGATCGCCACCCGGACTATGTGACATTTTCATTGGAGGACGAGGCTGGCGAATACTACTGGGGCAATGTGATCCGCGATAACTGGGATTCCATAAGCATTGTGGCAACAGTGACCATTAATACTGTCAGCGGCGCCTATGCCAGTGCGGGCGTGATTTATTATGAAATTGGTCGACACCATGGAAACAAGATCTCCGCCAGGATAGCCATAGTTGCAGCGAGCCGCAACTATAAGGGGAGAGTCGAAGGTCAAATCAACGAAAGACAGTCGGATGGCAACAATAAACGTCTTGCGACATTGAGATTTCCTGATTTCGATACCTCCGCTGTGGGAAGAGCGGTTACCATCGGGCTCGGACGTTTGGGAAACGCGGTCTATTTTTATCAGGCGGGTGTCGATGCATATCTCACATATCAGCCTCATTATGATTTGGGCGACGTGGGCAATTCATCCGGTTCCAGTATTTATACGAATGTGAGTGCGAAGGCCGTTGTGCAGTCCATCATAAGCAATGTGTGGATACTCAATGGATAGGAAAGTATTCCCAGTTTCCTCGGGCAGGGAACCTGGGATCCCGAAGACAATGCCATACAATCGCAGGTAGGCCTTGGTTTACCCGTCTACGAGATAAAAACGGCATGAAACAACATTGGGTTACGAATATCTTTTCAACTCAAGCGGTTGCGATGGCCTTGATTGTACTTGTTGCTGTGGCCATCTACAGCAACATCTATTCAGTCCCGTTCGTGTTGGATGACACATATCAAATTGAGGAAAACCCGGACATCCGAGATTTTGATCTCTTTTTGTCACCCAAAGTACTCTTTTATCCGAGACCTCTGGGCATGTTCTCCTTTGCGCTCAATTACCGGTTTGGCAAGATGGATCTTTTTGGATATCATCTGGTGAATGTTCTTATCCACATCGCCAACGGGTTTTTGGTCTATTTTTTAACCATTGGTATATGCAAAGGCCTTAGCAACCGTTGTCTATTTCCCAATTTTCGGTATGCTCAATCCCAGCACAGTGCCATCCCGCTAATGGCCCTGTTTACGGCCCTTATCTTTATTGCCCACCCCATCCAGACCCAGGCCGTTACCTACTTAAGTCAGCGATTTACGTCCATGGCGGCCATGTTTTATTTCTTGTCGATTCTTTTTTACATAAAGGCAAGATTTATCGTGAAAGATGATGATGTAACCCTTAAGGGGAGGAAAATCATAGGGCCTTCTGCTTATTTTTTCGGCGCGGTTTTATGCGGTGTACTGGCCTTTTTGAGCAAGCAGAACACGGCCAGCCTTCCGGGGGCTGTGCTTCTTGTGGAGTATCTCCTTTTTGACAGGACCTGGCAGGGCTGGAAAAAAAAGCTGTTGTGGTTTGGCCCCATTTTTTTCTTGATGGGACTATTTATCCTTTATGTCTCCGGCATCTTCAGACAGGGGGTGCAATTCGGCACTCTGTTGGAAGATGTCTCCGGCATACTGCGGGCCCCTGCCACAGATGTGGGGCGGTGGGTGTATTTCTGTACCCAGCTCAATGTGATTGTGATTTATATTCGGTTGTTGTTCCTGCCGGTGGGGCAGAATCTGGATTACATGTACCCCTTCAAGGCCGGCTTTTTTGACGGATACACACCCTTGGCGTTATTTTTCCTAATGGCAATAGGGGCACTGGGGGTGTGGAACATAAGAAAACGGCCGGTCATAAGTTTTGGCATTTTTTGGTTTTTTATTACGCTTTCCATAGAATCGAGCTTTTTCCCCATAAAAGATGCCTTGTTTGAACATCGTCTGTACCTGCCCATGTTCGGGTTTGCCATTGTTGTGACCTATATGGTGTTTTGGCTTTTGTCGGTGCACCGGTACTGGCTTTTTGCCGTTTCCATGCTTATTGTGATATCTCTGGGAACAGCGACATACATGAGAAACCGGGTTTGGCAGAGCTCTGTGTCGCTGTGGTCGGATTCGGTAAGTAAGGCCCCTAAAAATTACAGGGCTCACATCAATCTTGGGTATGCTCTTAAGCAGAAAGGCCGTTTTAAGGATGCGATTTTCCATTATCAAAAGGCACTGCGGATGGAACCACGGTTCGTACCGGTCCACAACAATCTGGGCGTTGCGATGGCACAACAGGGAAATCTGGAGAAGGCATTTTATCATTTTACAGAGGCGCTTCGACTCAGGCCCGGCGATTCGGAAGCCTTGACGAACTATGGTCAGGCCCTCATGCAAAAGGGCGATATAAAAGGGGCGGTGATCTATTTCAAAAAAGCGCTCAGATCATCCCCCCGTAATGCAAAGGCCCATAATAATTTCGGGATCGCACTGGCGCATCAAGGAAATCTCAAGAAGGCCATTGTGCATTTTTCTCGGGCGGCGGAAATCGAACCCCATAATGCAAAAATACAACGTAACTTGGGCCAGGCGTTTATGTTGGAGGGGCAGCTTCCCAAGGCTGTCCGGCATTACGCCGCGGCAGTCCGCATTAATCCCGGCGATGCACAAACCCACAGCACACTGGGCATTGTCCTCATGCGTCAGGGAAATACTGATGGTGCTATTGCCCATTTTACCAAAGCCCTGAAGCTCAATCCGAACCTGAATGAGGCCCGGCAGGGGATGAGACAGGCCCGACGAATAAAGGAGCAGCTGTCCCCGAACAAATGAGCATGATCCGATATCGAGAAATTTTATGGATGATTACAAGCAAAGATTCGCCTTGACTGTGGCAGAGACGGGTGCCCTTTTTTTCGCTGAGGACCTTGTTCTTAAAGATGGCCGGCCCACCCCCTATTTTGTCAATACCGCCATGTTCAAGACCGGACGGCTGGGGCTTGAGATGGGAATGTTTTTTGCCGGGATGATGGCCTCCAGAGGCCTCGTAGGGCAGACCGACGTTATCTTGGGCCCTTCCTACAAGGGAAGCGCCATCGCCCTGGCCGCTGCCATCGCCCTTTGGCAGGAGCACCATGTGGATATGGCCTTTGACTATGACCGAAAAGAGGCCAAGACCCATGGGGAGGCGAGCCGGGGGAAGAGTATCTTCGTCAATGAGGCCCTTTTTGACGGCTGCCGGATATTTGTGGTGGACGACGTGGCCACGTCCATGGGCACCAAGTTGGAGCTGCTTGAAAAGATTGATGCAGAGGGCCGGCGTCGGGGGATGAGTTTTGATGTGACGGGGATCGGCATCGGCATGGACCGGGAACAGACCACGGCCGTGTATGACCAGGAAGGGCAGGTGGTCCTGGGCCAAAGAGGAGAAAACGCCATCCGGGACTTTGTTCAAAAAACGGGAGTCCCGGTCTATCCTGTGGCCGGCATCCGGGAAGTCGTGGAGTTTTTGTATGAGGAAAAGGTGCCGGTGATGATCCGGGGGAAACGCGTTCCCATGGATGTGAACACAAAGGAGACGTTTGATACCTATTTGGAAACATATGGGACTTGTGGATAAATCCGCGAGAGGGCGGAATCGAGCATGGCAGATCAGGGTTGCATGTCAGGGGTTATCAAGGAGATTTTAACGGCCCGGACCCGAAAGCGGATCCAAAACAAAAACAAGGCATATAAACATGCCTCTGTATTGATTCCCCTTCTACTGGAAGACGGGGCATGCAGGGTCGTGTTCACCGAGCGGACCCACAAGGTGGAACACCACAAGGGGCAGATATCCTTCCCCGGAGGAGGTGTGGATGAAACAGACCCCTCCTTTGAAGCCGCTGCCATCCGGGAGGCCCATGAAGAAATCGGCCTGCTTCCCGAGGATGTGAAGATATTGGGCAGGCTCGACGACACCCTGACATTGGTATCCAACTATGTGGTTCACCCGGTTGTAGGACGCATCAAACCCAAGACTGACTTCGTGGTGAACCCGCATGAAGTGGAAAGAATCATCCGGGTTCCGCTCGAGGTGTTCCTCCGGGCGGGTGCCGGTGACAGGGACCATTGGGTGGAATACGAAGGAGTTAAATATCGCACAGCCGCCTACCAATACAAGGCCGATTTGATCTGGGGGGCCACCGCCAGAATCATGGAAAAATTTGTGGAAATTATCGGCCCCAATTTGCCCTTGCATTCCGAGAAACAATAGGGTATGTTTTTAAACAGTCGGGACGTGGCTCAGACTGGTAGAGCACCGCGTTCGGGACGCGGGGGTCGCTGGTTCAAATCCAGTCGTCCCGACCAT
>JAIPDZ010000252.1 GCA_021737425.1 Deltaproteobacteria bacterium
CAACTATCCCTACCAGGACATCATTGACTATCTGATGCGCTGCCGCTTCGTGGTCAGCAACAGTTACCATCTGTTGTACTGGGCCGCCTTGCTGGGCAAACCGACTGCGGTATATCCTTCCATCAACAGCTCCAAATGGGGGTCACCTATTATTGCCAACTTAAGAGAAGGTTGCATGTCGCGGATAATATGAACTGGTACCTTAGGGCTCACTCAAAAATAACTTCCCATTTTCCCATCTCAGCTTCGGGCCATCTTCGGCCGCCGCTCAATCGTGAAGTCTTCGAAATAGTTCACTATTTCTGTGGCTTCACTCAATCGCGACGACCAAATCTAACCCAAATCTGAGCGTCAATTCTGTGAATTTATTTTTGAGTGAGCCCTTAATGCACGTCCCATAGGTTGCAGAACAACATTCCATGGCGAAACAGCTTATAGCGTAAGAGGGCACGCCCGAGTGATTTCTGCAAGAACGTGTGTGGCAAATAACCGGACCGATGGATCCGAATCCAGGAGTTTCGTGAGGATCGCTTTCATGATCTCGTCTCCCAGTCGTAGCTTCGGGCATTGTCCCAAAATGAAAAGGGCGGTGAGCCGGACAGCCCTATCTTCATCATAAAGACAGGTGGAAATCTTCATCATCTGAGCCTGATCCAGTCTATCCACCACCAACTCAACGCCGAACAGCGTGGCCACCCGCACCCCTGGTCTATGGGCATGAAGTCCTTGAAAGATGGCATTGAGATGTTCTTCATGAAGCCGGTCTTTCATTGTCCCGAGTATCTGAACCGCTGATTTTCGGACCTGGACGCTGTCATCGGAAAGCCGAAATACAATGGTTCTGAGTCCCTCATCATCTATTCGGTCATGCACTCTCTGCAGCAAACGCAACGCTTCCTGGCGCACCTCCCACCGGTCATCATTCAGCATCTCCATTGTCCGCCCAATCACCGAATCGTCCAGCCTTTTCTGAGACTTCCGCCAAGCCTTGAGGGCTTTCGCCCGGACATCACCACAAGGGTCTTTTAATAGGTGCAGCATCTTGTGGTCGATTCCCTCGCCCATATCCACCTGAAGGGCCTCCATCGCCCGGAGGGCGGCAATCCTTACGGATGGATCTTGATCTGCCGTCTTGGCTTCGATACAGGCCTTTGTTTGGGCATCAAGATCGTTTTTGAAGAACCTGAGTATATCTACGGCGGCTATTCGGACGCCCGGCTGCTTATCTCCCAACCTCGTGGCAATGCGCATCAATATTCGGCTATCGATTTTTTCCTTGAACTTTACCAAAACGCCCAAAGAGGTTATTCGAACCGCAGGATCTTTATCGGCAAGTCTATGGACTATTTTTTGAAAGCCCGGCCCTTCAACCCGGGGGCTGAGTATGCCCAATGCGCGCAGGGCAAAAATCCGGCAGTCCCTTCGCTCATGATTTACCCATCCCGCGATCTCTTGAATTTTCGCCTGGGGGAGTTTACTTTTGACCTCTCTCAATATATCCAGGGTCTTCAGGCGTATGCGCCAGTCCTCGTCCAACAATGCATCGACCATATGCCCCATAACCCTGGACCCGATCCGGTCTCTCCATTTTTCCAAGACAGACAGACTTGAACACCGCACGTACCAAAGCTCACTGTTCAGCCAACCATCCAACCGCTGAATCATCTTATGGTCCGCGCGGTCTTTTTGTTGGCCCAATACCCTGACCGCCGCCCGCCTCACATCATTGTCCCTGTCCTTCAATCTTTGGGCAATTTCGCGAATCAGGTCTTTTTCCATACCCGCGGTCGGGCTCTCGCAGGCACGAATGGCTGCCTTTCGGGTCTCCGGGTCTTGATCCTGTAGGCCTGACCTTACCCTATGGAAAGTACTGTCTTGCATGGCTCCCGCTCCCTTCAAAATGACCCTTCCCCAGACCTGCCGGATTCCCCGGACACTTTATGGGTCCCTAAAGGTGCGAATTTTTATCATCACTAAAATTTCTAAAAAATTTTAAGTTTCAATAAATAATATATCAGTTCAAACTATATGAATTGAAATGATAGCGTGCTTTGATTTGCCAGTCAAGCTTTTTTGTTACGAAATCCGGGGAGTGGATCAAGGCCTTTGTGGTGGTCAAGGAGGACGTCAAGGGTGTGAATACTTTTCTCCTTAAGAAATGGTGCGCCGACCGTTTGGCCCCCTACAAGATTCCCCAGTACATCGAATTTCGGGATATGCTTCCCAAATCCAAGGTGGGAAAGATGCTCAGGCGGGAGATGAGATCCGAGGAACTCAAAAAGCGCAGCACCTGAACGATTTCACCCCCTCAACCTCAGACATCTAAAACCTACCCCTCATACACGTCGTCCGGTGTATGGTCCTTGGCCGGCGGGGCAAGGGCTTTGGCCCTGAAGGACTTGCCCGTTCCGGTCTTGGGGTTTGGGTGTGCCCTCCTGGTGGCTGGTTGAGGCTGCCTTTCGTCTGTCTGCCCCTTGCTTCCACCCACCAGGTTCACCAGTTGAGTGATGAGGTTTCGCAACTGGACCGCCTGGGCGCTCATTTGTTCCGCGGCAGAGGCCGATTCTTCGGCATTGGCCGCATTTTGCTGGGTGACCTTGTCCATATCCGTAACCGCGGTGTTGACCTGGTCGATCCCCTGGGCCTGCTCCTGGGAAGCCGCTGAGATCTCGCCTACCAACTGTCCCACTTTGGAAGCGCTTTCCGCGACTTTGCCGAATGCCTCATTGGTCTTCTCCACCAGCCCCGTGCCCTGGGTCACCCGTTTAACGGTCTCTTCGATGAGGTCTGCGGTGTTTTGAGCCGCCTCGGCCGCACGGAGCGCCAGGCTCCTCACTTCATCCGCCACCACGGCAAACCCGGCCCCCGCATCACCCGCCCGGGCCGCCTCTACGGCCGCATTAAGGGCCAGCAGGTTGGTCTGAAACGCGATTTCATCGATGGTCTTGATGATTTTCTGGGTCTCTTCACTGGCCTTGGTGATTTCATCCATGGACTGGATCACCTCGCCCATGGACTGGTTGGCCTCCCCCACCACCTGGTTGGCTTCGGTCATGAGGGTGTTGGCCTGTGCGGAGTTGTCCGCATTTTGTTTGGTCATGGAGGACATCTCTTCCAGTGAGGCCGATGTTTCTTCTATGGATGCAGCCTGTTCGGACGAGCCCTCAGCGAGAGACTGGCTGGATGCCGACACCTGCCCAGCGGCGGAGGCCACCTGATCCGACCCCTCGGTGAGACCGGAAATGATCTTTCCAATGGGCCTTGCAATGGAATTG
The DNA here is from genome assembly GCA_021737425.1 of Deltaproteobacteria bacterium. Classification (GTDB taxonomy): domain Bacteria; phylum Desulfobacterota; class DSM-4660; order Desulfatiglandales; family Desulfatiglandaceae; genus JAIPDZ01. Next base: position 3,276 of record JAIPDZ010000252.1, read on the forward strand.
GAAAACAGGAAGGTGAGGGGGATGATGATTAGTATACAAGCCAGGTAGATGATGCCCAAAAGCCGGATCATCTGCCAGGTATTGGCTTTGACAATGTCTTCGGAGAACAGGGCCGCAATGGCGCCGGTCCGGCCGGTACGGCCGAACAAGGGGAGGACCCCCTGAAAATAATCCCCCTTTTCCAGCTGGACCTCATTGAGCAGAACCTCCTGATCGGCAAGGGTCCAGGCCCCGTCCGGTTTGCCGCTATTCTCGGATTTGAGGGTGGCATACGCCTTGAGGTCGCCGATGCTCAACCCCTGGCTGGTGAATATGTTGATGTCCAGGCCCGTAAAAGCCGCCATGTCCGCGAGAAAAGTCTTATCCAGCCTTCGAACCGCCAATGAAAAACCGAACTGCCGCTCCACCAGCCCGTCGGTGTTTTTGTCATATTCCTCGGCCACAATGGGGGCGGTGGCGATCAGACACATGTGGTTTTGCATGGGGGCAAATTGCACAGACGCCTCCCTGGGGATCTCTCCTTTGTAGGCGGCATTTATATTTATCCGGGGCAGGGACTCAAATGCCTTCCAGGCATCCGGTTTTATCTGCTCCCCTCTTTTTAAGGACATCCCCCAGGCCTTGGCCTTAGATTTGCCGGGAAAATATCCAATGGCATATGTCTCGTCCCCGGTCTCCACCGCAAAAGACTTAAGGTCCCCTTCCGCATCATATATGCCCACTTCCCATATATCCGATGTGCTGGCGATATTAAACAGGGTGGAGCCGATTTCTCGGAAGGTGTTCTGGGTAATGGACTGGTCATCGGCCTCCTTGTAATCGTAGAGGAATTTGGTTTTTCCTCCCATACCGTCCAGCGTGGCAGCCTGCTGGGCATCCTGCACAATTTTTTTCTGTTTGACCTGGAGGTCTTTCCGAATGATGTTCATGGCATTTTGGATCCGATCATAGGCGGCGTCGCTGTTCTGCCGGTTGATAACGATGGAGACCGCAATGGTGGTGACCACCATTACCAGGATCACGATTGCCAGGGAACTTAGAACCAGCTTGCTGTTGAGTTTCATCTTTCTCATGGTGTTCCTCCCCCCTTGTTTCCGTCACACATCCGAGATGGCACCCAACCTGGATACGGGGCCGGAACCCGCTTGTCTCGGGTTTTCGTCCACCTCAACGGTTGGTTTATGGCACATGGGCGCCTCCCTCAAAATACGGGCAAGATAAGGGCGATTCGGGCGCCATGCTTGATTGGGGTATGAAAGCAAGTTTTGCGCCATAAAGGAGAAGGTTGGCATATTTTTTAGTTAAAGCGTTAAACTTCATCTATTTTAAGGCCCAAAGACCGCTCTCCATGAACAGTTTCAGCCATATGACGCCATTTAATTGACATAACGGTTTATCTTCCTGACGAACGACCAGGATATCTGGTGATGGGCCAAAAGGAAGGGTGTGGATCGGGGTGTTTAGTTCAATACAGAAACCGGGGTCCTCTCGACCCGGATTTTTACGTGCTTAGAACAGAATTGAGGACCTCACTCATTTCTTTGATCCGATACGGCTTTTTGAGGGCGTTTTGAAACCCGTACCGCCTGTAATTGGACATGACCGGATCGTCGGAATACCCGCTGGACACGATGGCCTTAATCTCACTGTCCATTTCTAACAGGGCCTTTATGGCTTCTTTCCCGCCCATCCCCCCTGGGATGGTCAAATCCAGAATCACCGCATCGAATCCCCGGCCTCCTGCCAATGCCGCTTTGTATGCCTGTATGGCTTCATCGCCGCTGGTTACCGTGGTGACCGCATATCCCATTTTGGTCAGCATTTCCGACGCAAGGTCTTGCACAAAGTCTTCGTCATCCATAATCAATATGTTGCCGGCGCCCGATCTGCACGGCGTTTCATCGGCAGCCGGCTTCGATTGGATCTGGTGAGTGGCAGGCAAATATAGGCTGAAGGTGGTCCCGAATCCAGACTCCGAATCGATGGTGACCCGACCGTCGTGTTTGTCCATGATCGCATACACCACGGTCAAGCCCAGCCCGCTCCCCTTTTGTTTGGTGGTAAAATAGGGGTCAAAGACCTTGTGGATATGTTGTTTGGGTATCCCTTCCCCCGAGTCTTGAATGGTCAGTTTCACATAATCGCCTCGGGCCAGTGACAGTCCATTGTTGGCAAGCAGATGGATATTTTCCCCGCGTATTTGAATAACGCCGCCCCCGGGCATGGCTTGAACCGCATTTAAGATAAGATTATGGATGACTTGTGTTATCTGGCCCGCGTCCACTTCACAACGCAGCAAATCCGGCTGAAAGGAAAAATCACACCGTACGTTGGACCCCCTCAGGGCAAAAAGGGCCGCATCCTGGGTCAGGTTCGACAATTGGGTGGGTCGTTTTACAGGGTCCCCCCCTTTGGAAAAGGTAAGCAGTTGTTGGGTCACGTTCTCCGCCAGGAGCCGGTACCTGCGTTCCGATGACTCCAAATCCGCCGCGTTGGCCTCCAGCTGGCGTTTGGATTCCATGAGCTGCTTATTGGACGCCTCCAGGTCGGATGCGAGCCTTTCGGCCTCATCGTATTTTTCCTGGATCCTCTGATTGGCAACCAGGAGATCCTGTACGGCCTCGTGATAGATGTGTTGTCGCCGAAACAGACGCTTCCAGAACGGCACCCTGCTGCGGGAACCGAACCTCACCCGGTATAGACACCCTTTACATCCGTAGGTGGGGCTGTCCGGCCATATCCGGCGGCCGTAGGTCTCGGCAGACACCTGGCATTCGATCTCTTTTACCTCGGCGATGGGCATATCGAATATGGTCGGTATCCCTGCCAGTACGCCGCGGGTGTAATCGCAGTCATAACGGGTTTTCTGGGCACTGTCATGATACCGATCCTCCAGGAGCAGCCATGAGTCTCTTAGTTCATGGATGTAAACGTCCCCGTTTAACTTTAATATTCTATTATACTTGGGGGCCTGGGAATAGATCAGCCTGGGGCTTCCGAGCAGCCGCGCAATCCGATCCAGAATGCCGAGGGACTGAAAACGGCCGGAGGCCAGCGCCATATTGTAGACCGCATTTTGGTCGCCGAGAATGTCGATCATTCGATGGTAGAGGATCTGCAAGAACGAATGAGAGACCCAGTTATTGGGGTCTAAGAGGTATGCTTCATCCAGATCCAGTCCGTCTAACAGGGCGCCCAGGGAGCCGTTGTTAGCCTCCCCCACATACATGAGCAGGGTCCGGGTAATGCGACAGCTGATTTCTTTGCGAGTGGATGAATGCATGAGCAGCCCTTTCGCATA
>JAIPDZ010000253.1 GCA_021737425.1 Deltaproteobacteria bacterium
CGGAAACAGGCATAAACAGCTCGGCCACCGCCTTGACCGACTCCACGGTGCCGAAGACGTCTCCCTGTTTAAACCGCTCCCCCACTCCCGGGAGTTCCACAAACACAATGTCCCCCAGCTGGTCCTGGGCATAATCCGTTATCCCCACGGTACATTGTTCTCCCACCTGCAGGGCCCATTCGTGATCATCGGTATATACCGCCTCTTCCGGCAGCAGTAGTTCCTGGATCGCTTTCATGGACATCCTCCTTATAAAACGCTACAAGATATAGGGCACCATCAGATTATAGCTCTTGTATACCACAAAAGTTTCAACAGAATGGACATCTTTCAATCGTGCCACCTCCTCGGTATAAAACTCCAAGAGCTCGAAACCCTCCTGTAAAAAGACCACCAGGATGAGGTCATACCGGCCGGTCACCACGCTCACCGATACCACCCCCCTAAGCCGGCTGAATTCTTCCCCCTTGTGCACCAGATCCATGCTCTTAAGTTTGACCCCCACCATGACCAGTCGATGCCTGGGAAGGGCGTCCGGGTCCACGAAACCTGAGATCTCCAAAATGCCCTCCTCTTTTAGTCTTTTGACACGAGAACGAACAGTATTCTCTGCAATTTCAAGATCTTGAGCTATCTTCTTGAACGACTTTCTCCCTTCCCGGAGGTGCTTCATGATATGGATGGTGGTCTCGTCGATCTTCATGGTCTTTTTGGCTGTCAAGGCACGAAGGGGGTAAGATGTTTCATACATTCTGTTGAAGCTATATAGCCAATATTGATGTATTTGTCAATAAATTTTGTCATTTTTTATCTTATCATCAACTTAAGGAATTATTTACTTGCAAAACTTCAAAAATAATGATAGGAAATTACTCGAGAGAGGAAAGTCATATCCATGCACAGGGAGAAGGACGGATGACCCTCAACATCACCGTCCTGGGCGGAGGCCCGGGAGGGTACGCAGCAGCCATTCAATCGGCTCGATCCGGGGCCGCCGTGACCCTCATTGAGCAGGCCCGGGTGGGCGGCACCTGTCTTCACCACGGATGCATCCCCTCCAAAATCATGAAGCGATCCGCAGAGCTGATGGACGACCTGAGCCGCGCATGGGAATTCGGCATTTCGTTGAGTGGAAAAACACCCATTGATCTCAGGCAGCTCATGCACAGAAAGACCCAGATCATCGCCAATCAGGTCAAGGGGATGTCTGCACAGCTTACCCAACACCACATTCACATCGTGAGGGGAACCGGGAAGATCGCAGACCCGGGCGTTCTGAAGGTGGTGGATGCCCAGGGGACGGAACACCCCATTGAGTGGGACCGTCTCATCCTGGCCCCCGGCGCCACGCCTGTTGAAATCCCTGCCCTCCCCTTTGACGGAGAAACCATCCTGTCCAGCAGCCATGCCTTGTCTCTTGAGTCCCTTCCCCAATCCCTCCTGATCGTGGGCGGGGGGGTGATCGGGTGTGAGTTGGGCGCCATATTCTCCTCCCTCGGGGTGGAGGTGACCCTGGTGGAGGCACTGGAGCGTCTCCTTCCCCTGCCCGCGGTGGATGAGGATATTTCCAAGGTGTTTCAGCGGGAGATGAAAAAGCGGAAGCTCAGATTTCATCTCCATACCCAGCTGGACCGGGTGGAGCAGAACAGGGACAGATGCACGGCCACGCTGGTGCACGCCCAGGACCCCGCCCAGGTCCAACAATTGGAAGTGGAGAAGGTTTTGGTCTGCATCGGCCGAAGACCCCGCACTGCCGGGCTGGGGCTGGACCGGGTGGGGATTAAAACCGATTCCTTGGGGGGGATCATGGTGGACGATCACATGCGCACCACCCTTTCCAATGTCTATGCCATCGGGGATGTTTTGGGCCCATCCGGTTGGATGCTCGCCCACGTGGCCACCATGGAAGGGCTGGTGGCCGGCGTCAACGCCACTGGCGGGGATCAAGTCATGGACTACCGGGCCGTGCCCGGAGCGGTGTTTACCCAGCCCGAGGTGGCCAGTGTGGGGCTTACCCAAAAGGCGGCTGAAAGGGAGGGTATTGCCGTAAATACTTACACGGTCCTGTTTCGACATGTGGGGAAGGCCCATGTCATCGGGCACATCGGCGGAGAGGCCAAGGTGGTGGTGAACCGGGATACCCATGAGGTCCTGGGGGCTCATATGGTGGGCCCCCATGTCACTGAACTGATTTCTGAGTGGGCTCTGGCCATCCATACAGGCTGCACCCTGGAACAGATGACCAAAACCATCCACCCTCACCCCACCCTCTCTGAAATCTCGCAGGAGACCGCCTTAAAGGGGATTGGGAGCAACCTGTATGGATGACAGTAAATGTAGGTGTCGGGTGTCAGGTGTCAGGTGTCAGGAAAAAACATGGCGCATGGAATCTCCAACCGAACACTGAACACCGAAACCTGTCGAAGATCCCGCTACCTGCGAGGACACCTGGCACCTTGATTAGAGAGGACATAGGACATGGCCACATTGAAAAAAACCGCCCTGTATGACCTCCACCAGGCCGCAGGGGCCAACATGGTGGAATTCGGGGGATGGGACATGCCCATTTCGTATCCCACCGGTATTGTGCAAGAGCACCTCGCCACCCGACACCGAGCCGGGCTCTTTGATGTCTCCCACATGGGACGGTTTTGGGTTCGAGGCCCGGGGGCCGTCCCCTTGCTTCAACATGTCCTCACCAACAACGCCGCGGCCCTGGACATCCGGACCAAAGGGGCCCAGTACACCCATATTCAGACCCACACCGGGGGTGCGGTGGATGATGCCTATCTGTATCACTTTGATGAAGGCGAATACCTGCTGGTGGTCAATGCGGCCAATGCACAGAAAGACTGGGACCATCTTCAGGGGTTCATGGCCGACTTTAAAGACGTGGAACTGACCGATTGGACCCCGCAGAGTGTGATGTTGGCCCTTCAGGGCCCCGGTTCCCGGGCCATCATGAAGGATCTGGTACAGTCCGGCCCCCTGCCTGAACCGGTTCGAAACGCGGTCAGTTCCGTAAAAATTCAGGATGGAAAGGTCAGGATGGCGCGCACCGGCTACACCGGAGAACCGTTGGGGTTTGAACTGTTCGTGGATGGGGATCAGGGAGTGGAGCTGTGGGAACGCATGCAATCCCAAGGGGCCACCCCGGCAGGCCTGGGGGCCAGGGACACCCTCCGCCTGGAGGCCGGACTCCCCCTGTACGGCCACGAACTGGGAACGGATCGTGAGGGGCGGGAGATCCCCATATGGGCCTCCCCCCTGGCCCGGTTCGCGGTGAGTTTCTCTCCGCTCAAGGGCGATTTCTATGGCCGGGAGGCCCTAAAACAGCAACACGAGGCGTATGAGCGGATCGTGATGGGAGATTTTTCCCGCATGGACCCTCTGCCCCGGATGATCAAACCCCTCACGGTCTTGGGAAAGGGGGTGGCCCGTGAAGGTGCCGACATCCTCAAGGACCACCGCCGGGTGGGTTATGTGACCAGCGGCACCCGGATTCCCCTGTGGTCTGTACAGGGGGAAGGGCTGACCTCCCAGCAGACCGATGCCCATCAACTCCGATCCATCTGCCTGACCTATGTGGAGAGTGATCTCCTGGAGGGGGATCAGGTCACGATCGACATTCGGGGGAAGCACGTGGAGGCGGCCGTGGTCCCCTATCACCTCCGCTCGGACGCCCCCCCCTATGCCCGTCCCATTATTTTCGAGCAGGTGCCCGGGGAAACCGAGGCCCCGTTGAAACCCCTGCCCATGAAGGTGAAGGATCTGCTTGAAAAAACCGTCCACAATACCCGGTGGCGCCAGCAGGAATGCATCAATCTGATCCCGTCGGAGATGACCCCCTCGCCCATGGTTAGGCTGTTGTCGGTCATGGATCCGGCCTTTCGGTATGCCGAGCACAGGCAGATGGAGGCATTCTACGACACTGATATCTTTTACTACCAGGGAACCGACTTCATCCATGAAGTGGAGCAAATGCTGGAAGCGGAACTGAAGGCCTACCTGGGATGCTCCCAGGTGGAAACCCGCCTCATCAGCGGTCAAACCGCCAACATGGCGGTCTATGGGGCCCTGGTGGACTACGTGAATCGGGCAGACCGAAAAAGGGAACCCAGACGGCTTGGGTGCGTTATGAACCACGGCATCGGCAAGGGAGGGCATTTGAGTGCGCAACCCATGGGTGCGCTCAAGGATTTTGTGGCCCGGGATCCCCAAACCGAAAGGCCGGCAGTGGTCAACTTTCCGGTATTGCCCGAAAATCCCTTTCAGATCGACGTCCCGCTCACCCTGGAGCTGATCCATGCCTTCAGGCCGGAGCTGATCATCTTTGGCAAGAGCATGGTCCTGCACCGGGAACCGGTGGCCCCCATCCGTGATTTTTTAAGGGACCAGGGCATTCCCGCAGTGGTCCTCTACGACATGGCCCACGTGCTGGGCCTGGTGGGTCCCCATTTTCAACACCCTTTTGAGGAAGGCGCGGATCTAATCACCGGGTCCACGCACAAGACCTTTTTCGGCACCCAGCGGGGGGTGGCGGGCAGCCGGTTTGAAGAGACCGAAACCCGGTATGCCCTGTGGGAGGCCCTGCGCAACCGGGCCTTTCCGGGAGGGGTGTCCAACCACCATCTCGGAACCCTGCTGGGCCTTTTAATGGCCGCTTATGAAATGAATCATTTCAAGGAGACCTACCAGCCCCGGGTGATCGCCAATGCCAAGGCCTTTGCCAGGGCCCTCAGGGATTGTGGTCTTCAGGTGGCGGGGGACCCGGATATGGACTTTACCGAGACCCATCAGGTGGTGGTGGAGGTGGGGTATGCCCACGGACCGGATATTGCCCGGCGACTGGAGGCCAACCACCTCATCTGTAACTTTCAGGCCATGCCCGATGAAGAGGGGTTTACCGCCTCGGGTGCACTCAGGCTCGGGGTCTCGGAGATGACCCGTTTCGGCATGGACGAAGCGGGATTCAAGGAGGTGGCCCAGCTGATGAGTGATGTAATCCAGAAAAACGCCCGGGTCACCCAGGCCGTCAAACGCCTTCGCCGCCGATACCGGGAATTGCAGTTCTGTTTCAAGGATTCGGACTACGACCCCTTATTGCACGACCTGCACGGGCTTATCTAAGGACGTGGCGGTCTTTTCATGTACGCCATAAAAACCACACACATGGATCTGCATCTAAAGATGGCGCCCCTTCATGCATTGAGGGAGCATGAGGCGGTTATTCCGGAGAAGGCCGAGCAGTTGAGGCTTCAGTTCAGAAACTGGGCCTTGCTCCAGAATCCGGTGATTGTGGATGAGCACCTCACGGTCATCGACGGCCACCACAGGGCCCACGTGTTAAAGCGGCTCAATTTCAAATATATCCCGGTGTGCAAAATCGATTATTTTAATGAGGCGGTCCAGTTGCGATACTGGTTCAGATCCATTGCCCGTATTCCGGACCCGGACACGCCGAAGCGACTGATCTGCCGGCTCAAAGGGACCCTCCGGGAAATGGCCCACCTGCACGCGCTCAAGGAGAGGCTGGCCCAAAACCCGCTCTGTCTGGGATTCCAGCATAAAGGCCGCTTTTTTTCCGTCACCTTTCCCCCTGCCATAGTCCATGACGCCGTAAGCGCCTACCAGGTCACGGACCAGATCCAGGAAGGGCTCGTAGAGGGGGGGAGCGGGTTTCGATACATTCCCTGCCAGTCGGTCCTGAGTGGGACCTGCGCAGACCCAGGGGCGCCGGACGACCTCATTCTCTGGACCCCCCAGATTTCCAAACAGATGGTCATGGATGCGGTCCGGCGCAACCGGCGGTTCGGCCCCAAGGCCACCCGGCACCTGATTCCGGCGCGGCCCCTCAACGTCAATGTCCCCATATACTGGTTAAAGGAAGAAAAATCCCTTGATATCATGAACCAGGCATTCCAGCGACTCTTGGAGGGGAAAGGGCTCAAGCGCTTCGGCCCGGGGCAGATCATCGACGGCCGGTACTATGAGGAAGAACTGTTTGTATTTTTCCAAAAAAAGCGGTAACCTTGCCGACCGAAAAAAGGAACCGTCATGAATAAACTGGAAAAAACCATCACCCTCTCCGCCATCGGGCTGGATAAACCCGGACTGGTGTCATTGATCACCGGACACGTCTTTGACATGGGCGGAAATATCATTGATGTGGAGGAGAATTCCCGCAGAGGGCTCTTTTCCATTTTTCTGATCCTTGATTTTTCAGATTCTACAATTTCCATGGACGCCGTCATGGAACGCTTACAGTCCCTTCAAGCGCAAACCGATCTTCAGATCGTGCTGGGCCGATATCAAGGGGATGCGCTCACCCCCACGCCTGGAAAAGAGAGCCACCTGGTCACGGTGCTGGGAATGGACCGGCCCGGAATCATTGCCCGCATCGCGGAACTTTTGTCCCGATACCACGTCAACATCGAAACCTGCAGGATGGTGGCCCGGGGACGATTCTTCTCCATGGAAATGATGATCGACACCCAGGCCATGCACACACCGGAGGCGGTCTCGCACCCCCAGGCGGTCTCCCGGCTCA
>JAIPDZ010000254.1 GCA_021737425.1 Deltaproteobacteria bacterium
CACGATAGACGTGATCCGGGTTGGTCCAGTAGGGAAAAGGGCCGTCGTTCAACCCGATGCGCCATTCATCTCCCATCATGCCGATGCCGTGTTCGAAGCCCGGTACCATGTAGTCCGAAAAGCCCCGCTCATCGGCAAACGCCATCATCTGCTCGGCCAGGCCGGAGGGGGTGATCCCGGCCTTGTAGGTTTCCAGGGTCAGGGCCACCATATCCACAAAATTGCGGGCATGCCAGCGCTGGCGGTCGGTCACCGGGGCGATGAGGTAATTGTGGGAATGGTCCCCCAGGCCCAGCATAAACATGGAGTGGATATTGACCATTTTTTATTTCGCTCGCCCCGGTTAAATGCCGCTTTGCGGCCCTCCGAAGGAGGATTTAACTGGGCTCGCTGAGCGTTTTCAACCTGTTCGGCTCATCCATAGCGGGCATCAGAACACAGGTCCTGGGGTTCTGGTTGAAAAGGAAGGTCGTTTCCGACTCGAAGCAGATCCCTATCGGGTTCTGTCAAACGTCCGTCCGTCACCATCAGGCTCCGCTCAGCATAGCCGGCGCAGTCCCGACTGTGGGTGACCATAAGGATGGTGGTGCCTGCTCGGTTCAGGCGCTGGAGCAGGGCCATGATTTCATGGGAGGTCTTGGAGTCCAGGTTTCCGGTGGGTTCATCCGCGAGCACCACCGGGGGGTCGTTCACAATAGCCCGTGCAATGGCCACCCGCTCTTTTTCGCCACCCGAAATCTGGCTGGGGAGCCGTCCCTCTTTTCCCGAAAGGCCCACCTGAGCCAAAGCGGCTTCTGCAAGCGAACGCTTTTCTTTTCGACTGGTGGGCACCGTGGTCAACGGCAGCATGACGTTTTCCAGCACCGTCAGATAGGACGCCAGATGAAAGCTCTGAAACACAAAGCCGATGAATTCCCTTCTAAAATCGGTCCTTTTTTCCGACCCCAGTTTGTAGACGTCGATGTCATTCACGACAAATCGGCCGGATGTGGGGGGATTCATTGCGCCCATGATGGACAGGAGGGTCGATTTTCCGGCCCCGGACTCCCCCATGATGCTCACGAACTCTCCTGCTTCGATGTCAAAGTTGACGTCATGAACGGCCCTGACAGCAGCCGCTCCGGTACCATAGGTTTTTACAAGATGCTCAGCACATACATAACTCATGTTCTGCCTCCTACATGGCACTCAGGGCCTGATTGGGATCCATGCGTGCGGCCAGAAACGCCGGATAGATGCTCGATGCCAGCCCTACCAGGACAGCCAGGCCCAATGCCCCGGCCGCAAGATTTACGCTCGGAAGAATCGATGCGCCACCGCTCTCATAGAAGAACTGCAACACGCCTTTGGTCACGCCGAATCCCGCAACGTATCCCAGGATCCCCGCCACGGCAGAGATAAAGCCCGCTTCCAGCAGGACGATCTTAAACACGTGGCTTTTTCGAAACCCGATGGCCCTGAAAATGCCGATCTCTTCGGTCCTCTCCCGTACACTCCCCATCATGGTGGCGAGTACAACCAGGCTGCCCACCAGTACGACGACCAAGGACACCCCGTAAGAGAAATTCTTGAACTGGGACAGGGCCTCCATTCGGCCTTTAACCACCTGCTGGATGGCCATGACTCTGGCGCCGGGGACAGCCTCTGAAATCTGCTTGACCATGGCGTCAATGGGACAGTCTTTACACAGGGCGGCCACTTCGGCCATGGAAATGAGGCCTTCCTTATTCAATATAGATTGTGCAGTGCCGAGCGTCATAAATAGCAGCTGATCATCCTGGGAGCCGGTCGGTTTCAATACACCGGAGACAATAAAATCCTTCTTCTTTATCTGGAGGGAGCTGCCGCGTTTCAGGTCGAGCACCTTGGCAGTTTCGGCACCCAGTATCACGCCGGTCTCTCCCGGAAGGGTGCCGTCGATCTTCCACCAGGGCTTTAAGATCCAGGTGGACTCGAAATCCACGCCGGCCAGAAGTACCTTTTGACCTCTCACGGTCACCACGCCAAAGACCATCGGCCCGATACCCGCCACGTTGGCGGCGTTTTTTATGGAATCGATCTTCTGAAGATCCCTTTGGCGAATCTCCTGCATCTCAAAGGAGACACCCCCCAAAGAGAGTCCCCCGTAGCTCAGTGAGAGGTTCTCCGTCTTGGGGACAATCAAGATGTTGGCGCCATATTTTTCCAACTTGTGATTGATATGATTCGTCATGGCCTCCACAAAACTGATGAGGGCAACCACGGTGGCCACGCCGATGGCGAGACCGGCCAAAACAAACAGGGCCTTGGCCTTTCGCCGCAACAGGTTTCGAAATACGATATCGCTGAGATTCATCTTTTACCCCCGCTTACTGAAATCAAAGTATTGTTTCCCCGAAAGGATGTCCTGAATCTCCAATACCAGTCTATCGCCTGTTATGCTCCGCTTAAGCGGCGCCGGGTTGCACCCGCCCTTGACCTCGTTGATCCGTATGGACGCAAACTGCCGTCCGCAATTCCGGCAGACCATGACATCACCGGACTGCTCATATCCCTTTCCGGCGGGCCAGCAGACATCGCAGGCATCAAATGCGGCCCGTATCACACCATCCGTGCTCTTAAGAATGAAATAGTGAATGGTGATGGCGTCATCCACCTTGTACTGAAAACGCCGGGCCTTTTCGTCAGAAAAGAGATCGACCGGATAACTGACGGCGCTTTCAGAAATCTGAACGCCCGAAGGATTGGTGGTGACGCTCTCCTGTTTTGTGCTCTGGGTCGCAAACAACACACCGCCTCCCAGTGCGATCACACATAAAGCACCTGCAATGACCCATGGGAGACGAGACTTTTTTGAATTGAGGATCATATCCCTTTTCTCTGCACTTTTCTTAGACACATTCTTGCCTGCTACCTGATTTTGTCCTGTATCTGGCATGATGAACTCCTTTTCATTTCTAATGATCGAAATGCATTATTTTCTGTTTTGATGGAGACTCCCGGCTCCTGCGCCGAGCAACGGCACAACAGAAGCTCGTCTGTTTCCATTATCAACAGATTGAGCCGGTCAAAGGCTCGACATGGATGCGCAGGAGTTATTGGGTACGGATATAGGGTGTTTCGTTTCCGTGGCTGGGATTTTTAACAAAGGAATGCGGAATATTTTATATAAAGGGGTGGAGGCGCGGCCCTTGCTGGTAAAACAAACTGAGTAAAAGAAGCGCGGCGGAGGCTTTCAAAATGGTCAGATATGTCAGCGAAGGACACCAGGCCGATGTCCGGATGACGTTGGGTCCGAACCGTGGATGCCGATGCCGGACCTTGAACCTTCTTGCTGCCGCTTTCTGCCTTGCAGCAGGCGGGCAGGGCTTCGTCAGGGCATCTTTGTGATTTCTGAGATACGATGTCATGAAGGGTGCCGTGGGTACAACATGAACCGCAAACGGGGAGGCCTCTTTCAAATGGTACCATAGGGTGGGCAGATGGTGTGCGTGCGAATTGCTGAGGCACTTGCTTGATGAATCTATTTTGGCAACAGGCTTTTTTGCATTGGGCTTCGGGTAATGCCTGGGCAGACCCGGTGATCCAGAAAAGCAGAGCGAGGAGCAGGGCGATCGTTCTGCGTGCTGATTTATGGTGTTTTGTCGGTCGCCGGTGTCTCATATCCCTCGGTAGCTATTGAAAGTGGGCCGTCACCGCCCGGTACGGGCAGACATCTACACAGGAAAGGCAGACCACGCACTTATCCGCATCATGGGAGACCACCCAGGTCTCGCGGTCCACATTCAGCGCCCCGGTGGGGCACAAAGGAACGCAGGATGTGCAACTGGTACATTTTTCTTCGATGTGCCGAATTTCCTCGGTGAGGGGCTCAATTTCAACGCCCTTGCTCTCCAGGAAATTGGCGCCGTTTTTAAGCTGATTGTCATCTCCTTTTAGTTCTGCTACCACCCGTCCCTGCTTGCCCGCATCAATTGACGCACGCAGGATGTTGACCATCAGACCGTAATCCATGATCAGATGATAAATAATGGGATCCTCCACCGTGCTGGGAGGGAAGGAAAGGACCACCTTTTTTGTATTCATTTGAGGTCCCCCTGTTCTTCAGTGGGTCCGGGGAGGGGCGACACCGGGCAGGACAGGAAAAACCGCCCGTCCGTTATGAGCGATTTGAGGTGTTCCGCCACTTCCCTGGCCTTTTGATAGCTGGAAAAGCATCCGGTGGGCACATCCTTTCCATCAAGCTGTATGGCGCCGCTCTTCAGTTCTGCATAGGTGACCTCTCTTAGTCTGGGCTTTCCCTCACCGGTGGGGTAGAACCGGCTATAGTCAATGACGGGCGCCTTCAAATCCGCATCGGATACAGAGACAAATCTCATCATCTCTTCGTCCAGGATCGGAATCGGCAGACCCACCGCCACACTCAGACTGACGCCATAGCCGGTGAACGATACGGCCCGCAGCCACTTGGGGTCCATTTCTTTAAGATTGCCCACAAGGGCCAGGGTCCCGGATCCCGCGCGGGGTGTCATGTTTTCCAACCGTGGGACATTGGGGTTGTGCTGGGTCCCATGCCATGCCACATACCCTTCAGTACCACTCAGAAACAGCCGGGTACCGATGCCGATGGTTCGGTACATCGGGTCGTTCAGCAGAGGGGAAAGCTGGCCCGCGCTGCAATAGCTGGCGTTTCCCAGTCTCGGGTTGAGCTTCCCCATGTAGGTATAAATCGGTTTGTCGGACAGGTTTACCGCCACGTTGTAATTCTGATAACAATTCCTCGGGTTGAACAGGACGGCCTCATTCATCTCATCAAAGCCGATCATCTGCTCCCGCCATTTCCTGGGATAGCAGTCGGTACCGTAGCCTTCTGCTTTCAGCAGAACCTGTTTGCCCTGTACCAGGTCTTCGATTACATGGGCGCCGCCGTATCTGAAGCGGCCCCGACGGCTGTTATTATTCCGTGGATCCCCGTCAGGAAGAGCGGTGGCACCGAGATAAATGTCTGCCGCGGCCAGGCCGGCGTATGCCTGTACGCCATTGAGTGTCACCCATCCCCCACCCAACTTCATCTTTTGCTTGTCCTGTTTCAGATTTATGAACACCCCGGAAGAGCACATGGGGCTGAAGGTACCGGTGGTCACCACATCGATTTCACGTGATGCCTGTTTGGTTCCCTTTTTGCGGACCACATCGATCACTTCTTCGGCAGTAAAGACCACCACATTTCCGGATTGAATCTTTTCGTTGATTTCTTCTATTGTTTTGGCCATGGGATTATTCCTGCTGGAAAAAATAGGGTCATCGCTTTAATGAACGCGCCCTTTCGGGCGTCTCCGTTAAGGTCTTTCTATGATATGAATCGGGTCCCCGCACTGAATTGTGCCCCCTTTAATCACCTTGCCGAACACCCCTTCCCGGGGCATAATGCAGTCCCCGGCCAGATAATAAATGGCGCACCGGTTGTGGCATTCCTTCCCTTTCTGGGTGATCTCCACCATGGCCGTGTCGCCTAAAGCGATGCGGGTTCCCAGATGAATGGTTTCCCAGTCGATGCCGGTGGTTGCGATATTCTCGGCAAAGCTGCCAAAGTCGACATCAAGTCCGATTTCCCGGACCCCATCAATGCTTTCGGCTGCAAGAAAGCTCACCTGTCGATGCCACGGACCCGCGTGGGCATCGCCCTCGATGCCGTGATCTATGAGAAGTGACGCTTGTGCCACTGTCTCTTTGGGTGTTCCCTTTCTTTTGCTGATGGCTATGGAAGCGATCCTTGATTCATGAGCCGGATCCGATGGCATCTATTTTAATTCCATTCAAATAGGGACTTGACAGAAGATCTCGAGTAATGATTATTCCTAGTATAAAAGTATAGTATATAATTTTTTATTGTCAAGAAATCATTCTGAAAAACGCGCTCGGTTGTCTCATACGGTCTGAAGGCGGGATGTCGAACGTTATTTGATGGCCGGTTAAAAAATGACAAACCACAAAGCGCCGGAAATGGCTGTCCAGTTGTTGTCCCCTCCCTGTATCAAGGAATTTTGTTAAACAACGCCTCGCCGGTAGAAGGTAGAAAGATGTGTCGGGTTCAGGGCTGATGTGTGATCAGCAGAGGGAAAGGATTTCAGCGGTTTTGCTCTTTGGGTGGGCTGCATTTTCCGCGTCCTCCCGGGAAGAGGTGAATCCCCACCTCGCCTTCGAGATAAGACAACAGGTCCATCAGGTTGATCTGTGCCCGGGTTAGTCGACCCCAGGTTTCAGGGGGCGTACCCATTAGCTCCCGGTTGCCCCTGACGTTACTACGTCAGGGGCAATGTTTTGGGTATGGATGGGCGTCAGGATATTTCATCCACCGCCAGTGGGAATTTTGAAAGGGGTTCGCAGTGATCAATGTGGATCACAATGGGGTTTTCGTAACGGAAGCCGATGTCCTCTTCCGGGCAGGCATACTGCATGGCGCAAATGAGCACCTCGTTTTCACGATAGACGTGATCCGGGTTGGTCCAGTAGGGAAAAGGGCCGTCGTTCAACCCGATGCGCCATTCATCTCCCATCATGC
>JAIPDZ010000255.1 GCA_021737425.1 Deltaproteobacteria bacterium
TCTTCCTGCCTGAAATGGACTACTGTTTGGAGTTGGTGAAAAATATTCTGGGTGATGCAGCCAAACACGGGGGAGAAATGGTCTCTACGGTGTGTCCCATGTGCGCCATGAATCTTGAAATGTACCAGGACCGGATCAACGAGAAATACGATACGAATTTCGACGTTCCCATAGTGTATCTTACCCAGTTGATGGCAGTGGCCTTTGGGATGGATATGAAAAGGGATGCGGCCTTGAACTGTAATGTGATTCCTCCTGAAGGGGTTTTAAAAGCCGCCATCGGGTGATGGAAAGCGGACGAAAGAACAGGACCAAACCCCTTATGCATAAACGGGGTTTGGTTTTCTTTTTTTGGATGGAAAAAACCGGAGAAAAAAAATGACTGAACCAGAAAAACCGGAATGCAAGCACTGTGGCGAGGAGATGAAGAAGTGGCAGCCCCCTGCCGATTCGACCTGGACGTGTGACTTTCTATGGGTCTGCTTTAATGATGAATGCCCGTATTATGTACGGGGTTGGGACCATATGATGAAAACCCAGGAAGTAAAAGCCTCTTATCGTCAGAGCCTGAATCCGGAGACCGGAAGTGAAAGCCCGCTCCCCACATGGAGCAATGAGGCCCATAGGGACAGGATCATTGAGGATGAATAGCTGAGCGTTGAGTGCCATATGAAAAAGATAGGACGAAACGATCCGTGCCCCTGTGGAAGCGGGAAAAAATTCAAGAACTGCCATCTCGGTAAAGAAGAAGAACTGACCCTGGAGGGAATGGGTGAATTCTCTGCTGACATGAGCCGGCGAATTACGTCCTTGCCCCAGGTATGGTACGGCCGGTCCAGGGAGATGGTAGGATCACTAAATATCCATAAGCTCACCGGCGTGCGTGCGGGGATAAGGCTTATCGACATGGACCGCTACATGGACCTGGATCTGTTGGGTCGAAGCCGGCCTTCCGATGAGGAGAAAATCACCGGCGGACTGCTGGTAAATGTACTGAAGACCCAGGCCAGTGATCCCGACAACATGTATATCGCCATTTCTCGAGACATTGGGGAGAGTGCTTTGGTGCACCAACTCGCCCATGTCCTGGATTACCTGGGCGGTTCCAAATTGATGCCGGGTCTGGCCAAACCCCTGAGCTATGACCTGCAAATTCCGGTGGAACATGTGGAGCATCCCCATGAATTCGGATTCTGGCTGGATTATTTGTATACGCATTTTGATGTCCAGCCTGATGCGGATGATGCCATTGTGGTATACCTTTATCAAAACGACATGCTGCTCAAAGGGAGTGAGATCGAGGAGCAGCAACGGACCACTCTGAAATCAAAATCGGATCGGATGATGCGGTTTTTGAGTGAAAAAAGTCAGGAGATCGATGACCTCATTTGCGAATTGCCGGGGTACATCGGCTCCAGGGTGAATGAGGCGTAGGTTTTCAAGGCCGTACAACTGAAGGTTTGAGGGTCCTTGCGATGGCGGGACCTTCGACAGATTTCAGGCGGTAGAGGTCCTCTCTCGGATCGCTATGGGAACGGTTCATTGGTAATTGTAGTGCAGGTACGATGAGGACATGGATAAGAAAACACCCAAAGAGAACAATCTCACCTGGTACGACGGGTACTTAACCCGCGAGGACCGTGAAAGACTGCACGGTCACAAGGGGGCCGTAATCTGGTTCACAGGGCTTTCGGCATCCGGAAAGTCCACCATTGCCCGTCACCTGGAAAAACTCCTGTACGACCAAGGATGTTCAACCTATGTATTTGACGGCGACAATGTGCGGCACGGGCTTTGCGCCGACCTGGGATTTTCAGTGGAGGATCGAAAAGAGAACATCCGCCGTATCGCCGAGATGACCAACCTCTATGTGGATGCAGGCATTCTGGCCATTACAGCGTTTATCTCCCCCTACCGGAAAGACAGGGACCGGATCAGAGAGCTGGTGGGAAAGGAGCGTTACTTAGAAATCTATGTGGAATGTCCGGTGGATGTCTGTGCAGCGCGGGACGAGAAGGGGCTGTATGCCAAGGCGAGAGAAGGGAAAATCGCTCATTTCACCGGAATCTCCGCCCCTTATGAACCTCCGGAGCATCCGGACTTGGTCCTGCGCTCAGATCAAGAAGATGCCCTGACGGCGGCGGGCCGTGTGTATGAAGTGATGAAAGCGCGCCGTATCGTTCTAATGTAATCCGAAAATAGTTCCATCCGGTGGAGGTGCACCGTTCGCCGGAGCCGCCGGGGCGTAACCCAAAAGGAGGTGGAATTATGTTTCGAAGGCCATGGATCGTCTTATGTCTCGGGTTATTATGTCTCCATGCACCCGCCCTTGGGGCGGACGCAATGAAGCTCCCCTGCGAGGTCTTGGAATCCTCTGATGCGCTTAACTCCACGAAGGCCGGTTTTTTCGATATCCGGTATCTTTTGCTTCACCACGCCAATGCCGCGGACCGCGAGAAACTATCCGAGTGGCTCAAGCAAAACAGTGGAACGGAAGTTGAATTCACTTTTAAGCATACCACCTACCCCGGCGTCTTGTGCCGGATGCCCCACTGTTTCGGTAGAGGTCTTCTGATCTACAAAAGCCAAGTGCGACCGGTAAAGCGGGATATCATCGAGGTGATGCTTCCCTGATCCTCTCGCACGCATAAAAAAAGGCCACATTCCTTTAAGAAAGTGGCCTAAGTTATTGAAAGTATTATGGCGGAAGTGCATGGGAATCGAACCCACCTGCCGAGGTTTTAGCCCGGCACACCGGATTTGAAGTCCGGGAGCCCCACCAGTGAGCTTTCCACTTCCGCATTGAAAACTATTCCTATTCTATTCATATCCAGCCTTTTGTCAATAGGCCGACGCCTTTGCCTTTGGCGAAAAGGCCTCAGCATAGAACACGGCTGGGTGAACATTTTTCCCTTACCCCAACCTTTCCATGACGATATTGAGTATCCGGCGAACGGGTTCTGCCGCGCCCCACAAAAGCTGATCGCCCACAGTAAAGGCCGCCACGTAATCAGGGCCGAGCAGCATTTTTCGGACTCGTCCCACAGGTACGGTTAGGGTGCCGCTGACAGCCGCCGGTGTTAGGTGCTTGAGGGTGGATTCCTTATCGTTGGGCACCAGGGTGACCCAGTCATTCCCTTTCTGGATCAGCTCCTCGATTTCATCCAAGGGAAGGTCCCGGTCCAACTTGATGGTAATCCCCTGGCTGTGACACCGCATGGCCCCTACCCGGACACAGAGCCCGTCGATGGGGATCGGTTCTCGGGTGCCCAGGATTTTGTTGGTTTCCACAGACCCTTTCCACTCCTCCCGGGTCTGACCTGATTCCATAAGAGAATCGATCCATGGCAGAATGCTTCCGGCCAGGGGGGCCATAAAGTGGTCCGTGGGGAAGGCTACGCTCCGCATCTGCTCGGTGACCACCTGGTCAATGGCAATGGCAGAGGATGCGGGATCGTCCAAGAGATCCCTTGAGGCATCGCCCAAGACCCGCATCTGGTCAATGAGTTCCTTCATGTTTTTTGCACCGGCCCCTGAGGCGGCCTGATAGGTCATGGGGGAGAGCCATCGGATATGGCCGGAGGCAAACAGACCGGACAGGGCCATGAGCATCAGGCTCACCGTACAGTTGCCGCCCACAAAGGTCTTGATGCCGGAGGACAGGCCGGCATCGATGACCCCCCGGTTTACCGGGTCGAGAACAATGATGCTGTCACTGCTCAGTCTGAGGGTGGATGCGGAGTCGATCCAGTATCCGGCCCAGCCCATTTTTCGAAGCTCGGGATAGACCTTTTTGGTATAATCGCCGCCCTGGCAAGTGACCACAATATCCAGGGTAGAGAGCCTTTTCAAATCATAGGCATCTTTCAAAGGCGGAATATCCAAACCGATATCCGGTCCCTTTTGGCCCACCTGGGACGTGGTGAAAAACGTAGGCTCAAATCCGTGGAAGTCCTCCTCCTCTTTCATTCGTCCCATGAGCACGGACCCTACCATCCCTCGCCACCCCACAAAGCCTATTTGCCGCATAGATCTCTCCTTTACCTGATTTTCTCCAAAGATTGTGAGCCCAATTTATCCGTTGGCCACTTCATTTTCAAGCATAATTTTCTTCTATGATTTCAGTCAATGCTGTGGATACGGGCCTGTGAATCGCCAGATCCGCCTGCACATCCAGCGGGGTCTCAGTAAGGTTAATGATCATCAATCTGGCGCCGTTTCTGTGGGCATGGGCGGGGATGGATGCTGCAGGATAGACCACCAGAGAAGACCCCAGAACCACGCACAGATCACATTTCTCGGCACAGGCAATGGCCCTGGCCATCTCTTTTTCGGGCATGGCCTGTCCAAAGGAGATGGTATCGGGCTTCAAAATACCTCCACAGTGATCACAATAGGGCACCCTGAGCCCTGAATTTAGACGAATCTGGATTTCATCTCTGTCATAGCCCTTTTTGCAGTTGAGGCAGGAGACAGTCACCGCCGTACCATGGATTTCGATGATCAGTTCAGGGGAATTCCCGGCCTTGTGATGAAGATGATCGATGTTTTGGGTGACCAGGGCCAGGAGCTTGCCCTTTTCTTCCAGTTTTGCCACGCCGAGATGGCCCGGGTTGGGACGGGCATTCTTGAGCATCTCATACAACTCGCTGCTCATCTTCCAGTAAATCTCCCGTGTACGCTCATCAGATACGAATCTCTGAAAATGGAAGTCTGCGGGATCATACTTTTCCCACAGCCCGCCCGGGCTCCTGAAATCCGGAATCCCGGATTCCGTACTCAGGCCTGCACCGGTAAAGACCAGTATCTTCTCTGCGTCTTTGAGCATCTGTGCGCCTTTTGAAAGATATTCATCCATTATATGTCTCTCCCAATTGCTTTCAGCATCTCAGCCTCTAACTCATCAGTAAAGGAGTCAAGTTCGTTATGGTGTTCAGTCGGATGCTTCGGTATAGGTCCCCAATCGCCAATCAACAATCATCAATCACCAATCCCACATCAGGGCCTCTCTGCCAGCAGTACCCTGATCTCTCTTGTACTTCCGTCCCGTACAATGCCAAGGGGAATGGTTTGCCCCACTTTCAACCGGTCCAGCCTGCGGACCAGTTGCTTCATGTCCGAGACCGGGCTTCCATCAATGGAGGTGATGATATCTCCGCCCAACCGGAGCCGGAGGCGTCCGATGATGACGTCCTGATCGCCGCCCTTCAGACCGGCTTCATGGGCTGGGCTTCCCCGGATTACCTCCACCACCAGGATCCCCTGATCCACGGGGAGACCGATACCCTCTGCCAGATCCGGGGTAATTCCGATGCCAGAGATGCCCAGCCAGGGCCGGGCCACCCGGCCCGAGGTGATCAGTTGGGTGGCGATTTCCTTGGCCCGGTTAATGGGTATGGCAAAGCCGATGCCCTGATACCCCCCTGTCAGAGAAAAGATGGCGGTGTTGATCCCGATCACTTCCCCGTTGGAATTGAGGAGCGGGCCTCCTGAATTGCCCGGATTAATGGCTGCGTCGGTCTGGATAAGGTTTTCGATCTGAATGCCGTCCTCGGTCCGGATGCTCCTTTTCAGTGCGGAGACCACACCCGTGGTCAGGGTGTGGGACAGGCCAAAGGGGTTGCCGATGGCAATGGCCTTTTGGCCCGGGCGGATCCGATCGGAATCTCCCAAAGGGGCCACTGCCTGTACTGCGGCCGAAGGGACCTTGATAATGGCCAAATCGCTTTTGGGATCCCTTCCCACCAGGGTGGCGTTCACCTTCTTGCCGTCGGCCATGGTGACCACAATCTTCTGGGCCTTGGCCACCACATGGTTGTTGGTTAATATGTAGCCGTCCTGATCAATGACAAACCCTGATCCCTGTCCCTGTCTCGGGGTGACCTCCATCCAAAAATTTATGCCCAGGGTGGTGGTGGCGATGTTGACCACTGCCGGATGCACCTTCTCAAATACATCCATGTGGATCTGCTCATCTGTGGAGACTATGACCGGTCTTTCGTCACTTGCAACGGGGTGGTGGTTGAAATCCAGAGATTCAGCTGCAGGGGTAACGGTATTAGACGTGAGGGAAATGGGATTGGGGTCTTTTTTGGCCCAAAAAAACAACAGGATCAGGATAAGGCCGATCCATAGATATTTGTAGCGGTTCATGCGGTCGCCCTATATACGCTCTGCAAAGGATTGGGAATCAGGATGCTGCACGAATATCGTTAGATATCAATCTAATGAGCCTGTCAGGGTCTGTCAAGAACGCCTCAATGGGCGGCATACTGCAAATGGGCTTGAAGGTAGGCTGCAATCTCAGGAGAAATGGACGTGAATCGCACTTCACAGTCGCTTGCATTCGGGCCACAGCGCACCGCCTTTGCATACAAGGCTTTTGATGCCAGTGCCGGCTCTACATTCTTAAGACCTATTTCCAGATTGCTGAGGACCTGGATCTGACCGGGCACCGGCCTGCACAACACCCGATCGGGCCCTGTTGCAGCGCACAGGCATGGGGAGT
>JAIPDZ010000256.1 GCA_021737425.1 Deltaproteobacteria bacterium
CACCGGTGCGCCGGCGCCGAGTATCCAGTTCCTGCACAGCCACCATATCAGGCTCAAGACGCGCGATTAACCGGGCAATCCGCACAGGCCGGATCTTTCCGTCGGTCCCCACGCAGCTGTGGGCGTTGTAGGTCATCACCCTCAGATGCCCGGATGGGTTCAAGGCCGGCGGACGGGCGCTGCCCGCCCCCTTGACCTCAACCCGGGGGGGGGTTCCCCGCTTCTCCAAATATTCCAGAACCACCTGCCGCAACTCCAGAGGACGCAAAAAAGGGGCATGGTTTCCGGTCTTTCGGCCCACACCGGCGGGCAGTGACAGGGTTTCGGACAGCATCACGAACCCATGGGTCTCTTCTTGGCCCGGGCCTCCATGGGCCCCGTTTTCCACCGGGAAGGTCAACGGTTGAGTCCCCGGTTCCCAGCCGCTGAGGACCAGGTCTCCGGCATCAGAGTGCCGGCAGGTGGCCATCAGGTCCTGGACAACACAGGATAAAAAGGGATGGTCTCCACCGATCACCGGGACTGCGTCTTGGGGCAGATAAAATCGTCCCCCTGCAGTAACCGCCTGAACCTGGCCATTAATAAGGGTATAGAGTACCAGAGGAATCCCGGCCTCGTTGACCAGGGCCTGGGCCGCCGCCTGTTTCTGGTCTTCGTCCGGGGTGAACGGGAAATAGACATGGCCCAGAGGTCCCTTGGCGGTCACCGTGACCCGGGTGCCCAAATCCGGCGGTCGGAGGGCCGGTCGGGCCGGCTTGGACCGCAAGAGCCCGCGAGTAAACAGGCCCCTGTCACTGTGAGCCTCCCAATCCGTCCCATGGGAAGGCAGGGTATCGCTGTACCACAGGGTGTGCAGGGTACGACGCACCGCCCGGCGGACGGTAACGCCATGCTCCGCAGGATAGTTGCGGCAGGACTCCTGTCCATGATCACTGTAAAGGATCACTTCGTAATCACGATAATGGGAACGTCGGGCACTGCGGACGATGTCCCGTACCGCGCCGTCGATACCCTTAAGGGTCCAGTGGGCAAAGTAAGAACCGGGCCCTCGCCGATGGGCCTGCTCGTCGTAGCCCAGAAAATTGGCGTGGATCACCGGGATGCCCCGCTCGATATCCAGGCGCACCATAAATCGGACAATTTCGCGCAGTGCAATCCCTACCCCGATGCGAGAAGGGATAAACTTGAGTTCCTGCCAGATATTCTTGTGGTCAAAGACCCCGCGCAGGACATCCGTGAGCGCCAGAAAGATTTCGAAAAAGGCCAGGGCCAGGACCCGGAGCACTTTATAGAAATACAATATGGGCAGCAGGACCCATTTCACCGGATGCATTCGGCGCAGCAGGGATTCCAGGTCCATGGTTTCAGCGCAAAAACGCGCCTCTGTTGCCCCGCCGGTAAAAACGTCCCCATAGGCGTGTCCCCCTTGAAGGAGGGGCCGATCGGTTTTGGATTGAAGTTCGTCCCCAACCATTCTGGCAGCATCCGACATTTGCATGCTGAGGAGTTTACCGCTTTTGCGATGAAGATAATAAAAAGCGGGCACCGCAGTCCTGACCCCATAGAAAAGCTCTGCCTGCATGGCCGGAGTGGTGGACGGCACTCCCGAATAAAGGCTGTACAACCGGAGGTGTTCTCTCTGGAGCAGGCCCCGAATAAAAGGGAACCGCCCTCGTTTCAGCGCGTTTACCAACTGCGTTCGACCCAGTCCATCGATCTGGATCATAATCAAACCGGGCCTATCTGTCTCGCCTTCGGGCAATGCCACAGGCAAAAACCGGGCCACCCACCGGACCCGGCTCAGTTTTCGGCGCCATTGGCGCAGTTTTTTGGCCATACGAATCATCATTTGCCGTAGCTCACCCTGGCTCTCAACTGCAACAGGACCACATATAGGACCATAATAACCACGCCCATGGTGGCGGGAAGCGCTGTTTCGGTACCGAACAGGGTGAGGGACACACCCCCGGCCAGGCCGTAATTCTTCAGCGTACCGAGAAACATGAGGGCCCGCCAGGTGCCGGCATTCACTCCCATCCATCTGGCGCTGTATTCCACAATCAACCCCAGACAGATAATGGTGAATATGGCCACCACCAGCACCGGCGCCAGTCCCAGGGGATTCTCTAAAATGATGGGTCGGTTGGACCCTACAATGGTATAGGTCACCACAAAAAAAGACCAGTTGGTGATGGGGCCCCTGAACGATTGGATCCGTCGGTCCCATTTGAGCCACAGCAGCAAACGGGACACCAAAAACGGGGCCACAATGAGGGAGATGATGATGGACAACAGCCGGGTAGGCTGGACCACCGCAGATCCCAAAAAGGCCACGGCAATTCCGGGCATGAAAAAAAGCCCTGCCAAATAGGCCCCTGCAGTGCCGATGAGGGCGTAGGAGTGGTCCCCCCGCAAAAAATCGGTAAAGGGGATCACCGCCACTGCAGGCGGTACCGCGGCCAGGATCACGAACCCGGTCCACAGGTCCTGATCCCGAATGATCACGGCAGCCGTTACCAGGGTGGCCCCGGAGAGAATCACGTAATTCATGACAATTCCCCACAGGGCCGGCGCCATCAGGGTCCTCAGGGAACGCAATTCCCGGCCGGATATCAGCATGGTGGACAGGGTCATCACTATCCCCAGGAGGGGAAGGACCAGCGGTGCCGTATACTGGGACGTCTTTCCCTCCACCACCCCCAACACCAGCGCAAGGACCAAGAGAAATTCCCGATTGAAAAAAATCTGTTTCAGCATCTTGCCCCTTGCGCAGGGATTTTCCCCCTTATGTGTCAACCCCGCAAAGCCTTTTGGCGGCCCTTTGTTTTTCCGCCACATTGACCCGGCGGGAGATCATGATCCGCTGGGCCTGAGGCGAGCCTGCGCCGTGCATGGATTCGGTCAGATACCCCACCGCGGCCGTGCCCAGGGTCAGGTTTTCGATCAGCCGCAGGATGCGCATCCGATCCTCGGTGGACACATCCGGATTGGCCCTGAAGTATTTCTCCATCCACTGGGCCGTCTCCGGAGACCGCAGGTCCTTTTCCGAGGGGAGGGTGACCATGAGCCCGCCGGCGATATCCTGGGCCAGCCTGGAGAGCTCAAAGGGGAACCGGGTGACATTATGCTTGTGCACATTGGCCAGGAGGATATTGACGCAATAGGTGCCGCTGGGTTCCCGGTGCCCCTCAGAGGCGCAGGCAATGCATCCGCAGTAGAGGGTCTCGTTGAGGTGGTTCATCTCCACGATCTTGTCCCGCACATGGGAGGCCTTTTCCACCCCATTGTACTCGGCCGCAGTCTGGGCCGCCCCGATCAGGACATCCCCCACCCCCACCTTGCAGGCATAACTCTGCCGGTGGTAGGCGGCGAATATCTCCACCAGCTGTCCGGCAAAGTCATGTTCCCGGCACATAAACACCCGGTCCCAGGGCACAAACACGTTGTCAAAGACCACCAGGGCCTCATGCCCCCCGAACCGGATATTCCCCTGGTCCAGACTGCCCCCCTCCAGCTTCCGGGTATCGCAGGACTGACGGCCCATGATATAGGTGATCCCTTCCGCATCGCTGGGAAGGGCGAAGCAGACCGCATAATCCGCATCCTCCTGGCGCATGGACAGGGTGGGCATGGCGATGATCTCATGGGAGTTGACCGCCCCGGTCTGATGGGCCTTGGCCCCCCGAACCACAATACCGTCCTGGCGTTCCTCCACCACCCGCAAAAAGGCGTCCAGGTCCGGCTGCTGGTGGGGGGGAAGCCCCCGGTGCCCCTTGGGATCGGTCATGGCCCCGTCCACCACCAGGTCCTTCTCCTGGACATATTCCAGATACGTTAAAAACCGGGGATAATATTGGGTGCCGTATTTCCGGTCCGTGTTATAGGTGACAATGGAGAGCGCATTCAGGGTATCCATGCCCACGCACCGCTGAAAGCAACATCCGGTCTCCCGTCCCAGGAGCCGTCCCATCTTACTTTTTTTGATGAGATCCCCGATGTCCTGGTGGATGTGGGTAAACCGGTTGATCCGGTTTCCGGTGAGGTGGGACACGGCCGTCATCAGGTCTTCGTGTTCAGGCAAATGGGCCAGTTCATAGGTCTTGGCCACCGCATTCATGGAGGGCCGGATAATGGGGTTGTCCACCACGTTCTCCACCCGCTCCCCGAACATGTACACATTCAGATTTAACTGCCTCAGGCTCTCCTCATATTCCTCTGCCGTCATCATGGCCCATCCCTCCTTTATCTGTCGTCGCAAACCCAGTCATATTATCCTCCCATGTCTTCAAAAGCAATGGAGCGTTTGAGGATTTTTCCAGCGGATGTCTTGGGGAGTTCCTTAACACACGGAATGACCCTCGGGTATTTATTAAGGGGCGACCTCCTGTTTGACGAACTGGCGCAGTTCATCCGGGACCCCGCTCAACCCGGGCTTTAATATAACAGCCGCGGCGATTTCCTCTCCCAGGTCCTGATGCGGACTGCCGCTTCCGATACGGCCGGATGGGTATAGAGCACCTCCTCCACCTCTCATAGACATGCCTCCCATTTTTTTTTAAAAAGTGCTTGACACCGATGAATTTATGGTATTAGATATCCATCATTTGATGGAATCTTAAGATGGGATAAGTTGATGGCTACGCCCCTTGAAAAGGCCAGGAACGACCCCGGATCCATGAAGGGGAGAATTTTAAAAGCAGCGCGGCAGGTATTCGGGGAGTACGGATTTCACGGTACGACCACGCGGATGATCGCCGAAGCAGTGGGGATTGATATCTCCACACTTCATTATCACTGGGGGGATAAAGGCGATCTCTATGAAGCGGCGGTCTTGGACATCACCGAAGACCTCCGCCTGAAGCTCATTGAAGTGGAGCGTGTCATCCACGGCCGACCCCTGGCCGTGCGGATGGATATGGCCATCGACTTGATGACCGATTACCTCTTTGAATCCCCTGAAATATCCAATCTGATCCTGTTTCGCTATTTTGGCAAGACCCGTCCCCAGACCCACTTCGATTTCCATGTCCCCGAATTTATCTCCGACATCGCCAGATCCATGGATCTCTGCAAAAACCAAAAAAACGCCCCGGTAGAGGTCAGGATGCAGGTCCTTACCCTCATGAACGCCATTCACAGCTTCATCTCCGGGGAAAACTTCTTCAGGCCCATGTTGGGGCTTGAAAAAGAACCGTATCGAAAAAGAGTGAAAGAGACCCTGAAATTTATCCTTATTCCCGCATTCAGCGGGACAAAACGACGGGATGAGGCGGCTGCATGAAATAAAGCGGCTGAGGCAGCGGAAACCTGGAATTTTTAAGCCCTCATCGCTTTTCACCCCCCACAGATTGTGCGAAGCCTACAACCCGAGACCCCATTAAGGAGGTATGAGGATGGCCTTGAACCTTGATGCAGTGGGCAGAACGATCGGCCCTGTGGAGAAGGACTACTCGTGGAAGGACCTGGTATTATATGCCATGGGCGTAGGGGCCGGCTTCGAGGATCTGGAATATTGCTTTGAGCAGAAGCTCAAGGTGATCCCCAGCTTCTCCATCGCCAGTGTCTTTGAATTCCTGGCAGAGGTGGGAATCAGCTCCAATGCGGATCTCTCCGGGATCCTGCACGGGGAGCAGGACATTGTGTTTCACAACCCCATCCCGGCGGAGGGAACCCTGATCACCCAAGGGGCCATTACCCACATGTATGACAAAGGGCCCGACAAAGGCGCCCTGGTGGTGGCGGAAGCCGATACCTACCATTCCAACGGCCAGAAACTCTTTACCAACTATTTCACCCTCTTCTGCCGTAAGGACGGGGGGTTCGGGGGAGAGCCCGGTCCCAGTGAGCACGTGGAATTTCCGGACCGGCCGCCCGATTTTGAGGAGCATGCAGAGCCCTCCCCTGACCAGCCGCTGCTCTACAGGCTTTCAGGCGATATTTTCCAGCTCCACGCAGATCCCGAGTTTGCCAGGGTCAGCGGCTTTGAGAAACCCATCATGCATGGCCTGTGTACCCATGGATATGCCTGCAGGGCCGTGATCAAGCATCTGTTTCCGGGAGAGCCCGAGCGGATGAGCCGGTTCAGGGTGCGCTTTTCCAAGACCCTTTATCCCGGGGTGCCCATCACCACCCAGATATGGAAGATGGAGGAGGGCAAGGCCTATTTCAGGACCCTTAACCAGGAAAGCCGGGACGTGGTCATTGATGGGGGCATCGTGGAGTGGCTGAGTCCGGAAGCGGCTGAGGAACGGCGGCGACAGGGGGGGATCCGTTTTGACCATCGCGTGGCCGTGGTGACGGGCGCGGGCGCGGGCCTGGGCCGGGTCTATGCCCTGGAACTGGCCCAGCGCGGAGCCAGGGTGGTGGTGAACGACCTGGGCGGGGCCCCGGACGGGTCCGGTGAAGGGGCCAGGGCCCCTGCCGACCGGGTGGTGGAGGAGATCCGGGAGGCCGGCGGCGAGGCAGTGGCGAGTTACGATTCAGTGGCCACCCCCGAGGGCGGACAGG
>JAIPDZ010000257.1 GCA_021737425.1 Deltaproteobacteria bacterium
CGGGGGATTGAGCATCTGCTTTTTAACGCTGCACAGGTCCATCACCCGGACTACGGCCTTTTTGTACTTCTCCGGAAACCCCGGGGGCACTTTCAAGTCAATGGAGAGGGTGTCACATATCCCCTTTTTGGGATCAACCTCATAACGCAGGGTCAGGGTCATGTCTTGGGTGGAAATCTCCCTGGCCCTGCAAAATTCCAGGGCATAGATGCCTGCACAGGTGGCAATGGAGGCCATGAACAGTTGAAACGGCTCAGGGGCCGCACCCGCACCGCCGTTATCCACGGCCTGGTCCGTGTGAATGGTCCTGTCGTCGACCCGGGCATCCACCCGTTTTCCACCGGGAAAACTCACCGCCATTGTTTTCTCCATAATCGATTATCCTTTCCAAAAAAGAAATGCCAACCCCACAAGGACCTCAACCCCATGGGATAGGATCCCATCAGTTATAAAGGGTTGGCATAAAATGTCAAAGGATTCGGGACGGCTTTTCCAAAAACATCCCTTTTATTTTCCGCCGGATCATGGCATACAGGAAACAGCGTAACTCCCTATCTTGTAAAAATAGTAAAAGAGATTCCCATGCCTGTTTTTCACAAAGAGCCCAAAACCCAGTCTCACCCCTGGCTGGTGTTCAGTGTCATTGCCGGATGCTACCTGTTTGTCTATTTTCACCGGGTCTCCACGTCGGTCATCGCCCCGGACCTCTTGGCGGCATTTGAGACCAACGCCACTGCCCTGGGATTCATGTCGTCCATGTATTTTTACATGTATGCCCTGGAACAACCCATGGTGGGCTATCTCTCGGACCGGTTGGGCCCCAGGCGGGTGGTGGCCTATTGGTCTTTGCTGGCCGGAGTGGGAACCATTCTGTTTGGAATGGCCCCCTCTATTGGGTGGGCCTCGGCATGGCGGGCCATGATCGGTTTCGGTGTGGGCGGGGTGTATGTCCCTGCCTTAAAGGCCTTTTCCCAGTGGTTCAGGGCACGGGATTTCTCCACCATGACCGGGCTCCTTCTCGCAGTGGGAAACCTGGGCGCCATTGTGGCCACCACCCCGCTGGCATGGATGGCCCAGACATGGGGATGGCGCAATGCCTTTTTTGTAATCGGGGCCGTGACCTTTGGCCTCGCCTTTGCGGTCCTGGTATTGATCAAGGATTTTAAGGGGACCGCCCAAGATGCTGAGCCCGAGACATCCAACCCGTTGAACCAGTCTTCCGCGCTTCAGGTCCTTCTGTCCGTGCAATTCTGGGTTCTGGCCCTCATTTTTGCCGGCTTTTTCGGCTGTTTTCTGACCTTTCAGGGACTCTGGGCCGCCCCTTATCTCATGACCGTCTACGGCATGGGCCCATTAGGGGCCAGCGGATTTAATATGCTGATCCCAGTGGGATTCATGATCGGCGCCCCAATATTCGGTCGCCTGGCAGACCGATTGTTCCGGGAGAAGGTGAACATGCTCATTACCACATTGGTTCTACAAAGCGCCGTCTGGGGTCTGGTGACCTTTGGCTGGCCCATGATTTCCCGGCCGGCCATGGGGGCAGTGCTCGTTTTCATGGGGGCGGTTTCCGGGGGGTTTGCCACCGCCTTATGGGCCCTGGTCAACCAGACCACGGCCAAAGCGATCTTGGGCAGTGTGTCCGGTCTTTTGAACACAGCCCCCTTTTTGGGCGTGGCCGCAATGCAGGTCATCACCGGCTATCTCCTGGATCGTACCGGTCGGGTTCACGAGGGCTACCCCCCGGAGGCATTTCAGAGTGCCTTTTCAGCCTGTCTATTGGTGATGGTGGGATGTCTCATCCTGTGCACGGGCCTCAGAAAAACCCTGAGCGGACGCACCACGACCTCCAATCCGTAAGCGCGTCTGTTTTCGCACGCCTTTGGTATCGCAATACTGGGAAGATCAGGGGACCCGGCAAGGGGCCTCAAGGGCTGCCAAGATATCCCCAATAGGGGTTAAGCCGCTGTTTGAGGAGATCAACCACTTCCCGGGTTTCTTTCAATCCCGGCTCCGGGCTTATGTGCGTGGGGATCATTTTGGGTTCCTGAAGGTCGATGCGAACCCCTGTCACCCCGGAAATGGAAGCCAGCCAGCCCAGGGATACGGTGTCTGGATTGTCATTGTATCCGGAGCCCACAAAATCAATGAGTTTTCCCTTACACACAGTCCGGGCCAGCTGTCCCATTTTCTCACCGATTTGTCTGATTCCCGCCAGACTCAAGCCCATTTGGGTGATCTGATCGGTAACATGCGGGTCACACCCATCCACCATGAGAACCATTTGGGGCAGGAACCTTTCCCCCAGGGGGAAAACGATCTCCTCCATGACATATGCATAGCTCTTATCCCCGGCGCCCGGGAGAAGGGGGATATTCACCGAATACCCCTTTCCTGGCCCTTCTCCCATCTGGTTTATGAATCCGGTCCCCGGATAGAGGGTGCGGGGATCCTGGTGAACAGAGATGAACAGTACCCGCGGATCCTCACAAAAGATTTCATAAATACCATCTCCTGCGTGGGCATCCGTATCCACGATCAGGATTCTCCTCAGGTTGAAATGCTGCATCAGGTTTTCCGCACAAATGCCCACATCACTGAATACCCCAAACCCCTTTTCACAGCTCCGAGAGGCATGCTGCACCCCGCCCCCCACCACAAAGGCCTTTTCACACCGTTCCTGTTGAACCAACTCACCGGCCAGCTTTCCTGCGCCTGCCAGGAGTTTGGTGGCCCTCACAAATTCAGGGGAGAGCGGCGTGTCCAACGGATCCCTGCTTTCACACCGCTCCATGCGTTGGATATAGGCTGGGGTATGAACGAGCCGTAAGTCATGGTGGGTGGCATAGGGCGGTGAGACGATCTCAAAATCGGGATGGTCTCCCAGTTTTGACTGAAAATGATCCATAAAATTCTGATACCGGTCCGCTTTCAGGACATGTCCCAGATCATACTCCTTCAACTTCTCGTCGTACAAAACAGCAAACCGCTTCAATGCATGCCCCTTTTGTAGGAGGTTTCAGCATTGGGGATGTTCAATATCTCCATTCCGAAACCTGAAGTGTAAAACCTGAAACCTCACAAAACATCTTTGCTTTTTTGCGCCTCACCTCAGATAGGTGCGGGCCCCTTTGAATCGCGTCCTGAACCAGGGCGCGGAAAGGGCGTCTTTTCGAATCACCTTGCCCTCGCCCGGCGCGTGGATAAAGCGATCACCACCCGCATATACGCCCACGTGGGAGACCTTGTTTCCGCGCATGAAGGAAAAGAAGACCAGATCTCCTTTTTGCATGCGATCCTGATCCACAGGTCTGCCGGAGGCATACTGGTCTTGAGAAGAGCGGGGCAGCTTGAGGCCGTTTAGTCGATACACGGCCATCACCAGCCCGCTGCAATCAAACCCCTCATCCGGTGAGGTCCCGCCCCACTCATAAGGGATGCCCATAAAGTGCTCGGCCGTTTCCACCAGATCGGCCCTCAATAAGGCGGTATTGTAGGATGCCCCTTTGGTCGCCCTGTACGAATCGGGCGAGACAATATAATAGGTCTCGATGATTCCCGCCAACACCAAAGATCGTGCCCTGACCAGGGCCTCTCTTCGAGAAGCAAAATCGCCGAACCGGACCTTGAACAGCCCGGATTTGTCCCGATAGTAGTAGGCGCTGAGTCCCTGGTTTTCCAGGGAACGGGTGAGGCGTATGGCATTCTGGACCTTAGAAAACGCGCCGGCCTGGATAGTGTGTCGCACATAAGACACTTCCGTCTTGGGGGGCCGTGACAAGGGCGGGGGCTTGGAAGCACAGGCCCATAGCGCCGCCAGCATGAAAAAGAAAAGGCATCCCCTGAGCAGGATCCTGGATATATATGGGATCATGCCCATCCCTCCTTCCACCCCCTTTCATCATAATAATCCCGAACCATCTGCGCCACATCATCCCGGCCCAGGACTGACCGGCCAAAATAATCCCGCAGCACCAGGGGTTCATTGTTCTCGCCCTTCATGGGTGTGAACCACATCTCAGGAGGTCTATCCGCCTCGGGGCCGAAGCCTTCGGCCTGGTTCAGCTGCTTGAGGGTGTTCCAGATTCGAACCGCCCCATTTCTCATTTCCTCCGGTTCAACAGGGATCCCGGTGATGGTAAAGTAGAGTTCACAGCATGAAGAGAGGCTGTAAAACCGGTTGTTGAAATGACGGTTGCAAATACCGAGACTGCTCAAGACGGTGTACCAGTCCTCTGCATAGCGGGTCATTCTTCCCACGTTAACCCCCAGGGGGTGGTCCATAATCCGTGAAATGGCCGTCTCACTCGCCCCCATGCGATTCAAATGGCGGCGAAACAGGGGCAGACTTTCCGGGGTCATGCCCGGGATATAGGTGGGGGAGCCCGCACTCGCTGAACGGGGACCTTTCAGGGAAACGATCTGCTCAAACTCCATGGTGCCCAGCCCTACCAATCGGGGCTCCCAGATGGTATCGCAATCCTTGATAATGGGGGCGTATGCTCCGTGAGCCCCACCCACATGCACCAGCAGGGCCTTCCACCCTTTTCCTAAGACATGGGCCGCTCCCTCCCGCTTGCATACGGCCTCGGCCCAGGCTTCAATGGTCTTTGCCCTGCGGTTCAAGGGCAGATCAAAACCAGCCCCATCCAGGGCACGGGCTTCATGTCGGGTGATCAGGAAATCCATCATGCTTCCAAAGGTAAACATGTCCAGCCCCATTCGATCCAGTCGGTCCATTAGTCGAAGGCTGACGGTTTTGTCCTCCGGCCGGTTCAGGTCAAACAGACGGCCGAACAGGGCGCTGTTGAGATAGGAGGTGGTGGTGGTCTTAAACCCGGCGTGGGGGCCTTGGGTGACTTCGATACGGTCTTTGTCCGGGGTAAAGCAGGAAGGACAGCCGAACCGCTTGACCTTGAACCCCTGATACACAGCCGGTCCGTAAAGCTGATCCGCCCTGTCCCGGGGAAACACCCGGCTGAAATTCTTGCAGGCCCGGAGTTGTTGAATATAATTGTCCCAGTTCTCCATGATCCCCAATTCCAGGACCCGGGGATGGTTTTTGAACCGTTTGAGACGATCCCGGAACCCGGAAAGCAACACCTTGAGTGCCTGGGGATCATGGATTTCCGGACGCTTATGCCCCAGGGCCACCAAAGCCTTGAGATTTTTGGATCCCATGACCGCGCCCAGACCCCCGCGGCCCAGGGTGGAGGCCTTGTCCACCAGGGCCATAGAGAAGACCACCTCGTTTTCACCAGCCGGCCCTATGGCCACTACACTGCTTTGGGAGCCGGCTGATTGCTTCAGGATATCCGTGGTCTGGAAAATATCCGCGCCCCACAGGTCTTTGGCATCCGAAAGGGCCGCACCGTCCTCCCGAATTTGAAGCACCACCGGTTTTGGGGACCGGCCGGTGACGACCACGTGGTCAAACCCGGCCTTTTTGAGATTCACGGCGAACCGCATGGACCCCACGGATTCGGAAATGGCCCCGTTCAGGGGGAAGCGGGTGGTGGCCACCAGCTTGGCTGCCCCGGGGACGCCGGTACCCACCAGGGGGCCTGCGCCCAGGATGATGGGGGTATCCGGAGAAAGTGCAGGGGTATGGGCCCTGTAATGCCGGGTCATGAGCCAGGCATTGAGGCCCATGCCGCCCACAAAGGCCTTTGCCGTTTCGGGGTTCAGCGGCCGGACCTCCCATTGGCCCGATGTCAGGTCCACGTACAGGATGTTGCCCATGTATCCTTTCAGCATACGGACCCCCTCACAGGCTCGCTCCGATGAGCTGGGACAACAACTCATTGGGGCCTAAGAAGATTTGTACAATCTTGGCGCCGTTGATGATCAAATCATCTCCATCCTCTTTGACCAGGGTCCTGCAGGTGCGAAGCCCCATGCGGGGATCTTCGATGTCCGCACCGGAAGGCGGCTCGGTCATGCAAATGGCCCCCAGATTGACTTCGGTCCGCGATGCCAAGGGCCGCAAAAACCGCTCCCTTTGGTCATCATCCGCCGCCATAATAATCGGAGTCATGGCAAACCAGGTATCGCCGATCACCGTGGCCATGCCGCCGTCCACCGCAGCCAACTCTTCCAGAACCACCATGGTGTCCAGATTGCTGGCGTTCGACCCCCCGTACTTCTCTTCAATGGGAAACCCCAGCAGGCCGATCTTGGCCGCCTCCATGAGAACCCTGTCCACCACCTTCCCCTCGGCGTAATCCGCTTCAAACTCATCCCGAACCGGCAGTATTTCCTTTTGGGCGAATCGCGCCGCCATATCCTTAATGAGTCGCCTTTTCTCGGACATCTCAAAATTAAACATCATCCTCCTCCTTTCGATTCATAATCGATTACAGCCCCCTATGCTGAGGCAAATTGTAACACCTCAATAATCAGGGGCAAACCTCCTGGATTCCGGCCTTCGCCGGAATGACGAACAACCCAACCACCCGTCA
>JAIPDZ010000258.1 GCA_021737425.1 Deltaproteobacteria bacterium
GGAAATCAACGGCTTCGGGCCACAACTTTCTGAGGTTGGCCCGTTTTAGGACGGGCAGGGCCATAGGCTCTATGCCGATGAGGGTACAAACAGCGATGTCCATGGCCACAGGGTCGGTGGCGGCCAGGAGTACCCCCACCTCTACCGGGTCGCCACTTCCAGGACCTTGTCCCTGCATGGCGAGAATACCGTCCATGATATACAATGCGGGTTTGAGAAACAAGGTGACATCCAGCATCATGTCCGCAAATGTGGCTCGTTTGGGAAACTGGGCGTGATATCTGGCCTTGGTAAGCCCGGGTATGGCGCCGTACATGATCTTACAGGCCAGGGTCAGGTATTGAAAAGAATGCGTCTTCAACTTGGGGAGTGCGATGATCTTATCCGCCTTCAGCACAAAATTGCAGAAGGAGGATCTTTTCAATCGTTTCCCTTGGGGGAGGTCCAACCGGCTGCTGCCGGTGTCAAAGTTCAGAGGAATGTCCTCTTCCGCGGAAACCGCCTCCAGCCCGGTCTGCCGGTATGCCTTTCGGAGCCCTTTCTCTGAGAACCGGCCCCAGGAGGAATCGCCGATATAGGGGGAACCGCCTGATTGTTTTACGGCCTTGGCCACGGCCCTCACGACCTCCGGGTGGGTGGTGACGGCCTTTTCCGGCTCCCGTGGAGACAGCAGGTTCACCTTCAGGAGGACCCTGTCTCCTTTTTCCACAAAATGGGCCATGCCCCCTAAAGGGAGCAGAAGTTTCTCCATTTCAGGCGACGAATAGCTGGCTCTTTGGATGGAGACTTTTGTCATATCCCCTCGCATTCCCCACTGCCGGCAGGGGGAAGACCATCATTTCGCGCGCTACGCGAAAACCTGAAACCCGGCTGCAAAATTGGCATCGGCACTTTCATGCCAGCCGTTTGCCTGCACCCGGTCCCGGAGAAACCCCATAGATCTCTTCAATGGAAAAAAGGACGGCCCCTTTGGATTCAAGGGGAAATCCGATCTTGTTCCCCAAATCCTCAATCCATTTCGCTGTCTCTTCATACAGCTTGCCGGTCGTTTCGATGGAAACCCGGCCCTTTAACTGGTATCCTTCTTGTTTTTCCCAGAATGTAACAGCAACCTTTGGATTGTCTTTCATGTTGGCCAGGGTTTTGTGAAGGAACTGATCGGAAAACAGAAGGGTGTTGTCACTGATGATCTTTTTGGATCCCACCGGGACCGCATTCGGTATCCCATCCATGGACGCGGTGGAAAGTACCACCGCCGGCACCCGTTGGAATAGATCCTTCATCCTTTGGGTCATTTCAGCCATATTGTTCCCTCCGTTTTGGTTAATTTTGTTTACGCGATTTACCCACCGCATAAAATGGAACCGAATGCGGTCTGTTAATAGGATTGGGGTTCCATCACCCGGATCAAAAGAAATTTGCGGACATCTTATCTGCCACGACCCGGCCTTGTCAACAACCCGGGCCCTGAGCAGATAGGTTGACCCTGCTTTGCCGGCAACTCGGAGACTACTCCCCGCCACCCGTAAAAATACAGGATTCACCCCATGGTCCTGCGGCCCTGTCTTATGGGAACTGGACATTCCAAGTCCATTGGGGGTACTATACTCTGGACAAAGAGAAGGCGGAAGACCCCCTAAATGGAACTACGCTGAGTGCAAAAATCATAAGGAGGCTATACCATGAAGAACAATGACCCCAAATCCACCACAAACGATGCCGGGATCCCCGTAGCCAGCGATGAGTATTCCCTTACCGTGGGGCCTGACGGCCCCATCCTGCTGCAGGACCACTACCTGATGGAGCAGATGGCCAACTTCAACCGGGAGATGATTCCGGACCGCCAGCCCCACGCCAAAGGCTCCGGGGCCTTTGGACACTTCGAGGTGACCCAGGACGTCAGCGCCTACACCAAAGCGGCCGTGTTCCAACCGGGCACCAAGACCGACGTGCTGGCCCGGTTTTCCACCGTGGCCGGCGAGAGCGGCAGTCCGGACACCTGGCGGGACGTCCGCGGTTTCGCCCTTAAGTTCTACACCAGCGAGGGAAACTACGACATGGTGGGAAACAACACGCCGGTGTTCTTCGTGCGGGACCCCATGAAGTTCCAGCACTTCATCCATTCCCAAAAACGCCTTGCCCAGAGCGGCCTTCGCGACAACGACATGCAGTGGGACTTCTGGACCCTGTCTCCCGAATCGGCCCATCAGGTCACCATCCTGATGAGCGATCGCGGAGTACCCAGGAGCTATCGGCATATGAATGGGTATTCGAGCCACACCTATATGTGGGTCAATGCCGGGGGCGAGCGCTTCTGGGTCAAGTATCACTTTAAGACGGACCAGGGCATCGAATTTCTCCCCCAGGAGGAGGCCGACCGGATTGCCGGAGAAGATGCGGATTACCACCGGCGCGACCTGTTCGAGGCCATCAAGCGGCAAGATTACCCCAGCTGGACCCTGAAGGTGCAAATCATGCCCTTTGAGGAGGCCGAGACCTACCGATTCAACCCGTTTGATCTGACCAAGGTCTGGCCCCACGCCGACTATCCCGTTCACGAAGTGGGCCGCCTCACCCTGAACCGCAATCCAAGCGATTTTCACACCGAGATTGAGCAGGCGGCGTTCGAGCCGAACAGCTTTGTCCCGGGGACCGGTCCCAGCCCGGACAAGATGCTGTTGGCCCGCCTGGTTTCCTACGCCGACGCCCACCGGGCCCGACTGGGCGTCAACTACAAGCAGATCCCGGTCAACCGGCCCAAAGTCCCTGCATACAGCTACAGCAAGGGCGGGGCCATGCGGGTCCAAAACGTCTTTGATCCGGTCTATGCACCCAATTCCAAGGGCGGACCCAAGGCGGACCCCGAGCGGTATCCGGAGACGGCTATCTGGAGTGCCAGCGGCCAGTTCATCCGCGCCGCCTACACCCAGCGCAAAGACGACGACGATTTCGGCCAGCCCGGGGCCCTGGTACGAGAGGTCATGGACGATGCACAGCGCGACCGGCTGGCGTCCAATGTGGTGGGACACCTCAAACAAGGCGTAACCGAGCCGGTGCTGGAACGGGCCTTCCAATACTGGCGCAATATCGATAAAGACGTCGGGGACCGCATCGCCAAAGGGGTGAAGGGGAGTTGATTGATTATCGCCTATCGGGGTGACGGAGGCCTATACCTAATGCAGGCCTACGCCCGCAACCAAATCAGCGACAGTGTTCAGGTTTCAGGTTTCAGCAAACAATAAACCCTGACACCCGTCGAAGATCCCGCTATCGCTAATGATTCAAAGGCGTTAACCTCAACAAAACATCTTCGCTTTTTGCATAGAAGTTTCAATCTAAGACCCTAAAACCCTACCGTTTTGAATGCAATCGGGGAACGCCGGAGGGTTCATTCGGCCGCCTTTGCCATTTCCTGGATGGTCATGCCGCTGAGCACCGACTGCGGCTCCGAGTTCACCGGATTGCGCCTGGCGTCGGCATGATCATCGTTCTTTTTCACCACCAGCCAGTTCTTTTCATCCCCCCTCATCCTGGTGTGGATGAGGGCATACCCTCCCTTGAGCTTTCGACCGAAGAGTTCAATCTCGGCGTGCCCTTGCGCCAAGGCCTTTTTCAGTGAAATCTGCTTGCCGTTTTTTCGGCTCATGTTTTCATACTCCCCGGTGTCCCAGACGATCACCTCCCCTGCCCCGTATTCCCCTTCGGGGATACGGCCTTCGAAATTCCAGTAGGCCAAGGGATGATCCTCGGTGCGCACCGCAAGGCGTTTATCCCGGGGATCCGTGCTCAACCCCTTGGGTACGGCCCAGGACGCCATGACGCCGTCCAGTTCAAGGCGGAAGTCGAAATGCATCCGGCGGGCATGGTGCTGCTGGATCACGAAGATAGGCTTCCTGGAAGACCGTTTCCCTCCCCCTTGGGGTTCAGCGGTCTTGGAAAAGTCACGCTTTTTTTTGTACTCTCTGAGCGTATCCGCTTTGCCCATCGATTTTTCTCCACTCGTAACATCCGGGAAAAAGGGAATGAGGTACGGGGTAGCGGGGGAAACGGCGGTTG
Organism: Deltaproteobacteria bacterium; assembly: GCA_021737425.1. GTDB lineage: Bacteria > Desulfobacterota > DSM-4660 > Desulfatiglandales > Desulfatiglandaceae > JAIPDZ01. The sequence continues at coordinate 4,057 of JAIPDZ010000258.1, forward strand.
ACCCACGAGCAGGTCAACTCATCAGATAAAATCCGAGCTCCTTTGCATAGGGAGGAGGGTTGTAGACCTCCGCATCAATCTGTTGCCCCTTGACCGCCTGGACCAACACCCGCCTTTCGATGAGCGATCTTTTGGGATCGTCCAGGCGAAACGAAATATCCAGAAAATCACCCACTTGAATGTAATGTCCCGAGAGTACGACAAGGCCTATTTCGAACAGGGAAACCCCCTTAACCCTCATACGACCGCGGGATTTTGTCTTGAGCGCTACAAATTCACCCTCCAGCCATACCTTTTTATGGTAGGCTTTTTCCCGGGCCGGCTTTTGTTTTTTCATTTCCTGTTCCAGAAGAGGCTGCAGATTCTCTTCCATGTTTTGGAGGGCTTCCTCCTTTGGCCCCCCCTTATCTTTGGCAAGTTTTTCTTCCAGAAAAGGAATCACTCCCCTGGCCTGATCAATCTTTACAGAATGAACAAAAATGCTGATGCTTACATCAGGATTGCCTTTGAGGGTCTCAAACGTCTTGAGTATCCTCTCTTTGGCCTTTGCGGCTGCCGCCATGTCCGTTTTAGAGAGAAGGGCGATGAATTTATCCCCCTCGTATCGAAATATGCTGTCCGTGCGTCGGAAGGCCTTTCTCAAAACGGCGGCAAGATGTTTCAGGAGCCTGTCAGCAGTCTGACGCCCTTCCCTCTCGTTAATGCGTTTGAATTTATCTATGTCAATGATCATCATGGAGGCCTCGGGACCATATCGTTTCAGCATCTCTTCACTGTTGCGAAGCGTGCGCTCCAGGCTGTATCGATTTTTGAGGCCGGTCAAGGGATCTATGGTAGCCATTCTCTGGAGTGCCTGATTAAAATAGGCCCTCTCGATCGCAATGGCCGCATATTCCGAAATTGCCGCCAGTGTGTCCAATTCTTGGGATGTAAAGGTCCTCCCGTCTATTTTATTGATAAGTTCGATCACCCCGAATGTTTTATTATCGCACACAAGCGGTGTTCCGATGTAAGAGCAGGTTTTAAACAGGGGATATGTATCGATGCGACTCTTCAGGCGCATATCTTTTGAGACGTCGTCGACCATCAAAGGCGTCCCCGTTTTCATGATATGCCCCACAATCCCTTCGCCTTTGGGAATTCTCGCGCCTTGCAGTTCCTCTTTGTTGGCTCCGGCCACAACGGTAAACACCATGTCCTCGCTTTTGGGGTCTTTCAATAACAGGGACCAGTAGACCGGTTCGAAAATGCGCCCGATCTGGAACATGACAATATCAAGGACCTCCTTGATGGTTTTTGCCTTGGCCAAGGACTTGCCCACCTCAAAACCAAAATCAGGGGGAATACCGTTTCCGTCCTCCGGTGGAACATCATGCACTTCGTCCAGGGGGGCCGTATAAAAATATTGGGTATTGACCCTGCTGAGCTTAAAACTGGTCCAGAGCAAATTTTCGTGAATTTGACTCGGTGACGGAAAAACGAACTCATAAAACGCCGAAACCCGTTCCACCTCCCTGTTCATGGTGCTGATTCTTTTAATGATATCAATTTGTTCAAAATCAACAAATTCTTCAACTTCAGGGGGGAGAACCGGGGGGCAGAGCCTATCAAAGGATCCGAGGCCCTGGGTCCAGCAGACAAAATCTGACAGGGAAACAATGGATATGAGCAAGGCTTCTTCTTGAGAAAGGTCCCGGGAGTGAAATGGCTGATGATGATATTTGACACCCAGCACAATACTCTCTGGCAATTTCCACTGTGAACAGAAAAAGGCCCCTACATCGTCATGGCCGAGCCCGAGCATTTTACGTTCCTGTTCAACAATATTGACCTGTGCGGTGGCGGCGGCACGGAGGAGTTCTCCATAGTCCGTATGGGCCTGAAGACCCAGAAAGATTTTTCCAACATCATGCAGGAGCCCGACAACATAGGCTTCTTCAGGGCGGGGGTACTTAATTTTCTTTGCGATTTCCATGGAGAGCACGGCCACGGAAAGGGCGTGACGCCAAGAATGGATTGTATCAAACGCCGTCGACCTACCGGAGACAAACAGACCCTGAAACACAGTCATTCCGATGGACAGTTTTCTGATCTCGTCAAATCCCAGCAGGACCACCGCTTCGGGCAGGGACGTTATTCTTCTTTGGAGGCCGTAGATGGCTGAATTGACGATTGGGGGTATCGGGTTGACTCCAGTGGCCACAAGATGTAGTGTTTGGTCATGGAAGATTATCCCGGGTCGTTGGAGGAGTTCGAGGAGCGGTTTGCGACCGATGCTGCTTGCTTGGAATACTTGGCGAGACTGCGCTGGC
>JAIPDZ010000259.1 GCA_021737425.1 Deltaproteobacteria bacterium
ATTGGATATATAAATCATCACCCGATCCCCTTTCTGAACCCCCAGGTCCAGAAGAGAACCGGCAAACCGTTCACTCAACTCTTGAAGGCGGGCATAGGAGAAGGCCTCCCCGAGATAAATGATCGCCTTTTTGTCCGGACACCGTTCACACATCCGGTCAAACCGGCTGAAGGTGAGTTCCTTTTCCCAGTCCACTTGATTTTTGATCATGACGCGGTTGACTCCTGAAGGCTTGTTATGGATCCATGGATCCTTGGATTAGGTCCACTCAATTCTCTGTTTATATCCCAAAATATGCCGACCGGATGTCCGGATTATCCATCAACTCCTCTCGGGTCCCTTCCAGTACGGCGGCTCCATTCTCCAGAATAAAGGCAAAATCCACAATGGGCAGCACCGGTCGTGCATATTGTTCTGTAACAATCAGAGAGATCTTTTGTTCGTCTCGAATCACTTTGGTGGCCCGGACAAGGGTGGCCTGGATCAACGGGCTCAGGCCCAAGAGCGGTTCGTCCAAGAAAAGGAGCTTGGGCTGGGCCATGAGCGCCCTGCCGATGGCCAGCATCTGCTGCTCCCCGCCGCTTAAAAAGCCGCCCACCCGTTTGCTCAAGTTCTTCAGGGCAGGGAACAGGGTGAAGACGTATTCGAGTGTGGTTTTGGCCTGGGCCGGGGAGGCAAGGTAACCGCCGATTTTAAGGTTTTCGAGCACACTGCTCTCCTTGAAGATCCGCCGGCGTTCAGGACATAAAATGATCCCGGCCTTGGCCCGCCGGCTGGGCTTGAGTCCCATAATGTCCTGGCCCAGGTATTCAATTTCTCCCATGACCGTAATTCGCTCGCCACCGGCCATGACTTCCTTTTTTTTGATATCCTCCATGATCCCTGACAGGGTATACATGAGGGTGGATTTTCCTGCACTGTTGGCCCCGAAGACCCCTACAATCTGTTGGTTTTCGCATCGAATGCTGACATTGTTCAAGGCCAGCATATTTTCGTAGAAGACCATGAGGCTGCTCGCCTTAAGCATAATTCATGACCTCCTCAACCTCTTGTGAACCAAAGTAGGCTTCTTTCACCTTTTCATCAGCCATAACCTCCTCGGGCGTTCCCTCTACCAGCTTGACGCCGAAATTCAGGACCATGACCCGGTTGGCCACCTGGAAAAGTTCCCGCAGCCGGTGCTCGATCATGACGATGGTGATCCCATCCATCTGAAGGCGCTCGATTAAGGGGACCATGCTGGCGATCTCACTCATACTCAGGCCGGAAAAGACCTCATCGCATAGGATGATCTCGGGTTTCAGCGCAAGGCAGCGGGCCAGTTCCAATCGTTTCAGATATCCGGTCGGGAGCGTGGATGCGATCTTGTACGGGACAAACGAATCCCGTTCAAATCCGATCTCTTCCAGAATATCCACACTCACCGTGTCTCTGTCCCCCAGCTTCCCGCCGCCTCTCCACCCCCCGGTTCGCTTTGCCCTGGGAGCAAAAAGGGGGATGATCAGATTCTTGTAAGCGGGCAGGGTGTAATAGGGGCGCATGATCTGGAAGGTCCGCGTGATCCCCATGTCGGCGATCTTATGTGCGGACTTTCCACTGATCTTTTTCCCCTTGTACATCACTTCCCCCTCGCTCATCTTTATAAAGCCGGTGATGCAGTTGATAAGGGTGGTCTTGCCCGAACCATTGGGCCCGATAATTCCCAACACCTCTCCCTGACGGACCTCAAAGCTGACCCGGCTCAGTGCGGTGACGCCGCCAAAGGTCTTGGTTGCATTAAGGACCTTGAGGATCGTCTCTTCGCTCATACCTTCACCCACCTTTGAAATTGATGATATTTTCGCTCCCCGTACACCATCAGCCCTTCACTTCGAAATACAATGAACCCCATGAGTATCAAGGAATAAAAGACAATACGCAGGGTTCCGAATTCCCGGAGCAGTTCGGAAATGGGAACCAAAATCAAACACCCTAAAACCGGCCCCACCAGGGTCCCGCTTCCGCCGATGACCGTGGCGGCAATGGGAAGAATGGAAAAGTCCAGGGCGAAGAGCGAAATTCCGCACCACATGTAGATGTGAACCAGGCATGCCCCGCCCAGGCACCCCAAGGCTGAACCGATGAACACAGCAATGGCCTTGTAATAGGAAATGTTCATCCCGGATGCCCGGACCGCCTGGTCATTGTCCATGACCGCGCGGAACACCAGCCCGATATCCAGGTTCACCAGCCTTCGAATTCCAAACAGGGCGAGGAGTACCATGGCGATGACCGCATATTGCTCGACCCATCGATTGGCGAAACTGTCCACCCCCACAATCCCGTCTGTGCCGCCTAAGATATCCAGGGCCTCGATAATGCGTGCCAGGACCAGCGGATACATGAGGGTGACAATGGCAAAATAGACCCCTCTCAGCGGAAGACAGGGAAGGAGAAGCAATGTGCACACCGCAGCCCCCACCAGGGTGGCGATGGGAATCGTCAGTATGGGAGGGAATCCGTAAGTGCTGTTCAAAATAGCGGCCAGGTACCCCCCGGCGCCGATAAAAAAGGCGCCCCCCAGTGAAACCAATCCCACATAGTGCGCCAAAAAGTCGAAACTGATGGCTAACAAGGCATAAATACAGAGGATGGTCACCACCTTCTGCCAATACATGCCGGGGACAATCAGAGGCAAGAGCAGCATGCCGACGATCAAAATCAATCTCGGCAGCGTCAGGTACGAGAGTTCTCTCCACGACATCAGCGCGTACAACCCGTCTGTACGAATCTTGATGCCTCGATCCAGTCTTTCCCTACGAAATTGCTCCGTATTTACCAATTTAGACCCTTTCTTCCAACTGTTTCTGCATGCCGAACAACCCGGACGGCTTCAGGATAAGGGTAAAAATGATGGCCAATAAGGCCACCACCATCTGGAAGTGACTCCCGAGATAGACCACCGTCAAAATTTGAGCAAAACCAATGATGAAAGCGGCCAACACCGCCCCCATCCAACTCCCCAACCCGCCCACGATGCACACGGCAATGGCCAGGATCAGCACATTATAGCCGGCCTCCACCACAATATTGCCCAAGGGGAGGAGAAGAATGCCCGCAAGGCCGGCCAGCATGGCCCCGATGGCCATGGCCACCACAGCCATGAAATCGGAATCGATTCCCAGCATCAGGGCGGCCCTTTCGTCCTGGGCCATCCCCCGCAGGGCAAGCCCCAATCGGGTATAATGGGTAAACAACCACAGCGACGCCACAGTGGCCCCGCCGATCCCCACCACTATAATCCGCTGATAATCCACAGGAATACCACCGATGAGGATACTCCCTTCCGCAAACACCGGCAGGGTATAACTCATGCCCTTAAACCCGCCCCAGCGCAACCCCTCCAAAATGGCCAATCCCATGGCATAGGAGGCGATAATCTCGGAGATGGCTATCCCCCTGACCCGTATGAGGATGAATTGATACAGCAATGCTCCAAAAATGCCTATGATGAGCATGGTCAGGAAGATACTGAGTGCATAATTGAGTCCCAGGCCCCGCAGAAAGGTCCAGGTGATAAAGCCGCTTAACACATATATGGCGCCATGGGCAAAATTAGGTACGCGACTGATCCCATACACCAGGGCAAAGCCCAAGGCCATCAGGGCCAAGGCAACACTATTGATGGTCCCATAGATTAAAATATCCATACGTCTCACTTCCCTCTGAGCGCAGATCCCGTTGTCAAAAAACCCTTGTCCAGGTTCCTGTTCTCAAGGGAACGGCGTAAACCTTGAACCCAGGAACCTATGAACCTTATCGAATTTATTTTTTCATCCAGGGCGGCAGCTGAATTTCACCTGTGGCGATGGACTTGGGAAAGACCACCACCCGTTTGCCGTCCTGCCACTGGAAGATGGTGCCCACGGCGCCCTCCTTGGGATCAAAGCTCGGAATGATCTGATGCCCTTTGGCGGTAAACCGGACCCGTCCATAGGGGCCCATCATGTCCGTCTTCTCCAGGGCCTTTACCACTGCATCCGGATCAATGGTGCCGGCCCGTTCAATGGCATGCTTCAGGACATAGACCGCAGTGTAACTGCTGGAACATCCCAGTCCCTCGGGTTCGATATCCCATCGGTCCGTATAGGCGTTGTAAAACTTCATGGTCCATGGCGTGGCCTCACTCGGGGCATTGCCCGCATTGACCACATTGGCGAGGCAGTATTCCCCTTTACCCTTGGTGGCCTCCCAGAATCCAGGCTGTTCGGCCGCAGCCAGGGTGGAGCCGAATGGAAGGGCCGGGATCTTCATGTCATACCACTGCTTAAGCAGAATCGAACTTTCAGGCATATCCATCCACAGGCTCAATACCTGCGACCCGGTCTTTTTGGCCTTGATCAGTCCCATGGAAAAATCAGTGGTGCCGGTGGGATAGATCTCCATGCCGGTGACGTCCCAGCCTTTTTTCTTGGCCAGTTTGCCTAAAATTTTTCCTGCGGCCCTGGCATGGGCCACGTCCTGGACCATAATGAAGAGCTTATTAAGTCCGAACTTCTCCTTGATTTGCATCAGGCAGGTAAGGATTTCCTTGACTAACCATTTGGCTTCCCCATGAATTCGAAAACAGTACTTGAACTTGTCATACTGTTTTTCCACCAGGGCATGGTATTTGGGTGTGAGCACCCCCGAAGAAACGATGGAAACCTTTTTGTATTTGGACAACAGGGGCATGGCAGCCAGGGCCGCCTCTGAGCGCACCGGTCCCCCTAAGATAAAATCCGCTTTTTTCTCCAAGATTAATTTCTCAACCGCCAGGAGGGCCTCACTGACCGGTACCCCGGGTTCCAGATCCCGGGTGTCCATGACCTCCACCTTGAAAGGACGCTGGGTGCCCCCCACATCCACACCTCCTTTGGCATTGATTTCCTCCACAGCCAGCGTAATGGCCCTTTCCGCATCCCATCCATACAAAAAGGCGGTGGGTAGGGGACAGCCGAGGGTTATCGGTTCTGCCGCCGTCACCCGACTTCCCGGAATCATCACCATCGTCACAGCCAACAGAACCACCCAAACACCAACACATCTGATCTTCATGTCCTTTCCTCCTTTAGTCACAAATTGAAGCGTTTATCTTAAAAGATCATATGGGCGGAGTGGTACCATCAATCCGACCTGATCTCAGTTACGAAGACTTCATCAAGCGTTTTTTCTTGATGAGTCAGGGCTTGATCAAACGTACCAAATCTTTGACTGACGGTTATGGTAATCGGTTAAGATTATCCGAACGGTTGCGATCATCCAGTTTGTTGAGGTTTTTCGCCGGCTCCCGAAACGCTTACTCTGCAAGGCTTTGGATCCACGTAAAACGCTACCTCTGGATCCGCCGCTTTGCCTGTATGGGTTGGCCGTTTTATGAAAAAGCAAGGCAACATGCGGTTGTCTTGCTTGAAATCCCACTTAAATCAACACAGAATATCGTATACCAGACAATCCAATCTTCATATTAGGTGAGCTATGTAGGACTGATCGGCTTTTTCCGATCAGAGAAGTCAGAATTGCAGACAGTAGAAGAACAGATCATTGGGGTGAATCCCTCACCCGCGAATGTGAAATCTTGAAAATAGTAGGCTTCGGTGCCTGATGGTGTCAAGGGAAAAGGGTCATGCCTTACGCTTTACACCCATCCGGATTTGTATCATTTCGCCTCCTGAAAACCTACTCTGGACATCAGCGATCCGATGTTTGCATCCCATAATCAATGCCAGAAGCATGCCAAGGGCTCCTATTTCCTTCCAGAGGTGAGCGACCTTATGGCAACTCATTAATATGAGGACGTAATCTGGTAGGACACCCAATATGACCTCCATGGAAGAAAACAGATAAAAGGACAATGGTGCTGAAAAGAATTTTCAGGCGGGCTGAAAAAAAGTTTCATGCCGGGTGCCTGCCCCTGATCCATGCCTACGAGGGAGGGGTGATCCCGTATTTTCGAATCTTGCTGCGCAGGGTGGGTAAAGAGATGCTCAGGATCTGTGAGGCCTTGGTTCGGTTCCAGCCTACCTGGAACAGGGTGTTTTCAATATGCTCCTTTTCAACATTGAGAAGAGAATCTCCCCTTGTGGTTGGGGGTTGAGGGGAACCGTTCTTGGAAAGGATCCCTTCGATCTCCTCTAAAAGGATCACTTTGCTGCGGGCCCGTACCACGGCCTCTACCAGCACATTCTCCAGTTCTCTCACATTTCCCTCCCAGGGATGCCTCATTAAACGCTCCATCACTCCCGGTTGCAGTTTTGTGACCTCTGTCTGGAGTTCAACGTTCAATTTCTTCAGAAAGTG
>JAIPDZ010000260.1 GCA_021737425.1 Deltaproteobacteria bacterium
CTGCTCATGGCCGCAGGGTTGCTGGTACTCACCTTCCTGAGAATCCGGCCCTATTGGACAGGGGCCATTGTGGCTGTCCTGTTCACCTGTATCATGGGGGGGCTCTATCCCGCCCTGGGGATCAACGCCCTCCCTTCCGGACTGCAGGAGATCCTGGGGACAAAACCGGTGGCCGCCTTCAACAGCTCTCAACCCTCCATGCTCTCCATGCGCCTGAAACAGAGTGTGCGCCGAATTCGATCCGGGGAAAAAAAGGATCAAAATACCCTTAAGCGCCTGGACGGCTTTGTGTTTGTACGAAAACCGGACACAGACCGATTCCAGGCCCTGGCCAAGAAACTAAGGATTTCGGTTCACAAAGCAGGGGAGTTCCAGACCTTTTATTCCAGAGGCGCCTGGATCCGTTTTGCCAGGGAAGATGCCACCGCCCAGGACTGGAAAAGGGCCTTCCGGAAGCGCTCTTTGAACCATCTAAAACCCACCATATGCTATTACCGGATATCTCCTGCCGGGAAGGGGTCCAATCCAAATATGGGGAGCGATCGCTGACCCATGAGCCGACGCCTGACCAAGATCCTGATTCCGGTCGCCTTGATCCTCTATCTCTGGCCGCTTTTTCAGGCGTTTTCCTCGCGCCATAAGGCCTTCTTCGCCCTCCCGGACCGAGCGCCTAAGGTCAGCATGGAAAACAGTTCCCCATTCATGAGGGCCGGGTTCATTGCCCCGGATATGGAAGGGTCCAGGGTCCATGCGGGGTCCATCTGCAAACTCCCGGACGGCCGGCTGGCAGCGGTCTGGTACGGGGGAAGCCGGGAAGGGGCGAAAGACGTGGGCATATTTTCGGCCATGCGGAAACCGGATACAGGGGCCTCATGGTCCAAGCCCCGCCTCCTGGTGGACAGGGCCACGGCATCCCGAGAGCTGGACCGGTATATCAAGAAGGTGGGAAACGCCATCCTATTTGCCGGTCCCTGCCAGCGGGTGTATCTGATCTATGTTACCGTCACCCTGGGGGGCTGGTCGGGCAGTTCTCTCAATGTCAAGGTCAGTGAAGACGGGGGGGATACCTGGGGCCGGAGCCGACGGCTCACCCTCAGTCCTTTCTTCAATATCAGCGAACTGGTCCGAAACAAGCCCGTATTTATGACCGATGGGCGGATGGCGGTTCCCATATATCACGAGTGCATGGGCCACTTCCCTGAACTGCTCTGGCTGGATGCGACAGAGGGAAACCACAAGGCGTCCTATCGAAAAACCCGGATGGCCGGGGGAAACACGTTTCTCCAGCCGTCGGTGGTCCCCCGGACCCCTCTTGATGCCACCGCCTTTTATCGGTGCCGATCCGAGAAAAGGGCCATGGGTACAGCCAATACCACAGACGCCGGCGCCTCATGGTCTGAGCCCCGGTTTTTGGCCCTGCCCAATCCCGACGCCGGCCTGGATGTGGTCGGATTGTCGGACGGGAGCATGCTCATGGCCTTCAACGATACCCCGGTGGGCCGGGAAAACCTGAAACTGGCCCTCTCTCATGACGGGGGCAAAACATGGCGGCGAATCGCCACCTTGGAGAACAGCCCGGGTCGGGAGTTCTCTTACCCCTATATGATTTCCACCCCGACCGGACAGATCCATCTGGTGTATACGTGGGACAGGAAACGGATCAAGCATCTGACGTTCAATGAGGCCTGGGTCCATGGACAACGACCAGGAGGGGCCCAATGACCTATCTTTTCTCTTTCCTCTTTCCTTTCCTTGTGATGATGCTTTTTCTATGGGAGATTTCACGCCTCCTGGGCCTCAGGTTCAAGGGGATAACCCCCACCCTGGGGCTTGCCGCTGCCTCGGCCCTGGCGGTGGCCACCCCCGTTTGCGGGCTCCCCTTGGGACGCTGGCTCATCAGCCTGAATGCCAACTTCAGCATCCCGCTCTTCGCCATTGTGTTGAGCCGGATCACCGGCAATATCTTTTATAGGCCCCTACTGGACAAAAGGGCCGTAGACACCTGTGCGGTGTTTTTCCTGATTTCAGGCGCCGTACTCTATCCCATGGCCTTGGGCATCGGTCCATTTGATCCGTACGGGGCCGGATGGAGATTCTCCTGGCTCTTTGCGGGGGTACTGGTCTTGACCATCGGGCTTTTGATCCGGAAAAACCGCTTCGGCATGGTCCTGGTTTTCGCCATCCTCGCCTATGACCTCAACGTACTGGAATCCTCCAACTTCTGGGACTACATCATAGACCCGTTGGGGGTGGTATGGGCGGCCCTCCGGCTGGCATGGCCCCGGTCGTTCGGCCCCATAACCCCTAAGGAGAATAACAGGGGGATGCGCTGATTCCCCCTCGCTGTGACGCGGTTACCTTTTATTGACCCCGGACCATCATTTGTGGTAAATGTGCATCAGTCCAGCGGTTCAGAGGTGCCGGCATCTTCTGTCCCACGGACGGCCTGCATATTCGCTATGACTCAGAATCCATGTCCCTCTAGCCTGTAGTCCGGAATGGTTATCCATGAAACCCATGACTGCACCTTCATCTCCGGAAATTTCCATCATCGTTCCGGTCTATAATGAGTCTCCCAACCTCGCGCCGCTGTCTCAGGGCATTGTACGTGTCCTGCGGGGCATGGGGCGCTCCTTTGAGCTCATCCTGGTGGATGATGGGAGCATTGACGACAGTCCCCAACGGCTCCGGCAAATAAAGGAAACTATACCTGAAGTCAGGATCCTATTTCTGCGCCGCAATTTCGGTCAGAGTGCAGCCATGACTGCGGGCTTTGACCATGCCCGGGGGCCCATTGTGGTCACCATGGACGGGGACCTGCAGAACGATCCGGAGAATATCCCCCTGCTCATTTCCAAACTGGAGTCGGGGTACGACCTGGTGACCGGTTGGCGAAAGAAACGCAAGGATCCGTTTCTGACCCGTCGGCTCCCTTCCCGGATCGCCAACTGGGTTATCGGACGAACCACCGGCGTACGGCTGCATGATTACGGCTGCTCGCTTAAGGTCTACCGGAGCGATCTGGCCAAGCAGCTTCTTTTGTACGGGGATCTGCATCGTTTTATCCCCGTGTTGGCCGCCTTCTACGGGGCCCGCATCGCTGAAGTGGTGGTGATCCACCACCCTCGAAAAGAGGGAAAAAGCAATTATGGCATCGGCCGAACCTTCCGGGTGCTGTCAGATCTTATGCTCATGCTCTTTTTCCGCAAATTCGCCACCCGCCCTTTGCAGCTGTTTGGTCTTAGCGGGGGCGGCCTCTTTATGATCGGATTTTTTATCGAGCTTTATCTCACCTGGGTAAAGCTGTGGCACGGCCAGGATATCGGTGGAAGACCCCTTCTCCTCTTGGGCGTGCTGCTCATCATCACCGGCATCGTTCTGTTCGGGATCGGTCTCTGCTCGGAATTGGTGGTACGCACCTATTACGAAGCCACCGGGAAACGGATTTACGCCGTGCGTGAGGTCCTGGAGTGAAACGGCCCGGACGCCGACAAATCTGGCGGCTGGTCCGGATCTGTATCAGCGCCGGGCTTCTCTTATGGCTGTTCTCCCGCTTTGACCTCGAGGGACTGAAGACATCACTGGGTCAACTGCCGCTCCTGGTATGGATAGCCGCCTTTTTGATGATGCTCGCGGCCCAGGTCCTGAGCAGCATCCGATGGTGGATCCTGTCAAACGCCTGCGCCTTTCCGGGCAACTGGCGGACTTACCTGGGGTTTTACTTTGTGGGCATGTTTTTCAACCTTTTTCTTCCCACCGGCATCGGCGGAGACCTGTTCAAAATTCACTTTTTATCGAGAGAAGAGGGCAAAAGAATCGTGGCAGCCTCCACTGTGGTGGCAGACCGCCTGTTGGGACTGGCGGCCATGCTCCTCATGGGGGCAGTGGCCGTGTATCTGAGACCGGACCTACTGCCGGAGCCGTTTCCGCTCATGATGCTCCTGGGCGGCGGGTGCGTACTAACGGCCGTGCTGACACTGCCGCTCCTAAAACGACTCCTCACCCGCCTGTGGCCCGGATTCACCCCATACTTTGAACTCGTTTCAGCCATTCGGGAGCGACCCGGCCGCCTCATTCCCCTGTCCGCACTCTCCTTCTCCCTTCAGGGTCTCGGAATCGGCGCCGTGGCCCTCCTGGGAACGGGTATGGGCATCAACCTGCCCACTGCCCTCTATTTCGTCATGGTCCCCTTGGTTGCCCTGAGCACACTGATCCCGATCAGTTTCAACGGGATTGGCGTGAGGGAGGGGGCCTTTGTCTATCTCCTCGGACTCAAAGGCATCGGCGCCGGTACCGCCTTGGGCCTGGGGCTTCTCTTTTTCTCGGTACAGGTCTCCATCAGCCTCATCGGCGGGATCTGCTACGCAACAGGGGTCCACCGGCGGAGTTTAGAGGCTTAGATCATAACTTCTATGCAAAAAGCGAAGATGTTTTGTTTAAGTTAACCCATTTGATTCATTGGCAATAAGGTGTCAGGTTTCTGGTGTCAGGTGTCAGCAAACCCAAATTCTGAAACCTGAACACTGACACCTAAACACTTTTGGTTCCGGCTTGTCCGGATTAGGCCTTTGACAAACATTTTTTCTCAGTTACTTGGCAACTGCACAGTCCAAAGTTCTCATAACATGTTGATATTATTAGATACCCAAATTCGAGACCGTCATTCCGGCGAAAGCCGGAATCCAGTATTGTTTCAATAGGTTAAACACTCTGGATGCCGGTCGAAGATCCCGTGCTTAGCGGGGATCAAGTCCGGCATGACGAGAGAACTTTGGACTCCCAAGTTGGCAAGGATGTGACGGTCTCTTTTTTGGACGGACACCCTCATATGGATACCGTTTTGAGCGTTTCTTGGATCGCAAATCGAAAACCCACAATCAAAAATCCCATATGACCCTGTACCGCTATATCCTAAAGGAAATGCTTCCCACATTTCTGGCCAGCCTGCTGGTCTTTGTCTTTATCATGGTGGCCGCCCGGATGTTGTCCATCACCGAGCTGATCGTTACCCGGGGAGTCCATTTTTCCCAAGTAGCCGGCATGGTGCTGTTCCTGCTCCCCGACATCCTGACCTTTGCCCTTCCGGCGGTTACCCTCATGTCAGTGGTGGTGGCCTTTTTGCGCCTGTCGGTGGATTCCGAAATCATCGCCCTCAAGTCTTCCGGTATCAGCCTGTATCAGATGCTTCCCCCGGTGGCGGCGTTCGCTTCGGCCGCCGCCCTGGCCGCCTTGGCCATAACCCTCTTTGCAGCGCCATGGGGAAACCGATCCTTCAAAAATCTGCTGTTCAAAATCGCCGAATCAAAGGCCGATCTCGCCATTAAGGAGCGCGTCTTCTGTGAGCCTTTTGACCGTGTGGTCCTGTATGTCAACAGCTTTTCCAGGGGAGACCGGGTCATGAAAGATGTGTTTGTGGTGGACCGGCGGGATCAAAACATGACCAATACCATTGTGGCGAGTGAGGGACGACTGATCATGCGACCGGAGGAGAGAATTATTTCCCTTTACCTCACGAAGGGCACCATCTTTATGGTGGAGAAAGATTTGACCTCGGCCCGCACCATCCAATTCAATACCTATGGTCTCAATATCGGGTTAAAGGATATTATGGCGGACCTGGCATCACGGGAAAAGGCGCCCCACGAGCTCTCCCTGCGTGAGCTCCTGGCACAAGTGCGGGCCATGCCTGAGGAGGAGCCGAGAAGAGACCGTTTTATGAGGGAACTCCTTGAAAAGTTCTCCATCCCCCTGGCGGTATTGTTCATGGGCATCATCGGGGTCCCGCTCGGGGCTCAGATCCAGGGTCGGGGTCGGTCCTCTGGAATCGGGATCAGCCTGGCGGTCTTTTCCACCTACTATCTGTGTCTGACGGCCATCAGGAGCATCTGCACAGGGGGCACACTCTCCCCTGTCTTCGCCGTCTGGATTCCGGACCTTTTTCTGCTGGTCTCCTGCATCTACCTGTGGCGCCGCGCGTCTGAAGAACGGACCCTGCATGTACTGCCCGGCGTTTTTCGTCGCCGGAGAAAGGTGCACCCAAAGGATTGATCCTATGCGGTTGCAAAGCTCTGCGCAATTTGAAATATTATATGATTCGCAGATACAAAACCCAGCGACTTTTGGAAGCATAAGTTCATGCCCTTTTATCTGAACATCATTGTGTTCGGCGTCGGTCTCTGTCTATCGCTTATCTTGACCCCGCTGGCAAGAAGGCTTGCCCTGCGCACGGGCCGCGTGGCCGTGCCCAAAGACACCCGCTGGCACCAAAAAGAGACTGCCCTTCTGGGAGGCATCAGCATCTTCCTATC
>JAIPDZ010000010.1 GCA_021737425.1 Deltaproteobacteria bacterium
ATCCCCGGTGGACTGGCAAAGTTTACCGATTACACCAGTCCTCCGCACCGACAGCCTACACGTACTCCTCTGAAGGTGGAAGCGGGGAACTGGAAAGCATTGTAGGAGACGGTTTGGGCCGCCGTTCCATGCACGCGGGTAAGCCTGAGACTTGGCTTTTTTTACGCCTCTCCCCGTTCCCGAGCAAGGGCGTCTGCCAAAGATTTGGCCTCTGCCTCAGAAATGACGGATGCTTGGGATTCGATCCTAACACAACTGTCTGAATCCTCAATTTCCACCCACTTGGAAGGATCGCTCCCTTTCATACGGAAAAGCGACCAGGAATCTAAATCTTTAGCAAAGGGTACATCCTCTTTTTCCAAAAATTCAAAACGTGCCATAACATTTCCTCCGGTAAGCAGGGGGGGACGGAGGTTGAATCACCACTCAAATCTGTTTTTCAACGCGTTCTTCAGCCTCTTCCCGGGTCAAGGCATCAGCTAAGGCCTTGGCTTCAGACGCAGAGATGACACGAGAATTTGACCGAATCCTAAAGGCGGTGTCCGGGTCTTCTACCTTGGCCCATGTGGACCTGTCACCGCCACCCATTGAGAATGTCTCCCAAGAATCTTTATCGAAGACAAACGGCGATTCTTCATCGTATAACAAAAATTCTAATTCTGACGACATAATTTCTCCTCATACCCTATCCAAGAAATTTTCCAGGACGAAAATATTCCGCATCCTAAACCTACGCGGGCATTCTTCTTTTATGATTTCGATAAGTTTTGGGTGCTTAGTCTCCGACACAAACCACGGCTCCTGACACCCGGGCACCCTGGCCAGCCACCCGGGGGGCTCCAACCCCAATTCATCACATAGGTATTCGATGGTGGACGCGAGCAGCGCGTCAAACCGTTCGTGATCCAGGTCAAAGGGCTCCTGAACGATACCGAGGTCCTTGTCTTGCCTGAATTCGTCCACAAAATCCATGAAGGGAATCAACCACCACTCCCCTTCAGCCAGTATGTCACGCTTTACTTGTTTGATCGTTGTGCCGGTCATGGGTTGCACCCGCGCTGAGAGATCAAGCGGGCCGAGATCCGGCCGCCGACTGTCATTAGTTGCTTGCCACCCTCGTCACGTCCTCAAAGGCCGAAAGGCACCCGAAAGGATGAGCAAGCAATTTCTGCATTACCCTCACCATGTTGGTAACCAATTTTCTACCAATTTTCTCACCGGCCCTTAGTCCCAGCTATTTAGAAACGCCGTTCACAGAGAGGATAATAATTCAATAGAACTACTCGAATGGCAAACCGCCTATCAACCTGCTGATAGCCTTCAAGAAACGGCTGAAAGGTCGAGGGTAACCATCAACAAAATCCTCAAAATAAGGATCATCATCGGGGAAAGCGTTGGAACCAGAGCAATGAAGTGTTCTAAATTCCTGTTCTATATGAAGAGACCAGCCAGTACCGTCACAAACACCCGTTTCTTCATAATTATCCCGCCAAGCCCAGATGCCGATCTTATTGCAGGTCTTCCAGAAGGACCTCCATGCTTTGGCAGACGGGGTGATCCGGGTTTCCTGTACCTCATCAGGCATATTTGAACTCGCGGTATAGATAAGTGTTGTTCCCTCTAATTCAATCCCATAGGAAGGTCCGAAATATCCTCCAATGCCCACTTCAAACTTTCTTGGCAAAAAGGCCTTTTCCTCTGCCGGGTCTTTACTCAGGTCTTCGATGCCTTTCAGGGCTTTAAGAATGGTTTCAAACATGACCAGAGGAGGATTCCACCCATCTTTCAGATAGTTAGACAGATATTGCTCTGATTTTGGTTTGAAATCTCTTCTGTAACAGTAAAGATAAGACACAGCCTCCGCTTCAAACTCCAGTTCCGAATCATCTTTGCTTTGTTGTGTCTCAGGAGACCCTTCTAAATGCCCGGAAAAAATATGGGCGAGTTCATGTACTAAAGCGCCTAATTTTCCTTCCACCGGATATGCGCGATTGACTTGGATTTCATAGTTGGTTAACCGGTTTTCTTTTGTTACCTCTTTTTTTGGAATCCGAAGTCTGTTGGAGACAAACTTGGCCTGCCCATGATGTCTTGGGTCGAGCAATGCTTCGTGAAACTTTAGGCCCAACCGCCTGCAATTGAAGACCATGATTTGATATTGGTGTTCCAGCGGCGGTATCCATCCATCAACGGGATAAAGCCTGCGGCAAACTTCTTCTGTCGGAAGATTCGGAAAATAGTCAAAAAGCCCTTCTCCTTCCGTATCTTTGATGTCGTAGACAAATTCCACAGGCCCAAATGGCTTCATGATGACGATGGGTTGCACATTATCACGTGGTTTGCGTTGGTATTGACTTTCCCACTTGTATGCCGACAATACAAAGGTAATGTCGGACCGTTGCTGCATGGCCAAAAAGGCATTGTAGGGGGCGAGATAGCGGCTCTGTTTTATAAAAACCAGTCGGTCGTAAAACTCCATGCTGTGCCGAAAATCTTTGCTTTTATCAAGCAGTTTTTCGAGTTCGGATATCAATATGGGCCTGTCATACTCCACTGAATTGAATCTCTCCACCTGAGCACGAATAGCGTCATTCATAAATGAATCCTTTTTACTCCTGTCTCCTTTGAGGTTCTCATTTCAAATCTTTTTGTGCGGGAAAATTTCTTATAGCCACCAAAAAGATAGATGTTTTTTTCTGTAAGCCTAAGGTGCTCAGACTGAACAGGAGCCGAATTTCTTTTTGTCCGATAAAGAAAATAAACTTATTGAAAGAATCTCTAATAGACAGACTCTAATCCCATTTCCAAATGGTTCAGGAAGGATCTTTAGAGTCGTCTTAAGCGGTTTCCTCGCCCATATTGTCTAAAATGCCTTCCAGATCGCTTGGATCAAAGGAAACGGCCCATTTCCATTTTCCGAAGCCGCCGTCATTATTCACCGCACGCACCCACTCATCAAGAAAGGCCCGTTTCGTTCTGTTCTGTTGATTATCCTTGCCCTTGGTTTCCAGAATAAGCTGGCTTCCGTTTTTCAGCTTGACTATAAAGTCTGGGTAATACTTTCTTATAACGCCCTGGTAATTGTAGAGCACCATGAAGTTGATATGGTCATTCTTAACCCAGGATTCGACATTATGGTGCCTATCCAGGATATAGGCTTCCGATGCTTCCCAGGTTGAATCTAAAACACAAAAATTAATATGTGACTTTAGGGTCCACTGGCAAGGCTTGCTTGTCTGCCAAGTTCGCATATTACCTGTTTTTCGGATCGAGTTCTCACTATCAAAAACTGGAACCAATTTTTCAGTATTCTCAGTTCTAATGGCTTCCCAGACATGCTGTATAATCTTATTCAGGTTCAGCATAATCAATATGCGCCTGCGTAGCTCTCCCTGGGTGAAGAGGTTGCCCTTTATAGTAACTTTACCCGAAGCGAGAAATTTCTCCACAATTCGAACCAATTGAACTAACAATAATTCCTTCTGTCCCTTCCAGTTTGGTTTTTCATAATTGAAAATTCTTTTAGCAGTTTCAAATATAATAGTTTGAAGACGGAATTTCTCACCAATCTCATTGAGGTCAATTTCTGACAAAGCCGCCGGGTTCGGTTTTCCGGCAATAATTGCAGCTAACTCGGCTTCTGTTATGGATTTGGTGGGATTTAGTTCGATTTCTTCTATTTTGGTCAGATCAATGGTAAGTCGGGGCCAATAAATATGATCTACTCGGATAACATTCGGCCAAGCTATCTCATGCCTCTTTTTATCATTAACAGCTTCAATGATTGTCTTGGGTTTTTGTGGAGGGGGTGGCGGGCCTTCCTGGTTTTCATGAGGAAGGAAGGTGAACGGCACGCCGAAGACATTAACGTATTCAGCGGCAAAAAGGCCATCCGGGTTCAAATCATATGACGTTCTCCTAAGCCCTCTGCCCACAACCTGTTCACACAAAAGTTGGCTCGAAAAGGCTCGCAGCCCCATGATATGGGTCACAGTGCTTGCATCCCAGCCCTCGGAGAGCATACCCACAGAGATTACATTTTGAATTTGTTCTCCCGGTTCTCCTCTCTTCCCGACTGTATCGACCTGCTGACGCAATAACTCAGCCTGCTGCTTCCTGGTCAATTTTTTGCCATTCTCATCTATTAAGACAGACGCATCCGCTGCTTCCGCCGCCTCTAAGACTTTGCTGTCAATCTGAAGCGTTTTTTCGATATCACACAGGTCTGGGATCAATATCTGATGGTGGTCAAAGGCATATTTAATGCGGGCAGAGGTTTCAGTTCGGTTCGCCACTGTAATCATCACCGGCGGTATAGTGTGTCCCTCCTTTGTCCACTTGTTTTTTGTCTCCAACCAGTCTTTACCGAGAAGATAATAGGCGTTGGTAATGAGATCAGGTAATAGCTCTGTTTCACCTGCCTTGCGGTTTACATCGTCCTTTACCTCTTTGTCCATATAGATGTGATACAAACGGGATTTATAATCCTTCGTCAGCTTGCCGTCATCCCGGATAACGACACGCGGCGTCTTTACAAGTCCGGCCTCAATTGCGTCATTCAGGCCAAAATCGGAGATGATCCATTGAAAAAGTGCCTCTTCACTGCTTTTCTTTCCGGAGGGAGCAAAAGGCGTGGCCGAAAAATCAAGACATTTAAGAATACCCCTCACCTTATGAATTCTGTCGAGACCTCCAACCCACACGGTGGATGCCTCAATCTCCTCTTTTTTAACCCCTTTGACCTTTGATTCCGCTGGTACGCGCCAGGCGTGATGAGCCTCATCATTAATCACCAGAATCTTTCTTGCCTCCGACATATCTCCCAACACATCTCGGACATATGCCTCATCGCTCTTGGCACCGCGTTTGTCGACCGTTTTCTTTTTGGCAATTCTTTCTTCGGTATCCCATTGGAGCCCGTGCCAGTTCTGGATCATAATTTTTCCCTGGCGAAGCCTGTCAAATAGCCCCCCCGGTACAATGTTGAACAATTTGTAATAGTTGTTATTATCAAAAGGATTCAGGACTTGTAATCGGCTCTTGACGGTTAGACCGGGAGCGACGATCAGAACATTTTTGGAAAACCTCGCATCCTGTCGATTTACCACTTTGTTTAAAACATGCCAGGCGATGGCCATAGCCATTACGATGGTCTTTCCACTTCCGGTCGCCATCTTGCAGCACCAGCGAACAAATTCACCGCCGTCAGACGAAATGTGGATGCCGATCTTTTCTGCAACTGGGGCCTCGGTGAGCCAGATAAGAGTTTCAATGGCCTCAAGCTGGCAGAAGAAAAATCGCCGGTCCTGTCGTTCATCCGGGTCCTGCCAGTGGGCGAGAAGCCGTTTAGTGATGCCCGTCACACCAGGATATCCTCTTTCCCTCCAGTCCTTGACCCGGGGCCTTATGGTGTTCACCAGCTCGATAGGGACAAATACGCCTGGATCGTCAAACCCTTTTGACTGTGGGGTGGCGATGATATATCCAGCTGGACGTCTGTCCGATTCCAGGGAAAACTCCCTGCTTTCACGTACATACTGCCAGAATCGGGTAGGCTCTTCGTAGGGAGAATTAATGATTAGTTTTTTGATCTGCTGTTTGCTCAATTGATAGCCTTTCCAATGTCATTTCTTGGAAAATATTGCTTGACATTCCCGGCAAAATATATATTATTTAACACGGATTGGGGATTCCCGGTCGGCAATCAGTCGCGGTGATTATCGCGGCTTTTTGTTTTTTAGGGGAAACATTTCAGCCCCCATCCATCTATTTTACCCCTTCTATCGCAGTAAAATTTGCTCTTCAAAGCCTCGAAGGCCCTATTGCTTTGACTTGGCCTTAGAATTGATAGGCCAATTGGCCTGGCTACCAAATCAGCAAACTGTAAACCACCGGAATTGGTCTTCTTGTCTGCAAAAACAATACGAAAAGGCAGATGCTTTGAGAAATAATTGCCCCCATCACAAACTCGCCTGAACTCCAGTTCCAGATCATCGTCTTCTTTCTTACCACGATTCTCAAAAACCACATGGGTGATTTTGTCGGTCTGCCCATCGCTTTGCAGAAATCGATATGCCCGTTCCAGGCCAAAGCCCAGAGCGATATGGTAAGGGTTTTCGGGTTTTACGTACCGAGCCATCAACAAATCTTTTTTAATCACCGTCGTAATAAGAGTAAACGGGGCATGTTTCAC
This sequence comes from Deltaproteobacteria bacterium, assembly GCA_021737425.1. Lineage (GTDB taxonomy): Bacteria > Desulfobacterota > DSM-4660 > Desulfatiglandales > Desulfatiglandaceae > JAIPDZ01. The sequence continues at coordinate 6,194 of JAIPDZ010000010.1, forward strand.
CATTTCCGTCAGCTCATTCAAGAACGCATCTTTCTTTTCTTTGTTTTTCAGGAACTTGAAATCGCCTTTATCCTTTCGTATATCATGCTCATGTAGGATGACCATATCATGGCCAAAATACTTGAACTTGAAGCGTTGAACAGCAGAAACGACTTGGCTTGCATACTGTTCTTTGTGGAAAATGCAAAAGGCGAGAACGAAAACCGGATAGTTGGGATCAATTGATGCCAGGCCATGATCGCCGCTTTCATCTACATATAGGATGTAGTCACTGAAATCATCTATCTCAAATTTTTTCAATTTTTAGACTCTCAACCCCTCTTGCGTCGATAATCTTTACGGCGATCTGCATACCAGGCTTGAAAGGCAAAGACACTGTGCCTCGAAAAGCGTCCATTTTATCTTTGTCTATTTCTGCCTTCAGGCTTTTAGCAAGACGCCCCCAGCCCTCCTTGGCCCCAGCCATTGGGAAGAAAACCTGACGAGGGAATAAACTTCTCCCGTCGTAATCCGTATCCAGCATCCACATGGCGATATCGCTTTGGTTGCCGGACTCTACATTGCCGGATTTGGGATCGTAATAGTCGAATCCAGCTACCTCCACCTGGATTTTACCCTTGTCCCCACCCTCTTTGATCCTACTGATTCTCACATCAGGTTGGCCCATAAGCCAGAAGGATTCGTTCGATGCCCGTTTCTTTTTCAGGTCATCGGTGAACATATCGGCATTCATCTGCACCCTGAGGAGCATTACTCCGGGCCAGTTGGTTTCATCGATGTCTTTGGCCGCCTCTGCATCGAATTGGAAGGCCGCAAAAATAAGCATGTCCGTTTTCGGTTTTATGGACATCGCCTCTTCAATAGCAAGTTCTACCTGCCGTTGCTCCAGGGGAGCATGTTCCGGTCCAAATGAAACAAGCACCCGTTTTGGTCCATCATCCGATGTTTCGCCCTCAGCCTGAAGGTAGCGGGTGCCGGATAGAGGCTCGATTCGGGTAAACTGAATTTTCTTGCCACCCTTTGCGCGGACCCCGCTCTTGAACAGTTCATCCCGCCATTCCGTCTGGCGAAGGGTTTCCCCTGAGCGAACAATTGAAGAATCCGCGACTGGAACTTCAGTTTCAATTTCTTCAATGGATTTCACCACCGGTGAGGGCACAGCCTCTACAGTAAAAGGTCCAGTGACCCTGGTTTTCTTCCGGTCAATCAAGGGTTGATCATAGAGGGTTTCTTCAGTAGGGGGCTCATTATTAGCGATGGATTTGAGAGTGATATGCGGAACAGTTTTGTAAAGAAACCCTGACCCCACGCCTTCTTCAGGATATGCCAGTTGGTAGTATTCAAAGCTGGCGGTCATCAATCTCTGTTTGGCCAGGGTCGTGGCCACCCTTGACGTATCACAGGTGATCCACCGGCGGCCCCATTGTTCGGCTACGTATGCCGTGGTTCCCGAACCACAGGTGGGGTCAAAGACCAGATCGCCGGGATCGGTGGTCATGAGTAGGCAACGTTGAATTACTTTTACAGAAGTCTGTACTGCGTACAACTTATCTTCCATAAAAGGTGAGAAGACTACATCGCTCCAAATGTTTCCGATTAGATGGCAAGGCCAATCCTTCTTGAATCGTTTATACCTTAGCGTATTCCCTGAAACTATTAGTCTTTGGGCTTTCTCGAGGTTTTTAAGCCCTTGAATGCTGGTCGACCAATATCTGTTCCCAGGTACAAATGTTTTCCCTTCAAAATAAAATGGCGTACGATGATATTCATGAGAGGACGTTAGATCGCTGGTGACAAAGTCGTCCTCTCCATAAGTTTCCTCTGGAAGAATATAGAGTTGATTGTATTTCGTTTTGTCGGGATTTTTTGAGTACCAAATCAAGTAATCTGAAATGCCGGACAGAAATTTGTCAGGTTGTGGAGACCTCTTTTGGATCGTTATTAGCCGCTGAAAGCTCCCCACCCCAAACACCTCATCCATTATACACCGCACCAGATGCAAATTCTCATCACTAATCTGCACAAATATAGAACCGGACTCATGTAGCAATTCCCTGGCCAGGAGCAGCCTGTCCCTCAAGTAGGTGAGGTAAGAATGGATGCCCAGCTCCCAAGTATCCCGAAAAGCCTTGATCATCTCAGGCTCGCAGGTTAGATCTTGGTCTTTGCCGTCCTTGACATCCCGTTTGTTTACAAAGGGCTGGAAGTTTGAGCCATACTTGATCCCGTAAGGCGGGTCAAAATATACCACCTGAACCTTGCCGCCCATGCCCTCCTTTTCAAGGAGTGAATTCATCACCAGCAATGAATCCCCGGCCACCAAACGGTTTGCCCACCCGTCTCGATGCTTGTAAAACTCGATCTCTTCACGCAGAGGGCGCCTGGCCCTCTCGAAAAGAGACATTTGACTCGGTTCGGTATCATCCTTTTTCACCGAAGTCATTATCGACTTGGGATCGATCCGCTCATGGACATGAAGCGAAACCGTGTCGATCTCAAAGGAGGTATGTTCGGCCTTGCCCGCCCATTGCAATTCCGGGTCGAAGTGAGGATCATACTGGTAGGTTTTTTTGGTCCCGTCCTTATCCGTGTCTGGCGTCACCAATCCGACGGGCGGGTTGTTCACCCGTTTTTTGTCATCATGGGTATACTGTTTGACCTCTTTCGGAGAGAGCTTTTTGGCCATGGCACACCTGCCTCGTAGAGGGTAATCATTGAGAAGATTTAATTATTTGAAATTGTGAGGACTTTTATACTCATTTGGACCACAATTGTCAAGAAATGGCTGAAAAAGGACAGAAATGGGATTCGGACTCTTGCTGTCTTTTGAAGTATTCGTTGTAGTGCCTGCTTTCAGGATTTGTGGGCATCATCGGAAAATGAGTCATGGGCCTCCAGTTCCTTTTTAAGTTCCTCAATCTCCTTTTGACGGTCGGGGAGGAAGTGACTGATTTCCTTATTGATTTTCGACATGGCTTCCAAACGCCTCTGTTCGAGTTCCTCATCGGATGGAAATTCGTTTCCGCCATCCATAGGTTCCGGTGGCTCCTCTTTTCCCAAGAGAATTCTAATGGTTTCCGGTAGCGCCACGCCAATTTCCTCGCACAAGACCGCCGCTCTGGTCACGTCAAGGTCTTGTTCAACAAATCGTTTCAAGAGGTCGCGAACGGCCACAGTGCTTTCAATGTTAGAGATTGCGGGCATTAATTTAAGGAGAGAATCAATCACCACGCTAACATTCCTGGTCAATTCCAGGCTGTCCTTGGCGGTTGCAATTCCCTTTTGGATCTCCGCGCGCTTCGCCCCGTTTTGTTCGAGATCCTGGAGGGCCTGATAGAGTGCCTGGAGGACGCGGCTATGCAGTTTCGCAATCGCGTCAGCTCCTTTCTGTTCGGCTATTGCCGCCACGTTTTCGGCCTTGGTTCGCTCCTTGATTTCCGCCTTTTGAGCAAGCCAACCCTTTGTTTTCTTGGCGAAATAGCCTGTCGTAGAATTCAGACCTTTCGCGCGTGCAAAATGGGCAAGGGTCTCAAAATCGCCTTCGAGGAATTGAATGCGCAGGCCTTCCCATTTGGATGTCGCGTCCTTCCGGGCGGTTTTTCCGTCTTTCCCGGTTGCCATATTCCGCCTGGCAAATGCCTTCCGGGCGTTTTCGAGGGGCAGGCCTTCGCGTTCACAAAACGACATTAGTGTCATCCCTGTGTTTGCGGAGACCTCTCTCCAAACCCTGTACCAATGGTCCCACCGATCACTGCGTAGGTGTGCCATCGTTTTCACCCTGTGGCTCAGCCTTGCGCAGCCTTAAACAGGCCGGTGGCTCCACGTCACACTGTTTTTCCAGTTCTTCAAGTCTCAACTCAAGTTTGCCCAACTGCCCCGCAATGTACCTGAAGATGGCTGCTGTTTTGGGGTCCTTTTGCAATACGTTCGACATAGTTAGTCTCCTTTCTTTATTCTCCTTCTTTATATTTCACGGTTGTTGTGCTTAAGCCGCTTGAGATAAAGTGCTCTGGATTTCCGGCCCCGGTTTCTCATTTGACCGCCTCCGGAATCCAGCATCTTTCCCAGGCCTGGAGGGTTTCTTTTGCCCTGGCAAGATCCCCATTCTTGGCCTGTTGGGTGATCTGGCTTTCCAAAACGAAGGCCTGGTGTCGTGTACTCTCAGAGTAATCCATCATCCTGACGCCCAGCCGATTGAGTTCAGCGACTGCCAGGGTTACATGGTGCTCGAAAGAAGGTTGGCCAGAGCATGCGCTGTCAGCGCGGCCTTGAAATGACGGTCCTGCCCCTGCGTTCAATGGGGCGTCACAACAGATGCAGTGGCCCCAATTCGGGTTGACGACGGCTTGACATTCCGGACATCTATTCATTTTTCGACCTTCAATAAGAGTTTACCCCTGTCCATTTTCTGGTAAATTTTTGGTAAACTGAGAGTTTACACCCCCTGTAAACTTTCATGAACATTTACCCCCTTGGTAAACTTTTGAGTCCCTGAAATCATTGAGGAATTATCCTAAAGTTTACTAAAATGCTGGTGTAAATTTTACACCTTAAATTTGGTAAACTTTTGCTTTTTACTGGTAAACTTTCATGTAAACTTCTAATCAGCATTTTTCATTCTCTACCGGGTGAATCATTCTCCCTGGCAGTAGGTCACCCTGTTCAATCGCCTTCTTTTTCAGTCGGCTCACCAGGCCTTTTGATACCTTCAACTCATCTGCCATGTCTGAAACGGTGTCAATGCCGTCACGGGCGAGCGCGAGCATCCGGTCGTAAGTCGAATCCTCAATGGGCCTCCAGGTCCATGATTCAGGGGTTCCAAGGCTTAACGAGGCCTCAAAGGGCTTAACGTCCTCACCATAGGCACCACGGCTTTTGGTGAAGGTGACCGTAAACTTGGCCCCATCCGCTACATCATTTTGCACTGAGCCAAGTTTTACGACCGTATCCAGCATGTCTTCCCGGCCACTCGTTCCCCTCTGGTCTCCACCCTTTCCGGCATGATGAACGAGAACCACCGCAACCCCCCTCCGACGAATCGCCAGCAGCCAAGGGGTAACCTTCTCCCAGTCATCTTTAGAGGATTCTTTGATCCCCCTGAACAGGCAGCTTATATTGTCGATGATGAGCAGGCGGATCCGTTTATCGTTATCGAGTATCTTCAAAATTCCCTCTTGAGTGTCTGAGTTCACGAAATTGAGGTCTCGCTCAAATTGGGTAAACGCCACCTCGCCGCTCAGAATTTTCAGCGGTTCTACTGGCTTCCCAGGGAGAAGGGAGGTAAGCCGCTCACGGAGGTCTGCTAAGGCCATCTCTCCGTCAATCACCAGAACGCCTACCGGCTCGCTCGGTTTGCCCCACTTCATAAAAGGCCGATTACACGCCGCCGCTATGGCCAAGAAGAGAACGAAAAAGGTTTTGCCTATCCCTCGGGGCCCGTAGAGCATTACCAGCCCGCCTTGGCAAAGCCAGGAGAATATTTTCTGGCGTTCCGGAATCTCCATCTTCTGAAGAGCGGGCAAGTCCAGCACGCACGTTTCGAGGGAGGGCCGGTATTCCCCGGCTTCGTGCGCAAACTCTTTGGCTTGTGCTAATAATTCATTCAGAATCGTTGAAGGATCTTCAGAAAGGTCAATCAACTTGTCGGCTGATTCGAATAGGGCCAGCGAAGCCTTTCGCCGCGTAGCGAGCTCCTGGAGCTTAGCCTGGAGATTCCCTAAGCCTGCCCCGTTCACTGGCTCCTGGGCAAGTTCGGAGAGGAATTCGTGGTCAACCTGAACCTGCAACTTTTCCAACGCATCCATAACGCTGAAAAGGGGGTCCTCACTTGGCCCCGCTTTTTCGATAGCCAAATAGAGGCGACGGTAGGTTTCATCTGTAAATGCTTCACCATCCAGTAAGTGAGTGCCTCGCGTTTGAGGGTAAGCGAGCTTAATCGCAACATACGCCCGCTCATGCTTTAGGCTCGATAAGCCCTTGACTTTTCGCGTTTCTTGTCTTATCATTTATTCATACCTGACACTCATATCTAATAAGCCCTCCACACTGCCTCGGGGGGCTTATTCGTTTGCGGTAAGCTGCTCAACCACCCCATTAAAATTCCCAGCGACCATCGCCAAAAGCTCGGTTTCAGATTTATTCGGAAATTTGGACAGCAACCAGTCCCACACACCCATTGCCTCTAAAACCTCTCGAAGTTCATCATTCAACTCTGACATCCCTATCCCGTTTCGCTCGCGTTATCACGCATCCGCATCCTTGCTTCCGACCAGTTTGAGATCTCGTGTTCAATCCATCCGACCGACCTTGCGCCTAATTTCACGGGAGCGGGGAAAGTGCCCTCCTTGATTCGTAAGTAAATCGTCGAGCGCGATAGGCCAGTTCTCTCCTCAACTTCAGGGCGTCTCAGGAATTTGATTGCCATGATCAGGAGCCCCCCTCGGACGTTTCAGGGAAAATTTCTGCGACGTCACAATGTAGTGATTCTGCCCAGCGCTTCCTTTCTTTTTTTGGGAGTACTCTTCGACCACGGACCACCCGTGAAACGGTGGACTCCGGATGCCCAATTGCCTTGGCAAAATCAGCTTGAGACCCAAAAACCTCGAAAATTTTTGCCTTCAGTCTTTTGTTCATGTCCCTTTCCCCTTTATTTATTGTTGAAACATTCAACATATCTTGTCCAAAAAAAATCAGTAATCCGCGACGACCATTTTCATCTGAGCGGTGGCCTCATCAACGATTTTTGCCATATTTAAGATTATGACCTCATCAGGTGGCCTATTTTTCACTGGCGCAATATTATTGCTACTCGGTCGAATAATGTTTCGGAGGAAAGTCGCGCCCGGACCCGTCAAATCATCAATATCCCGGTTAACGGTGGTTGCCACCCTGATAAAAACCCCAGACTCAGAAGTCCAAATCCGAAAGACTGCAAATGAGATATCCGCCATGCCTTTAATCGAGGGGGAAAATTTTCTTATTCCACCAACATTTTCTCTCAGCTTGAAAACCAAGGACGCGGCCTTTTTCCGATTGTAGCTAAGCTGCGACACCATATTTTGGAACGCCGCTATTCCATAAAAATCGTCATCAGAAAACAGATTGGGCTCACCTTGTTTCCCGGATTTCTGGATTGACGGTTCTACCAAGCCCCTGTCCAGCCAATCTTGGAAGGTGTTCCGGTTGATTTTCAAAGCCTTTAAAATATGCGTAGTCGTAAAGTTCATAGTATATTGATTGTTGGAACATGTAACATCTAAAGGAGAAAATAAACAATCTTGTTTCACTTGTCAAGACTTTTTTTCTGGCCAGCTTATTATTTTCCTCTCGCCCTCCTCAATGGAATTACCTTACCCCCGGTCTTTAACGCGTCCAGATAATCCGCCCAGCCTTGCATCATCTTCCGCCGTTTGGGTAGATGCTCGGCATGGTTGTATGCGCTTTTCACGCTGTTCCGTTCGGCATGTGCCAACTGGCGCTCAATGACGGCCGAAGGCCAACCCTGTTCGTGGAGGCGGGTGGATGCCATTCCCCGAAACCCGTGTCCGGTCATTTCGTCTTTGGCATAGCCCATGCGTCGAAGCGCCGCGTTCACCGCGTTGTCACTCATGGGGCGCTGGCTGGATCTCAGGGACGGGAATACATACCGTCCGCTACCTGTAATCGGTTCAATTTCCTTAAAGATGTCAACAGCTTGTCGGGCTAACGGCACAATATGGGGTAGCCCCATTTTCATTTTTTCGCCCGGGATTGTCCATGTCGCATTGTCAAGATCAATTTCCGACCATTCGGCCTTCCGCAATTCCCCAGGTCTGACAAAGACCAGCGGCGCCAGCTTCAAAGCGCATTGGGTCGCGATCTGTCCGTCATATTCATCGATGGCCCTGAGAAGCCCCCCAATTTTCTTGGGGTCTGTTAATGCAGCCATATTCATCGTTTTTATGGATACCAAAGCCCCCTTCAAATCCGCGCTTGGATCCCGGTCTGCCCTTCCTGTGGCAATGGCGTAACGGAATACCTGACCACACATCTGTTTTATCCTGTGAGCCGTGTGAAATGCGCCTCTTTTTTCGATCTTCTTAAGGACCGCCAAAAGGTCAGGGGCTGTAATCAGTTTAATAGGTCTCTTGCCAATCATGGGGAAAACATTCACTTCAAGCCGTCTTATCACCCTCGATGCATGGCCCTCACTCCATGACCGTTCCTGCTTTGCAAACCACTCTCTCGCAATGGTCTCGAAGCTGTTCTTCATCAATTCCCGCTTCATGATTTTGGCTTCTTTTTGGTGCTGGGAAGGGTCAACATCCTTTTTGAGGAGTTTCCGCGCATCGTCCCGCCTCCGCCTGGCCTCGGCCAGCGTTACATCCGGGTATACCCCCAAAGCCAGAGTCTTTCTCAATCCATAGAAACGATAATCGAATCTGAAATACTTCCCTGATTTCCGAACCAAGACATAAAGCCCCCGCTCGTCGGACAACTTATAGGGTTTCTCCTTTGGTTTGGCATTCCTGATGGCGGTATCGGTGAGAGCCATGACGGTATCCCCTTTTTGACGGTATCTAAAATGACGGTTTTTGCATGTACCGTCACAGTGTACCGTCAAATCCCCTCGGCTGTCAATAGATTTCCCTGGAACTTACTGGAATAAAAAACCCTAAATATAGAGTAATAATCAGGGTTTAATGGACTTTATTGGAAGGTGCTGGAATGGTATATGGTAGTCCCAACGGGACTCGAACCCGTGTCGCCGGCGTGAGAGGCCGGTATCCTAGACCGCTAGACGATGGGACCGATGGCTGGGGGACGAGGACTCGAACCCCGGATAACGGGACCAGAACCCGCTGTATTACCGCTATACTATCCCCCAGTAAACCAATAATATTGATCATCTCCGGTCAAAAGTCAAGGAAAAATCGGCTTGACCCCCTTCTGCTCATGTCGCCTTCCAGCACCTGACCAGGTGATCCTCGCCCACCCTTGAAAAATCAATCTCTCCTTGTTTGCACCTCGGCTCAACCAAGGGGCACCGCCCCTGAAACTTGCATCCCGGCGGCGGGTCCATGGGGCTGGGAACTTCGCCTTTCAGGGTTTTTATTTTGGATGTCAAATCCGCCTCCACCGAGGGCACGGCCGAGAGAAGGACCCGGGTATAGGGATGCCGGGGATCCTCGAACAGGGTGTCGGCCCGGGCATATTCCACCACATGTCCCAGGTACATGACCGCCACGGTGTCGCTCAGGTAGCCGACCACATTAAGGTCGTGGGAGATGAAGAGATAGCTGAGGTCCAGCCGGTCCTGAAGGTCCTTGAGCAGGTTGATGATCTGGGCCTGTATGGAGACATCCAGGGCCGAAATGGGTTCGTCGCATATGATCAGGGAGGACTCCACGCTCAGGGCCCGGGCCACCCCCACTCGTTGACGTTGCCCCCCGCTGAACTCGTGAGGGTACCGATCCGCGGTCATGGCTGAGAGACCCACCATTTCCAAAAGCTCATCCCTGCGTCCCTGACGCCTGTTCTTTGAAAGGCCCAGGATCCGCAGCCCCTCCTCAATGGACTGGCCTACGGTCATGCGGGGGTTGAGCGAGCTGAAAGGATCCTGAAAAACGATCTGCATCTCTTTCCTGAGGGGTTTCATCTCTTTGGGGCTCAATGGGGTAATATCACGGCCTTTGTATACAATTCTCCCTGCATCCGGTTCCAAAAGCTTTAATATGACCCGGGCCACGGTGGACTTGCCGCATCCGCTTTCCCCTACCAACCCCACACTCTTGCCTTCGGCTATGGCGAAATCCACCCCGTCCACCGCCTTGATGTGGGCCGCGGTTCTCTGAAAAAACCCGCGCCTTACGGGAAAGTATTTCTTGAGGCCCTCCACTTTAAGGAGGATACGCTCCTGTGAATCCATGGCGCTACTCCTGTCTTTCCCGGCTATACACAGGGGGGCACCGGCTCAGGTGCCCGTGGCCGTAATCACACATGCCCGGAAAATCCACGGCGCACTCCGCAATGGCCGCGGAGCACCGGGGATGAAAGGGACACCCTTTCGGTTTGAAGGCCGGGTTGGGCACGCTGCCCGGAATGCTGTAGAGCCGCTTTCCCCGTTTGCTCCGGGAGGGGAGGGAGGCCAGAAGCCCCCGGGTGTAGGGGTGTCGGGGGTGTTGGAATACCTGATCCCGGGTCCCCTGTTCCACGATCAGCCCTGCATACATTACGTAGACGCGGTCCGCCACCGTGGAGACCACCCCGAGATCGTGGGTGATATACAGGACAGACATGGCCGAGGCGTGTTGAATGGATTTCATGAGGTTCAGGATCTGGGCCTGAACGGTCACGTCCAAGGCCGTGGTGGGCTCATCCGCAATGATCAGGGCCGGATGGCACGCCAGGGCCATGGCAACCATGACCCGTTGCCGCTGTCCCCCGCTCAACTGATGCGGGTAGTCTTTCAGGCGGGCCTCAGGAGAAGGGATCCCCACATCCGTAAGGAGCCCTATGCAGCGACGCCGGCGTTCATTCTCGGACACCTTCTCATGGACCTGGATGGCCTCCATGATCTGATCGCCGATGGTGAAGACCGGGTTCAGTGCGGTGAGGGGTTCCTGAAACACCATGGAGATCTGATTGCCCCGGATATCCTGCAGCCCTTCCTCTGTCAGGGTGAGGAGGTTTGTATCCCGAAGCCGGATTTTGCCGCTTGCGATTACCCCCGGAGGGATGGGGACCAGGCCCAGAATGGCCAAGGCGGTCACGGTCTTTCCGCACCCCGATTCACCCACCAGGCATACGGTCTCGCCCGTATGCACATCAAAACTGACCCCGTCCACGGCCCGGGCCACATGGTCGTGTCCCCGGAAGTGGACCCTGAGGTCCTCCACCAAAAGCAGGGTGTCCTTATGGGGAGGCGCGTACGCTTCTTCCATCTGTTTCTCACCGTTCCCGTAGTTTCGGATTCATCGCGTCCCTCAAACCTTCACCGAACAGATTGAAGCACAATACCACGATCAAAATGGCAATTCCCGGAATAAAGGTGAGCCAGGGGGCATCAAATATGAATCCCTTGCCTCCGGAGAGGATATTTCCCCAGGTGGCATGCGGCGGAGGGACCCCGAAGCCCAGAAAGCTTAAGCCCGCCTCGGTCAAAATGGCGGTGGCAATGCCGATGGTGGAGGAAACCAGTACCGGTGCGATGGCGTTGGGCATCATGTGCCGGAAGATGATCCGGAAATTGCCGATACCCAAGGCCCGGGCCGCGGTCACAAAATCCTGCTCCCTGAGGGACAGAAACTCCGCCCGGACAAACCGGGTGGTCCCCATCCAGCTGGTCAATCCGATGACGATCATGATGTTGTACATGCTGGCCGGCAGGAGGGCCACCACCGTGAGGATAAGGAAGAAACTGGGAAAGCAGAGCATGATATCCACCATTCGCATGATCAGGGTATCCACGGACACGGCGTTTTTAAAGAGCCAGGCGGTGGTGAATCGCAATTTTCGGTATGGCTTTACCAGCCTGAACAGGCTTAGGCATAGCCCCCCGGCCATAAGAAGGCCCAGAGACGTCCAGACATTCCCCATTGCCCCCATGACCGTTGCTGCCAACAGGAGCGTGACGCCCAGGATATGGTTCCAGCGCAGGTGGTGTTCTCCAAAATAACCGGCAATCCCGCCCATGAAAATACCCACCATGACCGATATGCCCACGGCCACAAACCCCACCGTCAAAGAGACCCATGCGCCCTGGAGCATGCGCGAAAAAACGTCCCGACCCAGGTCGTCGGTCCCGAACAGGTAGCGGCCGAAGGTGGGGACCTCCTGAGGGGGCAATGCATCCACATGGGGCCGGCTCAAGGGGGGCAGGAGTTTTTCCTGGAGCCGGATCAGGGCCGGATCAAAGAGGGGGTCGCGGCCGGAGGTGAGCACGGCCCCCAAAATGGCCGTAATAAAGAACAGAACAAAGATGAACAGACCGATGATGGCCAGGCGGTTCTGCTTAAACAGTCGCCACAGCTCCTCCAGCCGGGTCTGTTTGGGGGCTAAAGGGGCTTCCAGTATGAGCGGGCCGTTGGTCATGGGCTATCCCTCCTTACAGTCTTATCCTGGGATCCACCATTAGGTAGAGGAGGTCAGAGACAAAGGTGCCTATCAGGACCAGCACGGCCGACAAAAAATTCACGGTAAGAATGATGGGATAGTCCCGGGCCAGGATCGCCTCATAGGCCATCCGCCCCATGCCCGGCCAGGAGAAAATGGATTCAATAATCACGGATCCGCCGATCAGTCCCGGAAGGATGAGACCGAACATGGTCACAAAGGGTAGCAGGGCATTCCTGAGGGCATGCTTGTAATGGACCTGATCCGGCGCAAGCCCCTTGGCCCGGGCCGTGCGCACATAATCCTGGCCTTCCACCTCCAGCATCTGGCTGCGCACGTATCTCGAGAGCACGGCGATGCCGCCGGTGGCCCCCAATACCGAAGGGAGCAGGAGGTGCCAGACCCGGTCCATGAAGAGGTGGGGCCAGGATGCCGCGCCCATGCCGAAGGTCTCCATCCCGATCACCGGCACATGAAATACGGTCACCACAAAAATGATCAACACGTAGGCGAAGAAAAAGCCCGGGATGGAGATGAGCAGATAGGCAAAAAAGGTGGCGCTCCGGTCATAGATCCCCCCCCGAAAGATGGCCGAACGGATGCCCACCGGGAAGGAAAGGGTCCAGGTGAGCAGGGTCCCCACGATGAACAGGGGAAGGCTGTTTAAGAACCGCTCCCATATCTTGGCCAGTACCGGCTGGTTATCCTTCCAGGAAACGATCTTGCCGGTGAACAGGTCCTGGTAAAAGAGGAGATACTGGGTGTAAAGGGGCTCATTTAGATGAAACTCCTGCCTGAACCGCTCCACCATTTCAGGCGTGAACTTGGGGTTCATGGGGTCCACCTGGCTGGGCTCCCCGGGCGCCAGGTGAATGATGAGAAAGGAGATCACCGATACGAAAAACAGGGTCACGGTCTTTTGAATGATGCTTCTTCCGATAAACGAAAACATGGGTTGTTCCTCATCTAATGGACATCACTCCGCTGTGAACTCCGGCATCTCAGGGACCTTGACCCATTTATTGAAATGATAGGTGTAGTTCCCGGTCTCGGTGGGGGTGATCTTCTTGTACAGCTCCACCCCGTCCTGGTCCACATCCTTGATCACGATCCGCTTGTCCAGGATGGCGGTCCATTTTCCCACGTATAAAAAGGTATAGGGCTGTTCATGGGCAATGATCCGGTGGAGCCGGTGACAGTATTCCACCTGTCTTTCATGGTCGTAGGTCTGGCGGATCTTGATGATCAGCCGGTCCGCCTCCGGGTTCTTGAACCCTACAAAATTGAGCTGGTAAGGGTGGGTCTGGCTGGAATGCCAGATCTGGTAGAGATCCGGTTCGATTCCCATGACCCAGCCCAAGACCAGGGCGTCAAAATCGTGCTTGTCCACCCTTTCCTGGATGAATACGGACCATTCCAGCACATCGGTCTGTACATCGATTCCGATCTTTTTCCATGCTTCCTGCAAAATGGCCAGAATAGCCTTTCGGATCTCATTGCCGCTGTTGGTGATCAGGGTGAATTCAAACCGCTTGCCGTCCTTTTCCAGCCAGCCCTCGGGGGTGCGGGTCCATCCCGCCTGGTGAAGCAGCGAAAGCGCCTGTTTGGGATCGTAGGGGACAGGGGAAACGTCATGGTCGTAAAAATCGGTCTGCTTGACAAAAGGACCGGTGATCCGCTCCCCCTGGCCGTACAGCACGTATCGGATGATTTCATTCACATCAATGGCCATGCCCAGGGCCAGTCGTACCCGCCGGTCATTGAAGGGGGGCCTGCGCATATTGTATCCGATGTAGGAGTAGCCGAAGGAGGTCCCGGAAAAGCTCTGGAATCTGGGATCGTTTTTGAGCCGTTTGACCTGGTGCGGCTGGACCTGATAATTGTCCAGGGTCCCTGCATAAAACTCCATCTCCTGGGTCAAAAGATCCGGAATAATCCGCATCACATACTTTTGATAATGGGGCGGTCCCTCCCAGTAATTTTCGAATCGGGTGAGGGAGATGAACTGATCCGACTTCCATTGCGCAAACCGAAAAGGGCCGCACCCCACGGGGTGACGATTGAAGGCACTCTGGCGGATGGAAAAGTCCGCAGGGTCCTTGCCCCGCTCCAGGGCCTCTTGCTTGAGGGCCTCCGGGTTTAAAAGGTGCTCCGGAAGGATGCCCATCCCCCATGTCCCGACGGCCGGAGAGTAAAGACGTTTGTAGACCACGCGAACCGTTAACGGATCGATCACTTCCACCCGTTTGACCGGTTCATAATCGGAGATGCGGGGGGAGAGGGTCTTGGGGTCCATGAGGGTCTCATAGGTGAACCGGACATCCTGGGCGTCAAAGGGGTGGCCGTCATGAAATTGTATCCCCGGCCTGAGATGAAACACCAGGACCGGATTGTGTTCCGTGGCGGGGAGGAGTTCCGCTGCCAGTTCAGCCAGGGTGGTTTGATCCTGGGGGGGATCGATGGTCAGACAGCCGGTGGCGTCAAAGGAGGAAAAATAGGTTTCCCCCAAGAGGGACTTCAGGTGGGTGAACAGGTCCGGGTCCACCTGATCGAGATGGAGCCTGATCCTGGAAGGGGCCTTTACCCGTACGGTTACGGGCGATCTTGCGGCATCCTTTTCCCCCGCGTCCACCTGCTTTTCCGCTACAAATGTCCTGGGGCGGTCCACGGTGATGGCCTTTACCCGGGCCAGGGAGCGGTTCAGGGCCTTATTGGGATGATTGGCCGTCTGTTTTGTCTCCTGCAGGAGCCCGGCGGTCTCCCGGGCGTTCAGGGTTCCGTGTCCCGGTACCACGGCCTCAGGATTTACATAAAAAAATGCGGTCTCAGAGGTCTCCCATGATTCTGCCAGGCGGCCCCTGAATCGTAATTCCTCGTTTCGATCCAAGAGCCCTTCAAACACCAAGGATTCGATCTGGCTGCTGGCGGAGTTGGCCGACAAAATGGGATTGAGTACGGTGGCATCGCCCAAAGATGCAGTGATGTATTCCTCCAGGCGTTCGGGATTGCCCCGGGTCTGCTCTTCATAGGTAGGGACCCAGAGATAGGACTGGAGTAAAAAGAGGATGATGAATGAGGGGATCAGTATCAGCAGCCGCTTAACAGTCATATCGGGCAAAGGTGAACAGGGGTAGCTGTAGGGGAATCATGTCCGGAAAATGGATACTTTTCCAAATATTTTAATAGGTTATGCGTTAAGCATACTGCATCAGGAGAAGGGAGATGTCAAGAGATTTCTTTGATATTTTTTATGGGGCGCTCAGGGCGTGAAAAGAAACCGCAACAGAGCCCCGGGC
The DNA here is from genome assembly GCA_021737425.1 of Deltaproteobacteria bacterium. Taxonomy (GTDB): domain Bacteria; phylum Desulfobacterota; class DSM-4660; order Desulfatiglandales; family Desulfatiglandaceae; genus JAIPDZ01. Next base: position 21,583 of record JAIPDZ010000010.1, read on the forward strand.
CCCGTTTGACTTGACAGCCATCCCAATGCAGGCCTACGGCCGCAACCAAATCAGTGACCAGTGTTCAGGTTTCAGGTTTCAGCAAACAATAAACCCTGACACCCGAAACCTGACACCCGAAACCTGACACCTGACACCTTTATCGCAAATAATTCAAAGGCGTTAACCTCAACAAAACATCTTCGCTTTTTGCATAGAAGTTTCAATCTAAGACTCTAATCTCACGGCAAGATTGGTCCCAAAGGCCAAAGGTGTCAAAGGGAGGATCGTGGGGTCGCAACCACAAATTGTGGCGAATTCGCTTGACATGGCTTATAGGGGCTATTATAATACTGTTTATTCTTTAAATAATTCCTACCTCTTGGGGGATTCGGTAAAGACCGGATATCTGAAAAAGCTCCATAACAACTCTGCTGAGTAACCTTCTTTAGCTCATATACGAGAGTTCTGTAAGGTCAACAACACAGTCCACACATGGATAATGAGCCCCGGACTTATTCAGACATCTGTTTCACATGCCTATTTCAGACCCCGCCGGGCCTGAAGGAATATATGCCCCCCTTCTGTTGGGATTTTCATTGAAACCGTTTCATGCGAATTCCATTGCTTCCGAGGTATGACAGACAGGAGATGACTCAGGGCGGACAGCTTTCCCAAATATTACGGTGAAGTTTATAAAGTTCAACAATCCACACGAGAAACCTTTACAGAATCCCTCAATTCCAGGTGGTTACCTATCAGGGAGTATCCATTCACTATTCCGGGGTGATTGTATGGCAGAAATGGAAATTAGACGGATAAATGGAGACAAGTTATGAATCTTATTGAGCTCAAAAAATTGAAAATCAGCGAATTGACCGAAATGGCCAAGAAATTCAATATTGATGGGGCCTCCGGTATGCGCAAGCAGGATCTCACCTTCGCCCTGTTGCAGGCCCATTCAGCGCAGAACGGGCTGATATACGGCGAGGGGGTTCTGGAAATCCTCCCCGACGGCTTCGGCTTTTTAAGGGCCCCGGATGCCAATTATCTGCCGGGCCCTGACGATATCTATGTGTCGCCCTCCCAGATTCGCCGGTTTAATCTGAGAAAGGGGGATACCATCACCGGCCAGATCCGGCCCCCCAAGGAGTCGGAAAGGTATTTTGCGCTGTTAAAGGTGGAGAAGGTCAATCATGAGGACCCGGAGATTGCCAGGGAAAAGATCCTCTTTGACAACCTGACCCCTTTGTATCCAGAGGAGAGGATCACCTTAGAGGTTGCGCCGGATAATTACTCCGCCCGAATAATGGATCTGATGACCCCCATCGGCAAGGGTCAGCGGGGGTTGATCGTGGCCCCGCCCAGAACCGGAAAGACCATGCTCCTTCAGAATATTGCCAACAGCGTGACCGCCAATAACCAGGATATTCAGAAAATCGTCCTGCTCATCGACGAACGGCCGGAAGAGGTGACCGACATGGCCCGCTCAGTGGATGCCCAGGTCATCAGTTCCACCTTTGACGAACCGCCCCAGCGCCATGTCCAGGTGGCGGAAATGGTGATCGAGATGGCCAAGCGGCTGGTGGAACACAAACGGGATGTCCTGATCCTTTTGGACAGCATTACCCGACTGGCCAGGGCCTATAACGCCGTGGTCCCCCCCAGCGGAAAAATCCTTTCCGGCGGGCTGGATTCCAATGCCCTGCACAAACCCAAGCGGTTTTTCGGGGCCGCCAGGAACATGGAGGAGGGCGGCAGCCTGACCATCATCGCCACCGCGCTCATCGATACAGGTAGCCGGATGGATGAGGTCATCTTCGAGGAGTTCAAGGGGACCGGTAATATGGAAATCCACCTGGATCGGAAGCTGAGCGACCGGAGGGTATTCCCATCCATAGACATCAATCTGTCGGGCACCCGAAAAGAGGAACTCCTGTTGGAAGAAGCGGATTTAAACCGCATATGGATATTGCGAAAGCTCCTGGCCCCCTTGACCCCGGTGGACAGCATGGAATTTCTGCTTGAAAAAATTAAAGGAACCGAGGATAATAAAGAATTTCTCGCTTCCATGAGCGAATGATCAACGTTTACCCTGAAGACTTAGGAGAAATCAACCCATGAAAGAAGGGATTCATCCAGAATACTACCGAACCAAGGTAAAGTGCGCCTGCGGAAATGAATTTGAGACCGGATCCACCATGAAGGAGATCCACATCGAAATATGCTCCAAATGTCACCCCTTTTTTACCGGGAAACAAAAATTGGTGGATTCGGCCGGCCGGGTAGAGCGGTTCAGGAGGAAATACGCCAAGTTCAACAAGTCCCAAACCGGCGGATCTCAAGAATGATACCTGTGCGCAACTTCTCTCATAATGCATTGCACCCAGCCTCCCCCTTTTCAGCCCATCATTTTTGAGGCCCTTGGCCTGTGGTCTGTGCCATGGTCCGGCCACGGAACAAGCCCGAACCCATGAGAATATCCCCTGAAAGACTGCCCCGGGAGCAAAGTGTGTGGTCATGCTTGCCAAAATAAAAGAGATTGAAGATCGATATGCAGAATTGGAATCCCGGTTGAGTCGGCCTGAAATCATCCGGGATCAAAAGCAGTACCAGCGGTTTGCAAAGGAGCACAGCCAGCTTGATCCCATTGTAAAGACCTATCGAGAACATCAATCCATACAAGATGAGATTCTCAGTAACCGCTCCCTCCTGAAAGACCCTGATCCGGATCTCAGGAGACTGGCCAAAGAAGAGATTGACAAGCTGGACACTGATCTCGAGAAACTGGAGAAGGACCTTAAGCATCTCCTCTTGCCCAAGGATCCCAACGACGAAAAAAACCTCCTTTTGGAGATCAGGGCCGGTACGGGCGGAGACGAGGCTGCCCTGTTCGCCGCCGATCTCTTCAGGATGTACACCCGTTATGCTGAGTTGCAGGGATGGAAGACCGACATCCTCAGCCAAAGTGCCACCGGGATCGGGGGATTTAAGGAGGTCATCCTTTTGGTGGAGGGGCGCAACGCATTCAGCCGGCTGAAGTATGAAAGCGGGGTTCATCGGGTTCAGCGGGTTCCGGAGACCGAGACCCAGGGGCGGATCCACACCTCTGCGGTCACCGTAGCCGTCCTTCCGGAGGCAGAAGAGATTGACGTGGAGGTCAATCCTGAAGACCTTCGTATCGATGTATACCGTTCTACGGGTCACGGGGGCCAACATGTCAATACCACGGACTCCGCCGTTCGAATCACCCATCTCCCCACAGGCCTCGTGGTCACCTGTCAGGACGAGAAATCACAGCATAAGAACAAGGCCAAGGCCATGAAGGTCCTCAGGTCACGTCTTCTGGATCTCGAGACCGCAGAGCAGCAATCCAAGATTTCCGAGGAACGAAAGACCATGGTGGGCACGGGAGACCGGAGCGAACGGATCAGGACCTATAATTTCCCCCAGGGACGGGTGACCGACCACCGGATCGGACTCACCCTGTACAAATTGGAGGCCTTTCTTCAAGGGGAGGTGGACATGGTGGTCGATCCTCTGACCACCCATTACCAGACCCTGGCCCTGAAGGCCGCAGGCGATGATATTACGAAGTGACACCTAAGGGCATGCCTTCCAAAACCTGGTGCGTTCAAGAGCTCCTCAAGGTCACCACCGCCTATCTGAAAGAAAAGCACGTCGAGGCCCCCCGGCTCAATGCCGAGGTGCTCCTGGCCCACCAGCTTGACCTGGACCGCGTTACCCTGTATCTTAATTTTGACCAACCCCTGACCGAAGAAGAACTATCCGGTTACCGGTCGCTGGTAAAACGCCGGGCGGCCCGAGAGCCGCTCCAGTACATAACCGGCGTACAGGAATTCTGGTCTTTGCAGATGACCGTGGGTCCGGATGTCCTGATCCCCCGACCTGAAACCGAGATCCTGGTGGAACAGGCCCTTTCCCTTGCCACCGAGACGGCAGCGGAAAAGGAAGACCCGCTTGCCATCGCAGAACTGGGGACCGGTTGCGGCGCCATCGCCATTGTCCTGGCCCGGGAGCTGACCCGGGTCTTGATCCGGGCCACCGATGTTTCCCAGGCTGCCTTGGCGGTGGCGCGCCACAATGCAAGGACCCACGGGGTGTCGGACCGGATTGTCTTTATGAAGGGCGATCTGTGGGAACCCCTAAAGGCGGGGCCGTGGGGATTTGATCTGGTGGTATCCAATCCGCCTTATGTGGCCGCCTCGGAGATGGGGGATCTCCCTCCTGAAGTGCGGGATCATGAGCCCCGCCGGGCCTTGGACGGCGGGCATGAGGGAATGCATTTTTTAAAGCGGATCATAAACGGCGCCCCCGGATTTTTGAATCCGGGCGGGTGGCTGGTCCTGGAGATGGCCCCCCATCAGATGGACCGGGCCCTGGAGCTTATGGACCGGAGCAAAGCATATGATCACAAAACCCGCCTGAAGGACTACAGCGGCCGTTACCGGGTGATCCAGGCCAGGAAAGCATAAGGACGAATTCAAGGGAAAGCGTATGAAACCCCAAGCCGTAATGATTTTGTTTGTGTGGGTTTTCTTTCGGGTCATTGGCTCCGGAGCCTTGGGGGCCGAGCCGGTGCAGGTCATGGTGAGCATCCCGCCCCAGGCCTATTTCGTGAATAAGATCGCCGGGGATGTGGCCGCCGTCTCCGTGATGATCCCCGGAGGTGCCAACCCTGCCACCTATGAACCCAGACCGACCCAGATGACGGCATTGACCCGGTCCAGGCTCTATTTTGCCATAGGGGTGCCTTTTGAAAACGCCTGGCTCCAAAAATTTGCGCGGATCAATCCTCACATGCGGATCGTCCATACAGACCAGGGCATCCAAAAGCGAAGCTTGCGCGTGCATCTTCAAGAAAGCGCTCCAAAATCAACCCGGCATGGCCAAAACTCGTCCATTGGGAGCGGAAAGGATCCGCATATCTGGCTCTCTCCGCCTCTGGTGAAACAGATCGCACACCATATGACAGAGGCCCTCGTCAGTGTGGATCCCGAGCACAGGGAACCCTATGAACGTAATTTAAAGGCCTTTGTCCTTGAACTGGACCGGGTTGATGCGCGCATCCGGGAAATACTGGACATAAAAGGCGCCAAGCGCTCTGAAATCTTGGTGTTTCATCCCAGCTGGGGGTATTTCTCCGATAGATATCACCTCAGGCAGGTCTCCATAGAGGCGGAAGGGAAAGCCCCCAGTGTCAAGGAAATGGTCCATTTGACCCGGTACGCCCGAAAGCTGGGCATAGACTGCGTGTTTGTTCAGCCCCAGTTTTCCGAAAAGAGTGCCGAGGCCATGGCCCGCCAGCTGGGTGCAAGGGTGGTCATGGTTGATCCGCTCAGTGCGGACTGGAAGGAGAACCTGCTCCAGGTGGCGGAGGCCTTTGCCCAATCCCTGAGATAGCCGGAGCGTGCCCCGGAAGAAAGAGAGGGCTCAATGCCTGACATAACCCCTGAAGAATGGAAAGCCAAACTGGTCCCCCCTGACACGGTCCTCTCCAAGATCCGGCCGGGCATGAGCATCTTTCTAAGTACCGGCGTGGCAGAGCCCCGCACCCTGGTCAAGGCCCTTTTGGCATCCAAAACCGGGAATCTCCGGGACCTGGAATTTATACAACTGGTCAGTTTCGGAGAGGCGGTATCCATTCCGGAAACGGATGTGAACAAATTCCGTCTCAAGACCTTTTTTGAAGGCTGGCTGGCGAGTGAGGCCATTACCGCCGGACGCATCGACCTCATCCCTACCCGGTTCTCCCGGATCCCTTCCCTGATCGAATCCGGCGCCATCACAGTGGGGGCGGCGTTTATTCAGATCACTCCCCCGGACAAGGCAGGATACTGCAGCCTGGGGCCGGCCGTTGACGCGGCCAGGCAGGCCATGGAACAGGCCACCCTGGTGGTGGGGGAGATCAATGAAATCGCCCCCAGAACCCTGGGAGATACTTTTGTTCATGTGGACGATTTTGATTATGTTGTGGAGGCCACAGAACCACTCATCTATTTCCCCCGCTGGCAGGTGGATGCGGACATTGATAGAGTGGCCGCCAATGTGGCCTCTCTCATAGACGACGGGTCCTGCATCGCCTTTTCAGTGGGCCCTTTGTTTGATGCCCTGGCCCGCCACCTGAAGGGGAAACGGCATCTGGGTGTCCATTCTCCATTTTTTACGGATGCACTCATGGAGCTGGTCAAGAGCGGGGCCGTGAGCAACCGGCGGAAAGGCATCTTCCTGGGAAAATCGGTTTGTGCCTATGCCCTGGGCACGGAGGAGCTCATGCAATGGCTTCATCGCAATCCGCTCATCGAGTTCCAGGGCATCGATATTGTGGCCGACCCCAAGCGGATCGGGGATAACGACCGGTTTATCGTGGTGCTGCCGGCGCGAAAGGTGGATCTCACAGGCGGGATCGCGCTCCACAGCGGAAAGGGGAATGTGGGCGCCGGTCCCAGTGAGGCCCAGGAATTCTTTAAGGGGGCCGCCTTTTCCAGAGGCGGGCGGACCATATTCGCCCTTCCCAGCCGAAACCTGAAACAAGAGGCCAACATCCTCATCTCCGTAGAGGATTTCCCGAATCAGTTTTCCAACCGCGAATCGCTCGATCTGGTGGTGACAGAGTACGGGGTGGCTGCCCTGACCGGGCGCACCATTCGGGAAAGGGCCCTGGCCTTGATCGACATCGCCCATCCGGATGACCGGGCAGAGCTGGTGCGTTTGGCCAAGCAAAAGAACATCCTATATCCGGATCAGGTCTATCTGGCGGAATCCGGGCGCCTCTACCCCCATGAACTGGCCGTAACGCATACCTTCAAAGAGGGACTGACCATTCGTTTCCGTGCCATTAAACCCTCGGATGTGGATGAGATGCGGCGGCTTTTTTATCGATTTTCCGACAAGGCCGTCTATTACCGCTATTTCTCCCCCATCAAAACCATGCCCCATTCCAAGATGCAGGAATATGTGAACATTGATTACACCAATACCATGTCCATTGTGGGAGTGCTGGGGGAGCCGGGGGAAGGGCGTATCGTGGCAGAGGGGAGGTACGTGCGTCTGCCTGAGGAACCCTACGGCGATGTGGCCTTTGTGGTGGATGAGGCCTACCAGGGAAGGGGCATCGCCACCTTTTTGTACCGCATGCTCACCAAGATCGCCAAGGACAAAGGCCTGCACGGATTCAAGGCCGATGTGTTGGCCACCAACAAGAGTATGCTCAAGGTCTTCGAGTCCGCGTCAGACGGCCCCATACGGGCTGTTTTGGACGCGGGGGTCTATGAATTGACCATACCCTTTTCGGAAAAAGAGGTGACCTAAATGCGGCGGGTGATCGATCTGCAGGAGGAACGGGAGCTCATAGCGGTCAAACGGGCGTTCCGGAACTGGGTGAACCGCTTTCATGAGGACTTCGGGCCTGAGACCCGCCTGGGGGACATCTCCCTTGAAACCCTCTCTTTTCTGGCCCGGGGCAAGGAGAACGGTACCTTTTATCTGTATGAACTGATCATGGAAATCAAGAACCTGGGTTCCGGCTTTCAATTCAATGAACTCCCCCCCAAGCAGAAGATGGCAGTCATTGACCAGTATCTTTTTCTGCTGGACCGCATCCGTTTTGAATGCATGAAGCGGTTGGGGTGGCTGCAGGCCTACCCCGGAGAGGAGTTCCCTTTGGTGATTTTGGTAACCGAGTACGACCGCCTGGCCCCCGGACTCCAGGCCAATATCCCCCTGCTCAGGGAGGATCACCCGGATTACCATAACTTTGCCGCCATAAGCACTTATGATAAGGAGGCCTTTGTCAGGAAGATGATCCCCAGGCTCATGAGGGCGCTGGAGGATTAGGCCACGACCTTGTAGACCTTGTCCCCTTCTCTGACCCGTTCCTTGACCTGAATTCCCACCAGGTCACCGGCCTTGGCCTCCTGGACGGGCTCATTATCCACCTCCATGCTGGAAATGGCCTCCTCAAAGTCGGTGGTGTGGCCCTGATATTTGAGGACGTCGCCGGGTTTGATGCTTCCGTTGGTCACTTCCAGGGCGGCAACACTCGGTTTGGCGAAAAACTTGACGATGACCCCGATCTCTTCTTCAGGCATGATATCTCCTCCTGAGCAAAAACGTGATTTCCACCCTTTTTTGAAGAACCCTGTAGCAAGCTACAGGGAATCTCCCAAATGTAAGGAGTTTTTACCTTTTTTATTTCGCTCGCTAACCCCCGCTGCCCCGCAAGTGGGGATTTCCGTTTCGCTCCAACAAGCAGCGGGGAATGCGCTCGCTGAGCATTTTCAAATAGCTTCTTTTACAGGGGTTGTCAAGGGGGTGCATCGGATAACCCGGAAAACAGCTTCATGGGCAGGGTTCAGCAGGCGGCTTACACATAAAAGACGCCGGAATCGATCACCGGCGGGTCCTCCACCTCAATGGCATGGACCACGGCAGTGTGCATGCGCCGTTTCATCTCAGCCAGGACGCTCCGCCGCTTTTTTTGTTCCCCTGCAAAGGCCAAGGCCTCCTTCATGAGATCCTGCTGGTGGCAGGCCTTCACCACAATGTGATGGGCCTCACACTCCTCGGCCGTGATCCGTTTGCCGGTGAGGTGCAACTCCTCCATTTTGTACGGGGGGATGGCCTTTCGAATGAGGGCGATCATGCCGGGGAGAAAAGGGATGCCCAGGTCCACTTCCGGAAAACAAAAAAACCCCCTGTCGCTGCGCATGAACCGAAAATCAAAGGCACAGCTCAGAATGGCACCGCCCGCAAAGGCGTGGCCGGATATGGCGGCCACCGTTACCATGGGGTAGAGGAGGAGGCGCTTAAAGAGACGGTCCAGGGTATGAAAGAAAAGAGCTGCGGTTTTTGTATCCTGTTCCTGAAGGATGGGCAGGAGCCAGTCCAGATCGATCCCGTTTGAAAAAATCTTCTCATGCGAGGCGGTCACCACCAATGCGTGGGCATCGGTGTCCTGCTCAATCCCATCCAGCACCTTTAGAAAGGCGTTTAAAAAATTCAGGTTCAATCGGTTCTCCCCGTCGTTCATGAAGAGGATGGCCACGCCTTGGTCCAATTCATATTCGATTATGGCCATGATTCACTCCGGTCAAAGGGTTCGCTCTGGGCCGTATCTCCGATCCGGTCTTTCCCGGACCCTGGTTTATCAAATACCAGGGTGAGGATGTTCTGGTTTCCCTCCCGGCGATATTGACGATCATCTGTCAGTTTCTTCATCAAAAAGACGCCGAGCCCTCCCGTGTGGCGGTCCTCCAGGCCGGCGCCCACGTCCGGATCCGGAAAATCGAGGCTGTTGAAAGGGATTCCATAATCCGCTATGGCCACTGCCAGCCGGGAATCATTCACCATCCGGCAATCGATCCGCACCTTACCCATGACGTCAGGGTAGGCATATTGAAATATGTTCACCAGGGCTTCTTCTGTGGCCAGCTCTATCTCCCGGATCCGGTCGGGGACAAACCCGGCAGATTGGGCCGCCTGCCGGACGAATGCGATAAGATCGGCCAACTGGCTTAGCTCGGCTGTCAAGGTGATTGCGGACATGGCAACTGGAGTGACCCTATCTCTTCTTCAGAGCGGCTTCTGGAGAATCATAAATGGGGATAATGGTACTGAAGCCGGAGATATCAAATACCTCCTTTACCGTATCCCTGAGGGAACAGAGCATCAGGGCCCTGCCGTCTTTTTTGAGTTTCTTGGTAATGCCCAGTATGCTCCTTAACCCGGCACTGCTGATATAATCCAGACCGTTCAAGTCCATGAGAAGATCAGCAGTGCCCTGTGACACCCATTGGTTTAGCTCCGCTTCAAATTCCGGCGCAGTGACCGCATCAATCCGGCCCTTCACGGCCACCCTGACGCAATTGTCCTTTTCCTCGAGTTTAACAATTTCCATGGGCAATCTCCCGCTGTTGTCTGTGATGAGGCTCATATTAGGACAAGACGGCTCACATGTCAAAGCCACAGGTTTCCATTTTTCCTGGATATCCTTATTTTTTTAGGTGTTTTGTGCTATAGGATATCTGATAACAGTTCAATCTCCTGCAATCTTAGAAACTCTTTTCAGAGTTCGTCTTAGGTACCATTCAGTGAATAAGATGAGATCTATCACGCTCATAACGGTACTGATCGCCATTGCACTCATCACCACTCTTTTGTATCGTATCATTAATCCGGATTGGATTTTATTCCGCAAGGGAGAGGACTATTTTTCCAGAAAAGCATATTCTGAGGCCATTCCTTGTTATGTGACGTTGGTAAATGAGGGTTTTGTGACCCCAACGCTCTTAAAACACCTGGGAACGGCCTATTTGGCCACCGGTGATCTCAAAAAGTCCGTAAAGGTCTTTGCAGAATTCCGTAAACGAAACCCGGATACGCAATCGGCCGTCCAGGAGGTGGCCAATATCTATGTCGCTTTCGGCCAATTTGCCAGGGCCGCGATCCTTTATAGACGCCTGGTTCAAAATGATCCGGATAATAAGACAGCGCGTATCCTTCTGGCGAGGTCTTTATCCTGGGCCGGTCATCTGGATGAGGCCATTTTGGAATATAAGAAAGCCTTGGGGGAGGAAAAATGAAACATCTATGGATCAAATGTCTGCTCTGTGCGTGTCTCTCATTCTTTTGTATCTCTTTTCTAAGAACGGGGATGGGCCACTCACAGGAAAAGGGCGATAAATTCTCTATTCCGCCTTTGAAGCAGGGGGTGACATCTCCCAAACGCGGGGGTGTCCAGGTGGTGCCGGTGAAGCCCGGGGATGAAATTCCGGACTGGGTCGCCCGTTGGGAGCTGGCCAGGGTCTTGAGCTACGTAAAGCAATATGATGAGTCCATAAGCGAATATGAAAAGGTCTTGAGAAAGAAACCGGATCTTACGGAAGCCAAGCTGGAGATGGCCAGGGTCCTTTTCTGGAAAGGGGATCAAAAGAGGGCCCTTCAGGTTTTGGAAGCGGTCCCGCCCCAGGCCATAGAAGGGGATACTCAGGTCCTGATGGCGGATCTCTTTGTAGCGCAGAAGGAGTACCAAAAGGCGGAGCCGCTCTACCGGGAGTACCTGGCGCATCATCCCCAGGACCAGGCGGTCCGGCTCAAGTTGGCTGAGATGCTGAGCTGGGAGAAGAAATACGAGGCCTCCCTCAGCGAGTACCGGAAAATCTTAGAGGTCTCTCCCCATGACATCCAGGTGAGGCGGCGGTACGCCTTTGTCCTCATCTGGGCCGGCAAACCTGAACAGGCCGCGTCAGAATTGAAAAAGACACTGGATTAAAGGGGTTATGGAGACATTGCAGGTAATGGGCAAAGGGATCTCTTGCTGATGGCTCAGGAAAAGATTTTATATCCGGTCCCATCCGGCCGTCCGAGTCCCTACGGCCCTGTCCTCCTTATGGTCCTCCTGTGGGGCTTATTGGCACCCTCCTGGAGTGTGGCCGCGAAAATGCCCCCGCCTACTGCAGGGACAACCCTCCGTGTTCTGTCCCTGAGCGTGGTAGGGTTTGTGTCCCGGAATCCGTCTCAAAGCCTGGTTCCCTTACAGGCTCACATCTCCGATTTTGAAGCCCGGTGGGCCCTGGCGAGATTGCTTGCCTATGACGCGAACACCTTGCAGGAGGCGCTTGATGCATACCGGATGCTCCTCGATCAAGACCCTGACAACCTGCTGATCCGCTTGGAGATGGCCCGGGTCCTGGTTCGCCTGGGGCACATGGACGGGGCGGGTTCGTTGATCCGGGGCATTGCCCAAAGGGTGGAGAGTGACCCGGAAAAGCTCGTTGCCCTGGCTGATGTAAAAGGGAGCCTGGGTCATGCATCCGAATGCAGGGATCTGTACACCAAGGCCATTGAGGTGAGTGATCACCCCCAAAAAATCAGACTCAAACTGGCGGATCAGATGAACCGGTGGGGGGATTTTTACGGGGCCGAGACCATCTATCGGGCGTATCTGGCCCACCACCCCGGGGACAGGACCGTGTCCCTGAAGTTGGCGGCGGTTCTGCGAAGCTCGGAGCGATCTGCCGAGGCAGAAGGGATCTACAGGGCGGTTCTGTTGGATGCGCCGGATTCCGAAAAGGCCCTTTTGGGGCTTGCCGGGGTCAAGCGGGCAGAGAAACAACATGATGCGGCTTTACGCCTCGTGAACCGGGCTCTGGAATTGGCGCCCCAGAACCCAAAAGCCCTTTTAATAAAAGCAGATCTTTTGCGGCACCAGAAAAAATATGATTCGGCAGTG
>JAIPDZ010000261.1 GCA_021737425.1 Deltaproteobacteria bacterium
ACGATCCCGTCCTTTAAAGCCCTGGGGCTGGGCACCGGTATGGGCATGCATCGGTCCTTCTCAGGGTGATACATGAGCCGGTAGGACGTACTCCGGTTCCCCTCTTTGTACATATGATCCCATCCCCGGACATAATATGAACATTCGTCGTTAAAACAAATATACATGTAATCATTGTCCCAGGTCTGTCCGAACGGGTTATCCGGGACCGCCCACTTTTTCAGCCGCTCACCGCAGTAGGGACAGCACAGGTTCTCATGGACCGCCCGTTTGCGATCTTCGATGCCGTTTTGCTCCAGATTCCCCACATAATCCACAACCGGATCAGGCCGCTTCTTGGAGACCTCTGCGCCCCTACGATCCGCATATACGGCATAGATGGGATCACTGGGAAGACCCGTATGGGCATACTTGTCATCTTTGGGCCTGGGTCTGCCCTTGGAAACAAATATACGGGGGGCTTCGAAGGATCCGCTGTGTTCGAAGAATTCCTGCACCAGCATGACCCGCTCCTCTTCGTCCGATTCCTGCCATATCTTCACCGCCTTCTGAGGAAACATCCGGTTTGAGAAAATGACCAAAAACAGGCCTCCGGGTTTGAGGACCCGGGCTACCTCCTGAAACACCTCCAGCGGCTTCACCAGATAATCCACGGATACCGTATTTAACACCACATCAAAGGTATCATCCGGGAAAGGAAGCTGGGGATCATGATTGAGGTCATGGAGGACCACCTCGGTCAAGGCCGGGTTTTGGGACAGTTCATTGTTGTTGAGCCCTAATCCCACCACTCTGGATGGCTTGATTCGTTCGGGAATATGGCTTTCCCAGCCAGCCATGAGATCCAGTACCACCGGGGACGCCTCCACCATTAGTTGACCGATCAGTTCTGAAACCGTGTGTAAGGCCACCTCATCCAGATGATTTACAAACCGGTCCCTGGCGTAAAAGGATCGGTCGTCGGAATCATCGAGACGACTGAATGCCCCTTTTTGGTTCAGAGGACTCAGTTCAAAGCGCCGTTTCTGCACCATATTTTGCGTCAATTCCATGTCAAAACCTCCATAAAAAAAGCCGGTATCCATAACTGGACCCGGCTCGTAGCCCCATTTCTGGGCGGGTTGTTGTTGCCATTCTTTCCTTTTTTATATAAAATAATGGCTTAACAAGGGTTGTCAAGACCCTGCAAACACGCTTTCCCCCCATATAAGGAGGACCTATGGATCTTAGAGCCTATTTTCAAGACATCAAGGGTGAAGGGATACTGGCCACTGCAGACGGTGAAGGCCGGGTGGATCTGGCCGTTTATGCCAGACCCCACTTCATGGATGACGGGACCATCGCTTTTATTATGGCCGAGCGTCTCACCCATCACAATCTGCTTTCCAACCCGTACGCCGCCTACATGTTCATGGAGGAAGGCCCCGGCTACAAAGGGGTGAGGTTGTTTCTGAAGAAGGTGAGGGAGGAAGCGGATACGGAATTGCTTTACACCATCCGACGCCGCAAGTACGCAGCAGAGCCAAACCAGGAAGATAAATCAAGGTTTCTGGTGTTTTTCCAGGTGGAAAAGCAACTGCCTCTGATCGGGAGCGGCGACCCGGACTGAAAGCATACGTCAAGGGCCACCGCAAGGTCGCACACTTAGGGCTCACTCAATCGCGACAGCCACATCCAACCCAAAGCTGAGCGTCAATTCTGCGAACTTATTTTTGAGTGAGCCCTTAGGGGCGCGTCCTGAGGTGGGATGGTAACCCAGTTGCTCAGCCGTTCATAAACTGAAGCTCTTCTTTGAGATAAGCCAGGCGATCCACATCCTCCATATCCAGATCCTCAATCCGTCCTTTTTCTTGAACACGCTTTTTGAGCCTTTTGAGTTCCTTTTCCACATCGATGATCCCGTTGAGCATCAGATTTTGGATATCCGGGCCTGCTTCCGGTTCCTCGGGTATTTCATAGGCCACCTCCCTGGGTTGAAGGATCAGCCGTTCCTTCCATCCGGGGATATGGGTTTCCAGGTCGTACTTTTCCTGAATTTTCTCTGCCACCACCCGGCTGGCCTCTGGCTCTCCATGCACCACAAACACCTTGGGCCGGCTCTCAAAGCCCCCCACCCAGGTCAGCAGATCACTCTGATCTGCGTGGGCCGAAAACCCGCCGATGGTAAAGACCCTGGCCCGGACATCCACACTCTCTCGAAAGATCTTTACCTGCCTGGCGCCATCCACGATCTTTCTGCCCGTGGTCCCTTTGGCCTGAAATCCCACTATGACCAGACTGGCGCCCGGGCGCCAGAGATTGTGCTTCAGGTGATGTTTGATCCGACCGGCCGTACACATGCCGCTTCCGGCGATGACGATGGCCGGACCTCTTTTTTCGTTGATGGCAATGGAATCCTGGGTGCTCTCCGTAAATACCAGATTGGGCATGTCAAAGGGATCAAACCCCTGATCCACGATGGCCCGGGCCTCCTCATCATAATAGGTCTTGTTTTTGCGGAAGATCTCGGTGGCCTTGATGGCCAGGGGACTGTCCAGATAAATGGGCATGTCCGGAAGTTCCCCGGACCGGGCAAATTCTCCCAAAATATAAAGGATCTCCTGGGTCCGCTCCACGGCGAATGCGGGGATCATGACCTTTTCATGGTTGGACGCGGCATATAAAATGGCCTCCAGCAGTTCTTTTTTACTGTCCTCAAAGGTCTTGTGAATACGGTTTCCATAGGTGGATTCCAAAAACAGGGCGTTGGCATCATAGATCTCATGGGGGTCCTTGACAATGAGTTGATCCCGCTTCCCCAGGTCCCCGGAGAACACAATCTTAATGGACTCCCCATCCTCCCGGACCCACAGCTCCAGGATGGAAGACCCTAAGATATGACCGGCATTTCTCAGTCGAGCACGGATTCCCGGTTCCACATCCACGATCTGGTCCCTTTCCACCGGAAACAGGTACTGGAGGCTGGCTTGGGCATCGGCCTGGGTGTACAAGGGCAGGACCTCTTTTTTATGCTGGCGTCTGTTCTTTCGGGTCTGCCATTCGGCGTCCATTTCCTGGACATGGGCCGAATCCAGGAGCATGATCTCGCACAACTCCGCAGTAGGAGGCGAAGTAATGATCCGTCCGCGAAACCCGTCCTTTACCAATTTGGGAATCCTGCCGCTGTGGTCGATGTGCGCATGGGTCAAAAACAGGGTGTCTATGGCATTGGGATCAAACCCCCAGTCCCCCCAGTTGCGGCTTTCCATCTGCCGCCCCCCCTGAAACAGGCCACAGTCCACAAGCACCTTTTTGCCGGACGGACTCTCCACCAGATAATTTGAACCTGTTACCGTTTGAGCACCCCCGAAACATGTTACCCTCACCATATGGTTCTCCTTTCACAAAAATCCTATTAATTTTAAAGGAAATATTAAATAGTACATGAAATTCACCTTGACTTATACAGAGAAATTTCCCAATATAGGTATTCGGTTTTCTATCATACCGGGCAAGAAAACTCCAGTAGCAGGACGATATGGCACACATACTGGCAGTGGGCGGCGGAAAGGGAGGAAGCGGGAAGAGTTTTGTTTGTGCAAACCTGGGCGTACTGTTGGCCAAACAGGGGAAAAGCGTGTTACTCATTGACCTGGATCTGGGCACGCCCAATCTTCACACCATGGTGGGGGTAGACAATCCCAAGATAGGACTGAACAACTTTATAAACAAATCGACCAATGACCTCTCACGCACGGCCGTCCCCACAAAGATTCCGAATCTGTATCTGATTAGCTCCACCCGTTGTTCGCTGGAGGTCAGCAATCTTTATTACGTACAAAAACAAAAAATAATCAGGGCCGTTTTGCAGATGCCCAGTGACTATGTCATACTGGATTTGGGTGCCGGCACTACCTATAATACCCTTGACTTCTTCCTGTCCGCCCATCAGGGTATAACCGTTTTTACACCTGAACCCACTTCCATTCAAAACACAGTCCAATTTATCAAGGCTGTCTATTTGAGAAAGCTAAAGCATATTTTGAAACAGGATGGCTTTACGCGGATCATGAAGAAAATTGGATATGAGACAGAAGATGGTGCGGTGAGGTCGCCGCTCGATATTGTAGAAAACATCATGCAAATGGAACCGGAAAGGGCCCAGATGCTACAGCGGGAACTGAGAAAGCGCGATTTCAGGCTGGTATTGAATCAATATCGAAAACAGGTGGATGAGGCCTTGGGAAAGAAGATTGAAAAGGTCTGCAACAGGCATTTCTATTCACATTTTACATTTCTGGGAAACATTACTTATAATGAAAGAATCTTTGAATCCATTGTAGCCAAAAGCGTGTTCGCTGAAAAATATCCTTACACACCCACTTGCACAGACCTGAAAAACATCACGAGCACATTGACTGAAAGCGCCCCGTATCCATCGAGCGAGCAGGAACAGCATGTCCAAATTTGAAGAACTCACCTATTACGAATTACTGGAAATACCGCCCAATGCATCCACTTTTGAAATCAGGCAGGCGTACAAAGAGGCTCTCTCCATTTACAGCTCTGATTCCCCAATTTCATATTCTTTTTTTATTGAAGAAGAGCGAGAACGGATTCTGGAAAGCATAGAAAATGCCTTTGCCACATTGATCGATGCCCAAAAGCGAGAACAATACGACAAGCGTCTTGTGGCGGAAAAGAAAATTGATCCTTCTCGTGTCGAAAAGGGGAAACAAAAAAAACCCACCCCCATTTTTTCAACCAAAAGCCAAGCTGAAAACACGATCTCAGACACCATCAAAAAACGAATAAAAAAAACGGAGCTCACTCAGATCACAGAAGAACTGCTATCTAAAGATTTGATATCTGGGGATGACCTTAAGCGCCTGAGAAAAGCGGTGGGCATAGAAGTCGAAGAGGTCTTTGAAGTGACCCGAATCACGGTCCCCATATTAGAAGCCATTGAAAGGGACGACGTTCCCGCCCTGCCCTCCAGCGTATATTTGAAAAATTTCCTGCGAGCTTATGCGGAACTGTTTCACATAGACGCCGAAAAAGTGATCAACAGCTACCTGAAGAACCTCGACCGTATCCAAGGCCCGTCCTGACCAGTCCGGAATGATGCGCATACAATCCTTTACTCCTCAGGAAAAAGCGTGGCCGGGCGAATGCTCTTGTCACCATGCTTATCAATGATCACATCCGTGGCGATGTTCACATTTTTTCTGTGCTGACGATCCAGGCCTGAATTGAAAAGAGAGAGCTGCTCGGAGATCTTGGAAACCGTCAGTCCGGACAGGGAAATACCCAAAAGGCGTATGGGCCGCTTTCCCGCACCGGTTTTGGTTAACAGGCCGCACACAGCGGCATAAATGGCAAACCCGTCATCCGTGGGTCTATCCAGCGTAACGGCTCTGGTTATCTGCTTGAAATTATGGTATTTTACCTTTAATGAAACGGTCTTCCCCAAGAATCCGCTTCCCCGCATCCTGCGCCCCACTTTGTCCGCCAGGGCGAGAAGCGCTGCCCTTGCATCATCTAAGGAACAAATATCATGCCTGAAGGTCTGCTCATGACCTATGGATTTGGTCTCATGCGCCACCACCACTTCCCTTTCATCAACTCCCATGGACAACCATTTTATTCGGGCTCCTGTCTGACCCAGGGTCTTCACCAAGAGATCTGTGGGAGTGGATCGCAATTCTTTAAAAGTATAAATGTCCAGATCGGCCAGGGCCTTGCGGGTCACCTTACCGACGCCCCACATCTTACTGACGGGAAGGGGGTCCAGGAACCGGGTGACATGTTTAGGGGACACAATGGTCAACCCGTCCGGTTTGTCCATGTCAGATGCAATTTTTGCCACGAATTTGGAAGGCGCGACCCCTGCTGAAACCGTAAGACCTACCTCTCTAAAAACCGCTCCTTTGATCTGTTTTGCGATATGGACCGCGTCACCGAAGAGACGTTCGGAACCGGTGACATCCAAAAACGCCTCGTCAATGGAAAGGGGCTCCACCAGTGGGGTGAACCGATGAAATATGGCCATGACCTGTTTTGAGACCGATTTGTACCGCACCATTCTGACCGGCAGAAATACCGCATGGGGACACAGGCGGGCAGCGGTCGCCATGGGCTGGGCCGAGTGAACACCATATCTTCGGGCCTCATAGGAGGCCGAGGAGACCACGCCCCTTTCCCTGCTGCCCCCCACGATCACCGGCTTTCCCCGAAGTTCCGGGTGATCCAGGACCTCCAC
>JAIPDZ010000262.1 GCA_021737425.1 Deltaproteobacteria bacterium
GTTCGACAAAATACAGGCCTTCCAGGATTTCCATGGGGTGCGACATGGGCTGAAGAGGGTTCAAAGTTTCAATGGTTCCAGGTTTTCCTCATATGCGACATCTGCAAAAAAAGGGTCAAAGGTCCTTTAACCCTGAACCTTGAACCTCTGAACCCTTAAACCTCTCTCAGGAAATAACACAAAATCACCTTTCGCGCTACCGACGAATTAATGAAAACAGTGGATTTCGCATGCCGGCTTGTTTACGGTCCCGGGGATGCCGACGATCCGGAAAAAGAGATGGCTGTTGAAAGGAGGACCCGGGGGGTTGTAAAACATGGAAGCCCCACGGGCATGAGCCCAAGGCCCATGCCCGTGGGGGTATCAGGGTTAAAAATCGCTGAAGTCATCCTCGTCCATGGGAATGACCTGCCGGGGCTTGGCCTCTTGTTTAGACTGAGCCGGCAGGCCGGCCTTTGCGGTTGCGACTTGCTGAGAAATCTGGCGGGAACCCGTAGGTGTCTTGGATGTCCGGGTCTTCAGGGTCCTTTGGTGCCCGTTGGCCCCGCTCATGTTTCCCCCAATTATGGCAACCAAATCCGCCACAATGCCCTTCATCTGTTCGGCCTGGGCGTTCAGCTCCTCTGAAGCACTGGCGGACTCCTCTGCATTGGCTGCATTCTGCTGGGTCACCTGGTCCATCTGGCCCACGGCCTCGTTCACCTGATCGATGCCTTTGGACTGCTCATCCGATGCAGCCGCAATCTCGGCCACCAGTCCCCCCACCTTGGAGACGTTGTCTGCCACGTTTGTGAAATCCTCATTGGTCTTGCTCACCAGTTCGGATCCCGCACTGACCCGCTTAACGGTCCCTTCTATAATGGCCGAGGTGTTTTTTGCGGCCTCCGCCGCCCGCAGGGCCAGATTCCGAACCTCATCCGCCACCACTGCAAATCCGGCCCCGGCTTCACCCGCCCGGGCCGCCTCTACCGCCGCATTGAGGGCCAGGAGATTGGTTTGAAAGGCAATCTCATCAATGGTCTTGATAATCTTTGAGGTTTCTTCACTGGCCTTGGAAATCTCGCCCATGGAGTCTGTCAGGGCACTCATGGACTGGTTTGCCTGGCCTACCACCTCGTCGGCGCCCTTCATGAGGGTATCTGCCTCGTTGGCATTTCCTGCGTTCTGTTTGGTCATGGAGGAGATCTCCTCCAGTGAGGAGGACGTCTCTTCGATGGAAGCGGCCGATTCCGACGCCCCTTCGGCCAGGGATTGGCTGGCTGCCGACACCTGGGTGGAGGCGGAGGCCACCTGTTCAGCCCCGTCGTTCAGCATTTCCACTGCACGGGTGATGGGTTTGCTGATGCTGCGGGCAAAAAAGAGGACGCCCAGAATGGTCAGGGCCAGAAAGATGCTTCCCACCCCGATAATGACGTTTCGAATGGAATGGGCCGCGCCTAAGAATTCGTCCGAGGGCTGGGTCACGCCGATGCTCCATCCGGTCATGGGGACGGGCGCATACCCCGCAATTTTATTCATTCCATCAAACACATAGGATTCCACACCGGTCTGCTGGGCCAGCATCTTACTGGTAATTGCCTCCATGCCCTTCAGCTTTGCCAGGTTGGTCTCAAGCACATGGGCCTCGTTTGGATGGGCGATGGCTACTCCGATTTTATCCAGCATGAAGGGATATCCGGTCTCCCCCACCTTGACCGAGGTGATCTTTTCCGAGAGAAAATCCATTTTCATGACATTGGTGACCGCCCCCAGAAATTGGCCGCTGTCAGACAAAATGGGGGCACAGACCGGTGCCACCGGCTTGCCCGAGATCTTGGACTTGATGGGGGTGGAAACGTTGGCGGTTCCCTGTTTTGCGGTCTGGAAATAGTCCCGATCCGCCATGGACATCCCCTTGAACTTCCCCTTTGCACCGTCTGCAAACACCATCCCGTTTGCATCGGCCACCAGGATGGACTCCAGGTCTTGTCCAAGATCCTTCATTTGACGGGACAGCATTGCATTCAACGCGGCAATTTCATCTCCGGATTCCTCCACAGTAGTTTTATCCACGGCCGCCGCCGCATTCAATACGGTATTGGAGGAACGCAGTTCCTGAACCAGCTTGACCTCCTCCTGAAGGACCAATTGGGTCATATTGGCCAGGTCCTTGGCCAGATTGATGGCCTGCTCCTTTGCCAGGACCTCCAGAGACTTGGACGCCTTGGTCACTGAAAAGATCCCGATGACCAAAACCGGGATCAACACAATGAGGATACCACCTACAATAAGCTTAAAATTAAGGGATCGTTTTTTCATTTTTCATCTCCTCTTTCAGGATTAATGGATGATCTATCTAAAAAGCCGCTTAAGCGGCCTTATCCAACGCCGCGATATCTTCGGTGGAAAGGGCCAGATCGATGTCCAGCAGGATCTTGACCCCGCCTTCCATCTTGGCCATGCCCAAAATGTAATCCGTGTTCAGCCTGGTGCCGAAGTCCGGACGCTCCTCAATATCCTCGCCCTTGACATTCAACACCTCTGAGACCGAGTCCACCACCACCCCGATGGTGAGGGTCCCGGAATGGGAAGCGATCTCCACCACGATGATACAGGTCCGGTCCGTGTACTCCACCTCTGCCATGTTGAATCGCATTCTGAGATCAATGACCGGGATCACCCTGCCCCGAAGGTTGATGACCCCTTTCACGAACCGGGGAGCCTGAGGGATGGTGGTGATGGGCATCATCCCGATGATCTCCTTGATCTTCAAAATGCCGATGCCGTACTCTTCATCGGCGAGAGAGAAGGTCAAATACTTCCCTGCCTTCCGGGCCGGGGCACCCTTGGTCTGATCCGGTGCATGGGTTCCTTGGGTCATTCTTGTCCTCCTTGTTTATAATTTTATGTTCCTGAATCCAAATTTGGGTTCCATAGACCTGCTTCAGCATCCTTTCCAAGACCGCCTGAACATCCCCGAAATCGCTGGACACATAGGTCAAATACCGGGGATACAGGGCGTGCCCTCTCGAGACCGTCTCCTCGTCAAGGTCCGGCAAGACAAGGATGATCCGAAGGTCCTTCAACAGGTCTCTGACACCGATGAACTCCGAAAGCTCGTCTCGGGTTTCGGCAAATAAAACCGCAATCCCCGGGGGTTGTAGGGGGATTCTGCGAAGCCTTTGACAAAAATCCGCCAGGCTGTGAAAGACCTCGAGAACCCCCATGGGCATCACCGATTCCACGGTCTTTTGAAGCCTCTGTCCCACCTCATGGTGAGGGGATCTGTAATACAGGGTATTCATGTGAGGCATTGCTCCCGTTTTGATGTTGGGTCCAATCTCTATCAAGATATGTGCCAAAAGGGACCGAAACCATTTATTCTTTTATTTTCAAATGGTTATCCGAAAAAAACCGAGAAGGGAGCCGAGAAGCGAGGATATGGCGAGGAGCACATTTTGTCCGGAAATCCGGACGCATAACCCAAAAAAATCGGAATTTCAGATGATTAGGCTAATTCCGGACATCCGGACAAATCCGGAAATCCGGATAGCTAAGGGCAGGAGAAAGGCTTGGCCCAACGCCAAACGAATCCGGGGGTCATTTCAGGTTCAGTTTTTTGAGATGCTCATACAGGCTGGAGCGGGATAATCCGGATACCTCGCAGGCCTTCCGAATATTCCCACGGGTGAGGGACATTAGGTCTGTAAAATACCCCCGCTCGTGATGCTGCAGAAAATCCCGAAACCGGGGCAAAGGCTGGGGCTGCCTCGGGTTGGGGTCCGGCCTGGGCATGTCCTTGCCTTTTAAAGACCCGGAGGTCAATTTGATCCGGATACGGTCCGGCAGGTGTTTGGGGAAGAGCGTGGGTTCATCTCCGGCCTCACCGAGGGCGTTCTCCAGCGCGCTCATGAGTTCCCGAACATTCCCAGGCCATTCATAGGTAAACAGGCTTTCCAGGAATTCCGGAGAAAGGCCCTTAATCCCGGTGCCGTACTTTTCACTGAGTTTGGCCGTATGAAACAAGGCCAGCTGAGGAATATCCTCCCGACGTTCTCTCAAGGGGGGCAACTCCAGGGAGATGGAACGAAGCCGATACAGAAGGTCTTTTCTGAATCGGCCTTTATTGACTCTCTCATCCAGATTCCGATTGGTGGCGGCGATCAACCGGAAATCACTCTTCACCTCTTCTTTGCCGGCCACAGGCCGAAAAGAGCGTTCCTGCAGCACCCGCAGAAAGGCCCTTTGGGTGTCGAGACTCAACTCGCCCACCTCATCCAAAAAAAGGGTCCCCCCGTCCGCCTGTTTGATCAATCCCTCCCGGGCTTTTTCCGCACCGGTAAAGGCCCCTTTTCGGTGACCGAACAGCACGCTTTCCACCAGGGCCTGGGGAAGGGACGCGCAATCCACCACAACGAAGTTCCCATTGATCCGGGCACTGTTGTCGTGAATGGCCCTGGCAAACAGTTCCTTGCCGGTCCCGGTTTCGCCGGTTATGAGCGTATTGGCGTCGCCGGCAGCCGCCTGGGCGACAATATCGAGGCAGTCCATAATCTTCCGGCTGTTCCCCAGGATGCCTTCTCGCTTCAATACCACTGCGGAGGCGTTCATCCATTTCTCGGCCCGGTACTGGAGCGCCCGTTTCAGCGGCAGGAGCAAGGACCCCATGGACGCCGGCTTTTCAATATAGTCCCAGGCCCCGCTTTTAATGGCCAGCTCAGCCCCGTCAGAGTCCCCTTCCGCGGTAATGATGATCACTTCCGGCGCGGCTTTGGTCCCCCGAATCTTGGGTAGCGCCTTCAGCCCGTTCCCTTCAGGAAACCGGACATCCAGAAACACCACGTCCAACCGCCCATCAGTGATCTTTTTCAATCCCTCCTCAAGGGTCAGTGCATAATCGGCATCATGCCCCTCACGTTCTATGGCCCTGGCCATACTGGTGCAGATGGCCTTTTCATCATCGATAATCAGGATATTGGCCATGATATCTCCGTTTGAAGCGGTCTACCCGCTTTCATCCAGTACCCCTCTGACCGTCTTGGCCAGTTGACGACTGACAAACGGTTTCATAATAAAGGCCCGAATGCCCATCTCCTTGGCCTGTTCTTCATTGATCTGTTCACTGAACCCCGTACACAGGATAATGGGCACACGGGGTCGAATCCTCATGATCTCCTTGGCCAGGTCCGCACCGGTCATGCCGGGCATGGTCTGGTCCGTAATAATTAGGTCAAACCGTTGAGGGTCATTTTGGAACATCTTGAGGGCCTCAACGCTGCTGGTTTGGGTATCGACCGCATACCCGAGCCGCTCCAGCAGGGTCTCTACGACCCCCACTGAAACCGCTTCATCGTCCACAAAGAGCACCCGCTCGTTTCCGCCGGGGATTTTCGAGGTCAAATCCTCCTTTACAGTAACCTCACTATGGAACAGGGGGAAAAACACCTGAAAGGTCGTACCCTTTCCCGGCTCGCTCTCCACCCTAACGGCGCCTTTGTGACTCTTCACGATCCCATGGACCACGGAAAGGCCCAGTCCGGTCCCCTCCCCTTTTCCTTTGGTGGTATAATAAGGCTCAAATATCCGGTCTCTGATATCCGGGCTCATGCCCCCACCGGTATCCCCTACGGTAAGTTTTACATAGGTTCCGGGATTCAACCCGCGCAGGGCGGGATCCGCATCATCGCCGATGGGGACATGGGTCAACCCTACCGTCAATGTTCCTCCCTGATCCTGCATGGCATGAAACGCATTGGTGCAAAGATTCATTAAGACCTGATGGATCTGGGTGGGATCCGCCCTGATGGTGTCGCGCCCGGGCGTGATATCCATTTCTTGTCGTATCTCAATGGTGGAGGGCAAGGTGGACCTGAGCAACTTGAGGGCCTCTTTCACAATCGGCCCCACGTGCAGGGGGGACCTTTGTTCTTGATTCTGGCGGCTGAAGGCCAGGATCTGTTTCACCAGGTCCCTGGCTCGATTGCCCGCTTTGAGCACTTCTTGCAGATTGGTCTTCAGGGGGCTGGCCTCGGGGAGATCCTCCAGGGCCATTTCCGCATTGAGGAGGAGAGGCATTAAAATATTGTTGAAGTCATGGGCGATTCCGCCGGCCAGGGTACCGATGGCCTCCATTTTCTGGGACCGGCGCAGTTGGGTTTCCAATTGCGCTCTTTGTTCTTCTGCCCGTTTGCGCTCGCTAATATCCAAAATGGTCCCGATCAGACCATTTATGCGGCCTTGAT
>JAIPDZ010000263.1 GCA_021737425.1 Deltaproteobacteria bacterium
CCACGCATAGCCCGGTTGGTTACCTGCCCCGGGATGTGGCATCACTACGTATCCGACACGAGCGACTGATACGGCCGGACTCTCACCAGCAAGATTGCAGCCTTGTCGGCTGCTCCGACGTCCATAAATAAGTAAATAAGTCATTTATGCAATTGGTATTTATACTCTTTTGCCAGCTTTTCACCTCGACCGACAGCATATCCCACGCCTGGTTGACTCATCCCAAACACTGTGCCACACTCGTACAAGTCATTTCCAATTCTCTGACAGCCCAATGACTGGGTGACGCTCTTTTAGAAGGGTTGAAGGGTTCAAAGGTTCAAAGGTTTCCCGCAAAATATTAGCGGGATCTTCAACAAGGTTCAGGCGCGGAAAGGTTCAAAGGTTTTCTCCGCGAAATTGTGACTGGCACTTTCGGCAAGCTGCCCAGTTAACGGCTTAAAGGGCTCTTTCGTGATGGAATCAAGATCAACTCAAAATGATGAGATATTTTATTGAAAATTGAGTCTAAGTCAAGGAAAAATGAAAGAGCCTCAAAACAGGCACGTTGAACTGCACCGCATGTCTCTTTGGATGGGCGCCGGTGATGTGTGAGAAAGGCAAATATTTTCTTAGAAATACATCAGCCAATATCTGAGGAGTGCGGACAAGGCCTGCGTGAATGGCCTTGACATAACACACTTACTGTGGACAAAAAGCTGAAATTCATGTACCTCTTCTGAGACATCTTGATTTTACAGGGGGGTAATATACGGATGGCGGCAAGACTTAAGAAGAAGCGGATAAACTCCATGAAAAAACCGGTTTTATTCCTGGGAACATTCTGGCTGGTGCTTTTGACCTTCATGGTCACGGCCCTGGCGCATGATCTGCCCCAGGGATTCGTATATGTGGATGACTATATACCGGACGTGGTGGTGGAATTGCGGTATCTCACCCATGACAATTTCCTGGGGGAGCCGGTGGACGGCTATGTGTCGGCCCGCCCCATCCTCACCCGACAGGCGGCTCTGGCCCTAAAAGGGGTCCAGGAAGATCTGAAGCCCTTCGGGATGGGGATAAAGATCTTTGACGCCTATCGTCCCCAGCGGGCCGTGAATCACTTTGTCCGGTGGGCCAAAGACCTGTCCGATACCAAGATGAAGGCCCAATACTACCCGGACGTGGACAAGAAGGACCTGTTTCGGGAGGGGTATATTGCGGATCAATCGAGTCACTCCCGGGGGAGCACGGTGGATCTGACCCTGGTGGATCGGGCCCCAGGGGGCGTCGGCAGGGACCTCAATATGGGGTCTGGGTTTGATTTTTTCGGCCCGGTGTCCTGGCCCACCAACCTGTCCATCGATGCCTCTGCACGGGCCCACCGCATGTTGCTCCAAAGACTCATGATGGACCACGGGTTTGAACCGTATGCCCAGGAGTGGTGGCATTTTACGTTGAAAGATGAGCCCTATCCCGATACCTATTTTGATTTTCCGGTCCGATAAAGGCTCTCGGTATTTACCCATTTATGAAAATGAAGCATCCTTCCCATACCAAGACCGGACACAGCCGTAAGGTCGCCATCACCGGCCTGGTGATATTTCTGGCAATCTCTTTTGCCCCCGCGCTCTTCGGTTCCCAGTTCAAACCCGACGCCTGGTACCAGGGGCTGGTCAAGCCCGCCCTGAACCCGCCGGGCTGGATATTCGCACCGGTATGGACGGTCCTGTATGCGGCCATGGGGGTCTCCGCCTGGCTGGTCTGGCGTCAAAAAGACCGGGCCCCTGTCCATGGGGCCCTCTTCCTGTTCGGCATTCAGCTGGTCCTCAACGGAATATGGACCTATCTCTTTTTCGGGCTCAAGAATCCGGGTGTCGCCTTTGTGGAGATCGTGGTCCTGTGGGCCGCCATCGCCTGCACCCTCATTTCTTTCCGGCAAAAAAGCAGAACTGCTGCCCTGATCCTGATCCCCTACCTGGCATGGGTCTCCTTTGCCGCCTATCTCAATTTCGAACTGTGGCGCCTCAACCCGACCGCCGCCCTTGGTTGACCCTATTAAAAGCGCTCAGCAGGTCCGTTTGTCGCAGATTTTCCGGGTTCTTTGGCCGGACATGTGGGTAAGGATAATCAATCCCCGGATTCCTGCCCTTCTGATACCACCTGCCGGGGCCATACATTCAGTACGGCCTTAACCAGTGTAGCCAGGGGAATGGCAAAGAATACGCCCCAGAAGCCGAAAATGCCGCCAAAAAAGAGCACCGCGATGATAATGGCGATGGGGTGAAGGTTGACCACCTCTGAAAACAGGAAGGTGACCAAGACATTGCCGTCCAGGATCTGGATGACAATATAGGCGAACAATACATAAGCAAACTGGGAGCATAACCCCCATTGAAAATAGGCCACCATGGCCACGGGAAGGATCATAAAGGTTGCGCCGAAATAGGGCACCAGCACGGACAGGCCCACAAAAAACCCGAGCAGTACGGCAAATTCCAGACCCAGCAGGGTGAAGGTCAGATAGCTGGCAGCCCAGATGATCAAAATCTCGTAGAATTTTCCCCGCACATAATTACCCATCTGGTCATCCACTTCATGCCATACCCTTGAGGC
The DNA here is from genome assembly GCA_021737425.1 of Deltaproteobacteria bacterium. Lineage (GTDB taxonomy): Bacteria > Desulfobacterota > DSM-4660 > Desulfatiglandales > Desulfatiglandaceae > JAIPDZ01. The sequence continues at coordinate 2,596 of JAIPDZ010000263.1, forward strand.
CAGATTTCGGTCCTCGGGAATGAACCGGGCTATCCATGCCAGGATGCGGTCTTTATCCTTCAAAAAGAAGAACACCAGCAGAGGCATCAGAAAGAAATAGACCAGGCTCCAAATCACGATTCTGACAGATGAAAGGGACAGGGACAGCAACCTTTGCCCCACATGGGCCAACTCCGAGCGAAGAGCGCCGATGAGGTCCAGAATCTGCCGCTCCGCCACAAAATCCGGATACCGTTCCGGCAATCGGAGCAGTTGATCCTGGCTCCATGAAATCATGGTCGGCAATTGCTGAAAAAGCTGAACCGCCTGTTGCCACAGGAGCGGAAACAGCCCCAAAAAAAGGGCGAGCAGAAAGCACATAAATCCGGAAAAGACCAAGACCACCGACACCATGCGGGGGATACGAAATGTCTGTAGCCGATTTACCAGACCTTCCAATAAATACGCAATGATCATACTGGCGAAGACGGGGGCCAGCATCCTCCCCAGAAAAATGATGCTCAGCAGTCCGATGACGAGCAGGATCCCTAAGAGCACAATCTGGGGATCGGAAAAGCTTCGTCTAAACCAGTCAGCAAAACGATGCACGAATGGTACTCCGTAACGCAGCGCAGAACGCCTTTGGGGTAAACCCTAAATCCGATTACGAGGACAATCATATCAACCCTTGGATTGACAGGGTCTCGACCACCAAATTCGCACATAAACCGGGTCATGTCAATTGACATGAATTCCCGGCGGCCGTGGGCGTCTGAAAATACATTCCCGAAGTCCTGCCATTTGAAGGTAAGACGGATGTAAAGCCCTTTCTCAGGGGTGATGGCCTTTAATGGGTCTTCCGGACCGGGAGGGCGCGAGGGGAATGGGTCTTGAGGGACTGATCTTTCCAGCCCTTGGGACCGGTGCGGAAATTAAAAAACCCGGGTACTTCATCAATGCCGTTCCAATACCATATGGGACAGCAGGTGAGATGAATGAGATTAGTGAGGTGGCAGCCGCCCTTGCACCCTTTGGCGGGTGGGGTGGGGGTGGTAATATTGGGGTCATACAGGGCGGCCAGTTCCTCCTGGGTGGGCATGCGCCAGTCCGTGTGTCCTCCCGCCTTGAAGTTCTGACAGTAGGTCTTGGCGTCTTCCCAGGAAATGGGTCCGCCGTTGTCCCGGGCCGCCCACACGAGGCCGGTCTCCTTATCCAGGACCGTTCCGTTATCATAGGCCACGAACCGGCCGTCCTTTGAAACAATATCCGCCTGAGGCGCGTTTGCGGAGCCGGTCACACACCCCGCCCATAACATGGCACAAATCACAAGCATGATTCTCTTTTTCATGTTCCTCCTCCTAAGCTCCATTTCACATTATTTCTCACAACCTCAAAAAATGAAGAACCCTGCAGCCCCACTCCGGCGGGACAGAAAATTTTCCAACTATGGGGGATTTGCGAGTTCCGGCCAGACCTGCAGTCCAAGGGCTACATAGGCCTACGTAAAGGGCTTGACCCGCTTTTCCCAGAAGGCCTTTTCCTTTTCTCGCCAGTCCGTGCCCCCGAATTTGCGGTCGTAAAAACCGGCCAGCCTGTCGGACCATTTGACCCAGGGATTTTTGTGCTTTTCCCCGGCTTCGATCACATCGGCCACAAACAGAGGGATGTTGTCTATTTCATCTTTGGGCGCATAATAGGCAGCCCCTTTTTCAGCCGATTTTTTGAGGTTTTCTTCTGAAAGCGCATGGGCCGTCAACATGAGGGCCGGGGTGCCCACCTGGTTGGCCACGTCCAACAGGTCGTACCCCTTGACCCCCATAATATCCAGGATGGCCACGTGATACTCATGAGTTTCAAGGAGTCGTTTTCCCTCCTCAAAACTGGCAGCGGTATCGATCTTGCAGACATCCAGCAGATCGGTCAGGGTATCTAAAACATCCTCTTCATCATCCACAATGAGAACCTTTTTTCCTCTGATCTTCTCCATTGCATTCATTCTTTTATTCTCCCATCCATATGCAATTCAGTCGTGGAACAATGCCTTTACGTCTTCCTTTAGCACCTTTCCCATACTGTTTTTGGGCAGATCCGGCACAAAGGCCACCGCCTTGGGGCATTTCCAGTCGTGCAGATGTTTTTTACAGTGCGCCTTGACAATGTCGGGATCAAGATCGGCCCCCGGCTTTACCACCACCGCGGCCGCCACCTTCTCCCCCCATCGATCGTCGGCCAGTCCCACCACCGAAGAGTCCTGCACCTGATCCAGCTGATTGATGATGCCTTCGATCTCTTTGGGCGATATGTTTTCCCCGCCTGAGATGATGATGTGTTTGATGCGGTCGGTGAGATAGTAGTAGCCGTTTTTATCGATTCGGCCCAAATCCCCGGTCCTGAACCAGCCCTGCTCGAAGGCTTGGGCCGTTTCCCGGGGTTTCTGCCAGTACCCGGGGGTGATGCCCGGTCCCCTGAGCCAGATCTCGCCCTCCTCCCCGGGCGGAACATCCTGAAACGTCACCGGGTCCACGAGCCTGACCTCCAGCCCGGGAAGGGGCAACCCGATGGAGCCGGGCTTGCGCACCCCCCTTACGGGGTTGGAGAAATTCATGCCGGTCTCTGACATGCCTTCCCTTTCCACCGGCTCCTTACCGAACACCTCTTTGATTCGGACAAAATCCTTGGGCAGCAGCGGGGCGGAACCGGAGGTCCATAACCGGACGTGGCTGAAATCCAGATCCCTGTCCGCCGCATAGGCCAGCAGTTTACTGTACATGGCCGGGACCGCCATAAACACATTGCAGCCGAACCGCTCCCGGTCGGCCAGGACTTCCGCCACCGTCTCAGGGACAAACTGATCCAGCAAAAGGGCATGCCCTCCGGCCATCAAACAGGTATGGAGGGCAAAACAAAGGCCGTGTACATGGAAGAAAGGCAGTGCATGGCAGAGCACATCCGTTTTGGCTATTTCCCAGATTTTGATGATGTTACGGGCATCGTGCACCAGATTCCTCTGGGTCAGCACCGCCCCTTTGGGCTGTCCCGTGGTGCCCGAGGTATAGATAATAAGGCCCGGGTCATCCGGTCCTGTTTGTACCTCCTGTGAAATGTCCGGGTAATACCGAAACAACTCGAGCTCCTGATAGGGCCTTTGAGGATCTATCTCAAGCACCTGAACACCCGGTCTCAAGCCCTTGAGCATGGATCCCCGCCCGGTCTCCGCCAGCACCAGCACGGGATCCGCATCTTCCAGGAAGTAGGCCATTTCCGATGGTTTAAAGCCCGGATTCAGTGGCACCGCGGTAGCCCCCACCTTCTGGAGCCCCATGTGGGCGATAACAAAACACAGGGATTTACCAAAGTACAGGATCACCCGGTCTCCCTGTCCGACTCCCATCTCCCGGAACATGTTGGCGGCACGATTGCTTTCGCGCTCCACCTGTCCATAGGTCATTTCAGTGGCCACCCCACCGTTTTGCAGAAAGGTGACCGCCTTTTTATCCCGGTGCTTCAAGAAGGTGTTCCCGAAACAGTCTTTAAGCGTCATATCGGACATGCCTGCCTCCAAGATCCATGGTCTCGTAAAGAGTCCCGAAACGGCACTTCCCGTCATTCCGGCGA
>JAIPDZ010000264.1 GCA_021737425.1 Deltaproteobacteria bacterium
ATTTTAATGGGCTTTTCCATACACGGGCAACTGCTCACCTTCAGGCGCTGTTGCGTAATCTCCACATTGAGGGTATGCCCCCGATAACGGATTTCCATTTCCAATCGTTCCAGTTCCTCGGGCAGACAGGGGTTGAACCGGAGCATATCTCCCCGCGGCTCGATCCCGGAATAGCCGTTCTGAATGATGTCCACACTCCCGGCCATGGCCCCCAGGTGGATGCCTTCCGGGGTGGTACCGCCCTGGATATCGGTGTAATCGCTTTTCAATGCCTGCTGGCAAAGGCGCCAGGACCGGGTCCGGTCCGAGCGTACCAGGACCCAGGAATGGACCACCCGGCTCAGGGTGGACCCGTGGGAGGTGCGCTGTATATAGTATTGGATGTTTTTGGGAATGGTCTCATATTCAAAGGGATACCCCAATCGGTCAAACAGCCGTCTCAGTTCTTCGGAGGAAAAGAGATAAAAGAGCATGAGCACATCCGCCTGCTTGGAGACCTTGTACCGGTTGGGCGTATCGTCTTCGGCCTCCAGAATCCTGTCCAAGCGCTGGATATCGCCGTATTTTTTGCGATAGCCCTCCCAGTCGAACTCCTGTAGTTGATCATACCCCTCAAACTGGCTGATGATGCCGTCGCCGTGAAAGGGCACCCGCATGCGTCGGCTGATGATTTCCCACTGTTCGGTCTCCTCCCGGGTCAGGTGCAGGGTTTCCCGCAGTTCCCGGCTCCGGTCTTCCGGGAGACGGTCCAGGATATGAAGGGCCTCCACCAGGACCCAGACGGCCATGACATTGGTATAAGCATTATTGTTGAGGCCGGGCTGTTCAGCGTGGGGATACCCGTCATGGTATTCATCCGGTCCCATCACCCCCAGGATCTCATAGCGGTCCAGTTCCTGGTTGTAGGTGCTCATACCGGCCCAGAAGCGGGCGATCTCCAGCACCATCTCCGCTCCATAGGAAGAGATAAACTCGGTGTCTCCGGTGCACTGGTGATACTGGCAGATGTTGTAGGCGATGGCCGCGTTCACATGCCGCTGCAGACGGGAGTTGTCCGGAATCCACCGCCCGGATTGGGGGTTCAGGTGAACCGTTTGGCTCTCTTCCCGTCCATTGCTCCCGCTCTGCCAGGGATACATGGCCCCCTGATGCCCGGCCCCCCGGGCGGCCCGGCGGGCTTCATTGAGACGCCGATACCGGTACATGAGCAGGGACCGGGTAATCTCCGGCACCCGCAGATTGAGCAGGGGGAAGATAAACAGTTCGTCCCAGAAGATATGGCCCCGGTAGGCCTCGCCGTGCCACCCCCGGGAGGGCACACCGGCGTCCAGGCCCATGGTGTGCATGGAGGTGGTCTGCAGGAGGTGAAACTGATTCAACCGCAGGATCATGTCCGTGTGATCATCCTCATGGGCCCGGCTGAACCGGAAGGCCATCTCGAAACGACGCCACAAATGTCTCCAGGACAGGGCATGGGATTTCAGAAGGTCGTCAAACCCCTCTGCCACGGCCACCGCCTTTCGAGCCTCCAATCCGCATTCTGAACAGGCGGGATCCCTGGAGGTGAAGAGCGAAATCACTTTTTCCACCCGCACCCCGGTCCCTTGGGAGAGTTCCACAGTCCTGTCCTGGGCCACATATCCCGTTTTCCGGATCAACCGCGGCTCCGCCAGGACGGGGGTCTGGTCCTCATAGACCCGGGTGCGGGCGGCCTGAGCAATGGTCAGCCGGGACTGGCAGGTGCGAACCTTCAAAAAAAGGGTCTCCCTGTCCGTCCCTTCACTTTGGAGCGGCTCCAGATGTTTGCTGCTCAGGTTCTTGTACCGTTCCACGCCTGCATTGATAACCCGGCCGTCCAGGGCCGTCCGTATGTCCATGGGTCCGGACCAGTTTTTGGCGGTAATAAGGGTCTCCTGGGCCGCGAGATGGGGTTCGGCCATGTGTACCAGGCGGCGCTCCCGGATCTCGGTCTCCCGGCCCTCCGCATCCCTGAAACGCCAATCCCGGCGGAGGACTCCCTGCTTCAGGTGCAGTTCCTGGCGGTAGTGTAATATTTCCACGTCCTTTAGGGTAAACCAGTCCCCTCCCGGGATACGAAATTTCAGGACCAGCCAGTTGGGCAGATTGACCAGATCCTCATTCTCGATCACCCGGCCGGCGATTTCCGTCTTGAGCCGGTTGTATCCGCCGGCCAGATAGGTGCCCGGATAATGAACCCCTTCCGCGTCCATCTGCGCCAGGGCCCCCCGGGTGGCAAAATAACCGTTTCCCAGGGTACACAAGGCCTCTCGAAGGGGCTCTTGTGGGGGATCAAATCCGTCATACGCCAAAATCCATGGATCCATGGACAGCTCCTCATAGGGTTCAGAGGTTCAAAGGTTCAGAGGTTCAGAGGTTCAAAGGTTCAGGGGTTCAGAGGTTCAAAGATTGCTTCCTGACACCAGACACCTGACACCTGAACATTGACACCAGACACCTGAACATTGACACCTGAAACCCCCATCATATGGATGCCAGCCTATCCAAAAACGTTTCCACCTCTCCCGGGTTCTTCAGCCGATATTGGGCCCGGCTGGGTCTCAGGGTTTCCATGACCACGATACCGATCCCCCGGCCCTGGAGGGCCTGGAAGGCATCCTCATCCGTGGTGTCGTCTCCGAGGTACAGGGGAAGCACACCCGGCCCCTTTAGTTCCAGTGCATCCAGCACCCAGAAAAGGGCCTTGCCCTTGTCCCAGTCCATATCCGGCTGGATTTCATACACCTTTTTCCCCGAGGACCTGCGCAGATCGGAGAATTGGGAGTCCACCCGGTCCACTACGGCTGTCACATCACCGACCCTGTCTTCGGAGACGTTCCGGTAATGGACGGCAATGGAAAACTTTTTTCGCTCCACCAACACGCCCGGGATATCCGCCAATCCCTGCCTGAGCCTGGATTCCGCCTCATCCAGCTTGGGAAGGGATTCCTGTCCCTGCTGAAAGGTCTCCTGTCCGCCCCCCGGCCCCATGATGTCAAAGCCGTGGCTGCCCGCGTAAAAGAGGTTGTCGATTCCCACCTTTTCCCGCACATCCTGCAGGTCCCTGCCGCTGATCACCGCCACGGTAAAGCGCCATGCCAGCCGGGTCAGGGTGTCCCGCATGGAGGGGGAAAGCACGGCCTGGTCCGGGGAGGATACAATGGGGGTCAGGGTCCCGTCATAATCCAGAAACACGGTCAGGGCCTTATCCTTTGCCTGGTCTGCGATTTCATGTAGATGGTCCAGGGCCGGGGGGAGTTGGGGCATCTCCACCCGGATCTCTGAAAGGTCGCTCACCACCCTGTCGGCCCCGCTTTTTCTGAGTTCCCGGGCATGGTCGGATCGATCCACGCCGATCACCAGCCCGAAATGGCCGCTCTGTCCGGCCCGGGTACCGGCCAGGGCGTCTTCCACCACCACGGAACGGCCCGGGGCCGTACTTAGGCGCCGGGCCGCTTCCAGGAAGATGTCCGGGTCCGGCTTGCCTTTGAGCCCCAGCTCTTCAGATAGGACCCCGTCCACCCGTTCGTGAAAGAGGTGCTCAATCCCTGCGGCCTTCAGCACAAACCGGCAGTTCTTGCTGGCCGAGATAACGGCGGTCCTGAATCCCGCCTGTTTCAGTTTCTTGACCAACTCAACCCCGAGCTCATACACCTCCACGCCCTTTTGGGTGAGCATGTCCCGGAAAAGCCGGTTTTTCCGGTTTCCCAGCCCGCACACCGTCTCCTGATCCGGGGCATCGTCCGGGCTGCCATGGGGGAGTTGGATATTCCGGGATTCCAGAAAGCTCCTGACCCCGTCGTAACGCGGTTTTCCGTCCACATACTGAAGGTAATCGTCCTGGGGGTCAAAGGGGGTCCAATTCCCGCCGGTCTGTTCCCGGTATTCGTCAAAGAGGGCCTTCCAGGCGGCCGCATGGACCCGGGCCGTCCGGGTGATCACCCCGTCCATGTCAAAAATCACCGCATCGTATCGGGACCTGGAAATATGCACCGGTTCTCGGGCGGATGTCATGGGCCGGCCTCTCGTTTCCTTATCCGTCCTGCTCACGTACGAAGCCTGTGGGCCCTGACGAAGAAAAATACGGCAAAGATAATTGCGGGTATGGCCAGCAGAAACCCCACTCCCGGGAGGACTGAAAATGCCAGGCCGAAAAAGACCAGACCCACTACGGCAAGAAAGATACCTAAGATTATACTGACAGCGGTTTTGGGCTTCTGTTGTTCTTCCATGAACTTCCTCCTTATCCTGCACCCGACTTCCACCGGGCATGGTCATGGTCTTTTGTTCACACCCCTCTTATCCTGCCACCTGCTCCCATTGACCGATATGTTCCGGCCCGGATATCTCCATAAGGGAGTCCCATCGCTCCCAGCCCGTATTCTGGGCATAGACATCCTGCGCAGCTTCCTCCGGCGTGGCATAATTTCCGATAGGGATGTCCTCAAAACCCAGGAGATATCGCCCCTCACGCTCGGAATCCGGCTTAATCCAGAATGTGCCGAAGGCGGTTTGGTAACGAAAATACATAATGTGGTCCCCTTTTACCCATCATCCGGTTCATGTTATATCCCCAATGCAGGCCTACGGCCGCAACCAAATCAGTGGTCAGTGTTCAGGTTTCAGGTTTCAGCAAACAACAAACCCTGACACCCGTCGAAGATCCCGCTATCGCTATCTGCGGGGAAACCTGACACCTGACACCTTAACACTTTTGGTTCCGGCTTGTCCGGCTTAGGTTTATAGGTTCCGAGGTTCAGATTTCGCGAAAAACGGATTTTTGTCCGAATGCCCGTCCAGTTTCACAAATTGATTGCTCCGGAACAATGGGCACAATCCTGTATTCACCTCTCAATTCAACGGTAGATAGCCTATGGCCACCCATCTTGATGGATTTTCACAGTCCCCCATCGGTGATCGCACCGGGCATCCATCGGGTGGTACTGAGGGGTTGCCTGCTTGGCGTTTTGAAAGGATCTTCTCTCAAGGAGGCGTGGGGCGGGGGCGGGCCCAATACCCGGTTGACGACTCTCTTCTTCACATACCGAGGCCAAAATGGGGTATAGACCCTATTTACCGTAACACATTGTCACCATTAGGCTGGTAAAAAATCAACGGAGGAGAATCATGAGGATCGATTGTATCAGTTGCAACGGGCGGATGAACCTGGACCATCCGGTATTTGAGGAATACCAGGGACCGGTCAAATGTTTTCACTGCGGCACCCTGATGGATGTGGAAATTGCCCGAGGCCAACTGCGGACTTCCTCCCTGCAAGGGAGTGAACTGCCCGTAGTTCAGGACCCTGTGACCCGGATGATGCCGGCTCCATAGGTTCCACCGGTATAGGGCAATGGACAGGGGGATACCCCGATTCCGGAGGTTGCAGGTCAGGCCGGCCTACCCTTGATGATTTCGGATGGCGGCCAGTATTTCCTTGGCGCTGCTGTCTTTGCTCAGAAAATCCGTGGCCCCCGCCACCATCATGGCGTCTTTAATGGTCTGACTCTCCTCCATGGACAGGCCGATAATCCGGACGTCGGGCAGACGGTTCCGTATGGTGCGGGTGGCTTGGATACCATTTGTTTCCGGCATGTTGATATCCATGAGAATCACGTCCGGGACCAGGGCCAGGGCCTTGTCAATCCCTTCCCTGCCCGTTTCGGCCTCGCCCACCAGGGTGATGTCCGGCTCCCTTTGAAACACGGCGGCAAATCCGTCCCGGACCGCCTGATGATCGTCCACCACCAAGAGGCGAATCGGGATGGTTCCGTCTCCCGTCTCATTTATCCCGGACGCGGATACGCCCAGGCTTTCCGCTGCACCTTCCATGAGAGGCAGGGTCAGGATGCAGGTGGTTCCCTGTCCAGGGACGCTCTCCATATTCATGGCACCACCCAGCAAAGAGATCCGCTCCCGCATGGAAAACAATCCGAACCCGACCCCCTCGTCCTGTTCATGAATCATCTCAGCGGTGTCGAATCCATTTCCCTCATCGCTGACCGTGATCTCCAAGTCACCGCCCTTGTTTTTTCTCAAGGTGATACGTGCGGTGTTGGTACCGGCATGTTTCACCACATTAAAGAGGAGTTCTCGCACGGACTGATACAAAAACAATCGAATGTCCTTATCAGGAATAGTTATGCCGGGCGCGACGGTGGATT
>JAIPDZ010000265.1 GCA_021737425.1 Deltaproteobacteria bacterium
TTGCCGCGCAACCGCTTACTTGTTTCTCCCCCTTACGCTGCTCATCCTGCTCATGATGGGATTTTGGGGCGTGGAAGGGGTTTTCGCCTCCCCATCCGGCCGTTTTAACGCCGATCTCAGAAAGGCGACCTATGCCGCCTCGGATTGTTTGGAGGGCAACCTGGTGCATGACCTCAGCAGGGTGATGCCCATTCTCGCCACCCCTTTTGTGAATCTTCAAAATGCCAAGATTTCCTCCCTGGGCGGGCTCCTGGGAGAACAGGTCGCGTCCCGGTTTTCGCAACACGGTTACCAGGTAATCGATCTAAAGGCAAGACAGAACAATCTGCTGGTCCAAACCCCAGACGGTGAACTCGCCCTGTCACCGGACCTGAAGTCTATCAGTGAATCCCATGACGCCCAGGCCGTTATCGCGGGGACCTATGCCGTCTCCAATGATTTGGGATTTGTTTCCATCAAAATCGTGCGGATTGCCGACAATTCCATCCTTACGTCCTATGACTTCACCATCCGTATGGATGATACCCTCAAAAAGCTTGCCCAGACGGAAATCACAAAGCCACAGCAAGACACTTCGAGCCCGGAGCCTGACATCACGGATTTGGCGCCGTCACCCCGGCCATCGGAACCCGAGCCTGAAGAGAAACGACCCGTAGCGTCACACCAGGAAGCGCATACGGCGCCCGGGCCCTTTGAAAGCGGCGCCATCTCACTGAACCCCGCCAATCCTCTCGCCGCCAGGGTCATCCAGAGACGTCTGGCACAACTCGGTTTCTACACGGGCAGCATTGACGGGATATGGAAACGGCATTCAAGACAGGCCCTCAGGGAATTCAAGGAGGCCCACGGCTTCAAATATGTCCTGAACTGGGACATGAAAACACAAAAAGCCCTCTTCCAGGGCACGGGCCAATGATTTGCTCAATAAGGCGCACACAAAACCTGTCTGCTTCAAGAAAACCGCATAGCATCAGTGCAAACAATGTCCAATATTTTAACAAACCTTGACCCGATCACGCCGGCCGCTTCAAAAAAGACGAATACGTCTGACCCTCCGTCACAGGCATCAAATCACGTCAAAAGCTTTCACCGCTGCCTGCAGGAGAGCTCCCCCTCCACGCAAGGGTCTAATGGGGCCCCCGTACAACACCCCGGGTTCACCCTATTGCCTGCGGACATCCCCTTGGACTCCATTCCGGATTCCATGTACACAACACCCTTCCCTGACGCCTACCAGACCCGGGAGCCCAGGAAGGATCAAATGAGCGGTTGGGAAAAATACAAGGACGACCAACTCCTCAGCAACCCCGGGGGGGACCATTACAACCTCAGGGATAAGTCTGTTGATGCGGATCCGAAAGAACAGGAGGGTTTCTGGGGCCGAATCAAGAAGGATCTTTCCGATTCTTTTGACAATTTGAAGAATTCCGTCGGGAGTCTTTTGTTTGGGACCAAAATGTTGTACCGGGACGACCGCAATCAGATCCAGGAGGCGCACCAGAAGGGCCTCTTGGGATCGGTCGGCGATTTCTTCCAAGATGTGGGAAGCGCCCTTAGCTTCGGGGCCTGGCGCCCGGACAAAGAGGCGGAACCCCAGGGATTCGTAAAGCGCATGGGCTTTTTCTACTCAAAGATGAAAGAGGCCCTTTTCGGCGATCTGGTGCAAGGGGTAGGCGGCAGCGCCATACGGAGCGGGGAAGGCCTGGTGCTCTCAGGCTGGAACCTCTTAGAGGTGGTGCCGGACGCCACCATAGGGAATCTCGAAGAAGGGCGGAAACTGACCACCACCATCTTTGATAACGGCCAGGTAGCCATAGACTATCTCACCGACATACTCCCCACAGGAGAGGCGTGGCTTCGGGTCCATTCTCCCAACTTTGACGACCTCAACGACGCAAAGGCACCGGTGGTGTATAACATCCAGCTCCCGGAGCGTTACAAAGGCGATGCCCGGTGGGAATATGTGAGAAATACCCCTTTTCGTAAAACCATTGAAACCATCGGTTCCATTGTGGCGGATATTGCCACCGTTGCGGTCCTGGGGGACTCCAGTTTTTCCAGTGAGGGACGGAAGGATTAGCGCTTGACCGAAAATTCCATTTTCCGGTCAACAATCTCGAAATCCGAAGCCCGAAGCTGAGCGTCAATTCTGTGAATTTATTTTTGAGTGAGCCCTTAGCGTGTCGAAATAACGACCCGTGAATGAGGGCCATGAAGGGGTCTTTTTCAGAGGCCTAAACTCAATGTCATTAACTTAAGAGAGATTCGATTAGATCATGTGGTCACCCCGGCGAAAGCCGGGGTCCAGATGTAGTTGAAAAAACTGGATTCCGGGGTACGCCCGGAATGACGAATGTGGGACCCTGCAGAAATAATGAAAGCCTTAAGTTAATGACATTGGGCCTAAACTGTTACAAATGTCTCAATGAACTTTGTAGCAGAGGATTTCGATCAGGCGAGGGTCGGGGTCTTACAATTCATCGCATTGTTTTCTTTCTGTTTAAAGAGGAGGCAATCCTTTCCTGAATTCTTACGGACTTCGATATTGGGGACCTGCCGGCTTTTAAACCCGATGGCCCGGCACCCATGGGGAAATCGCTTGTCCCAGGTGACAAAATAGTGACGACACTTGCGGCAGTCGGCTGTTTTGGCCTCCCTGGCAGGGCCTGGATTCAGGCCTGAACGGCTGAACGATTGCCGCATCATCATGACTATCTCAGTTTTGGGCGGGCATCCACCAGCAGGCCCATGGATTCCAGCATGTCCCAGGCCCTTTTGTGTTCCACATCGTCCTGGTCCATGTTTCCCTTCGCGATCTCTTTGAGCACCTCATCGCTGATGCCCGCCTCTTTGAGCTTGACCATGTCTTTTGGGCTGATGTGTTTGAGGGTCCGGGTGGAGTCACCATAAACCACCTTCTGAGGGCCTTTCATAAAAGACCCCTTTTTGATGATATCCTCGATGGCCTGGTCGCTCATCCCGGACTTTTTGAGATCAATAATCTGATCCACCGTAAAGGCGCAGGTTTCAATCACCTTCTCATCCATGATGGTCTGAATCACCTGCCCGCTTAGGCCCGCCTGCGTCAAACGGGCCATATCCTCGGAATCCAGGGCGGCCGCCGATCCGTACCCAAGCCATACGAGCGCCATTGCCGTCAAAAGACCGATCCGTTTTTTCATTTCAATCCCCATTATCTCAAAAAGTCCAAAATATTCATTTCCAACACAGCAGCTGCAGAGGCCAGGGCCATTTCATAGGCGGTCTCCTGGGCCTGCAATTCCACCGCCACTTCGGCGCTGTCCGCGTCTTCCGTGGCTGAGAGCGTGGTTTCAAACGTCAGTTTCAGATTGCCCAGATAGTCTTCGGTCTTCTCTAACCGGCTGTAGGCCACGGACTGATTGGCGGCCATACTTTCCACCTGGGAAACCGCCTTGTTGATTTCCCCCACCTGATTATCAACGATAACCGGATCATAACTGGAATCCTCCAGGGCCTCTTTGAGGGTCTCCAGCACGCCGAGGACATCCACGCCGCCCGTGACCCCGGACCCGGTAAAGGTCTCATTCCCGTGGGCGTTGGTCTTTAAGGCGGCCCCTTCGCCCACAATGGTATTGAGCGCTCCACTGTCCCCATTGTAGGTGGTGTTGTAGAGGTCAAACTGGGTGTTCATGTCGGTGATCTCCACCCCGTCTCCATTGCTCGCAAGGGTAATGGTGACCTCATCGCCTGACACTGTGGCATCAAAATCGGCCAGTGCATCAATGGCAGCCTGGGTTGCAGCCGCAACTTGGTCAGCCGTATCCGTGCTGGATATAGGCACCTCTACAGCTGAAAGCGTTCCCAGTGACGGGTTGTCATCTTTTGGATCATCGGATCCTCCATCAATATTATACCATACATAGTAATCGTCCGTATCTGAACTGATGTTAAAGTACTCACCACCGCTCAGTTCACTCGCCGCCTCGGTGATGACCTTGTTTTTGGGAAAGGGCATGGTATCGGTCTGATGACCGGCAAAGATATAGGATCCCCCGATGCGGGTATTGGCGATGTCCCGTATCTGATCGTAGATGTTGCCGATCTGGGTAGCAGCCGTTTCCCGCCCTGATCCGTCGCCCCCGGCGGTTTGGCCGATGGCGATCTCCTTGGCATCGTTTAAGAGGTCATACACCGTTTCCAGGTTGGTCACGGTCGCCTCCACCCGGGTCTTTGCGGATTCAATGTTTCTAAGATACTGATCCACAGAGGCGATCTTGGTTCGATAGTCCAGGACCTTGTTCATGCCGCTGGGATCATCGGAGGGCCGGTTAATCATTTTCATGGAAGCGGCCCTTTGCTGGAGCTTCAAGAGCTGTTCCGAGGTGGTGGCGACGCTCCGGGTCACCGAATTAAGCATCTGTTTGTTGGAAACCCTCATGATCCGTCTCCTGTGGTGAGTTTCAGTTATACCATGTTGAGCAGGACACTCAGCATCTCATCGACGGTGCTGATCAACTTGGCCGCGGCCTGATAGGCGCTTTCCTGCTCGGTCAAATTGATCATTTCCTCGTCAAGGGATACCCCTGAGATGGATTCGCGATAATCCTCCAGGTAGTTGACCATGGCCTCCTGGCTGTCATGGCTGAAGACGGCCTGTTGTACGTCATACCCCACTGTACTGACGATCGAATTGTAATAATCGTCAAAGGTAGCGGTGTTGGTGCTCATGGTCAGGGAGTTCTGGAGGTCTGCAATGGCAACGGCATTGCCGTTGTCCCCTGGCACTCCGTCCTCTGTTGCAGATGCGGCGATCTTATTGACATCGGCTGAAATGGTTGAGGACACGCCAAAGTCATTGTTCTCCAGGGTACCGACAAAAAAATTATTTCCGGTGGACCCGTCCAGTCCGTAACCAGCCGCGTGAAGCGTATTCACTTCAGAGATGATGGTGTCAACAAGAGTCTCCATATTTGTCTTGTAATCGGGGATGGTGGCATCTCTCACCTCTAACCAGCCACTGACCTTTCCACCCGAAATAGAGTCGTTGAGAGGATTGGGCGGATCATCTTCATCATCCGCCCAGATGACATCGTTGAATTCATCGTCATTGGTATGGGTGGAAAGTTCCCGGACGATGGAACCATCGACCAACTTCCCCCCGTCCCCCAACTCAATGGTAATACTCCCATCCTCCTCTTCGGAACCGGTGACATCCAGCATCTCGGAGAGCGCTTTCACCAGCAGATCCCGCTCATCTCTGTAATCATTGGCATTATCTCCGGACGCTTCAATCTGGACGATCTTTTCGTTGAGCTCGCCAATCTGGGCGGCCTTGGCGTTTATGTCATCCACGGCCTGAGTAATATAGCCGTCTACATCGTCCTGGATCTCCGAGAGGTCGTTGTAGACCTGCTGAAAGTTGTTGGCCAGGCTTTCGGCACTTCCCAGGAGGACCTGTCGTTCGGTCTGGCCGGAAGGATCGTTGGCAAGATCCTGCCAGGCCCCCCAAAACTCACTCATGGATTCATTTAAACCGGCTCCTGAGGACTCGTTGAAGACCACCTCCGCCATTTCAAGGGCCTGCTTTTTCGCCTCCCACTTTCCTAAGGACTCGGTTTCCTCGCTGATTTGATAGGTCAAATACCGGTCATAGACCCTTTCGATCCCGCTGACCCTCACGCCGGTGCCGATCTGCCCGACATTGGTGGTTAAGGAAGGAGCGGTTTCCGTCACCACCCTCTGACGCGAGTAACCCTCGGTATCCACATTGGCAATGTTGTGGGCGGTTACATTAATGGCCTCCTGTTGGGTCAAGAGTGCCTGTTTCCCCACATTAAATACCCCGTAAATCCCTGCCATTTCATCCTCCCATGTACCCAGACGGGCCCTCGGCTTCTCCGGTCGGCCCCTGGACCGATGCCGTTCCGACGACTCGTATCCCTATGATCATTATCGGCAAAAAGGGGCCCAAACTTGAAAGCTTTTAGTCCCCATCCAGGACCTGCGTGGGGGGTTCTCCATCCACATAGATGGAAATCTCACATTCCCCCTCGTCGAATGACAGCCTCACCGTAGAGAGGGCCTGCCTCCCCTGGTCTTCCTCCTCAGATAGGATGACGGGCGTTTCCATGTTGAATATGGGCTCCCGGCC
>JAIPDZ010000266.1 GCA_021737425.1 Deltaproteobacteria bacterium
CTCGCTCCCGATCGGGTGACAGCCCTTATCGGATGGGATTCGAACCCATTAGACTCCTTCAGCAAATTTCAAGTGTGGCTCTCTCGCCACCTATTCCAACGCTCCAGGCTTTCCTGGCGCAACAGTGTTCAGGTTTCAGCAAACAATAAACCCTGACACCCGAAACCTGACACCTGACACCTTTATCGCTAATGATTCAAAGGCCTTAACCTCAACAAAACATCTTCGCATTTTGCATAGAAGTTTCAATCTAAGACTCTAAACTGTTACAATTCATTTATTCGGGCAGGGCCCGGGCGATCTTTTCGGCCAGGTTCCTGCAGGCCTCCAGCCCCTCTTCATCGGGCACGTACTGGAGTCTCACCCCCGGGTCAATGACATCGAACTTCATGGTCTTTAGTTCCGCACTCAACAGTTTGACCGCCTCGCCGCTCCAGCCGTAGGAGCCGAAGGCGGCGCCGATCTTGTTTTGGGGCTTCAGCCCCTTCATGTAGGTCAAAAAGTCGCTCACCGTGGGGAACAGCCCGTTATTGAGGGTGGGAGACCCCACCACCACGGCCCCCGCATCCAGCACTTCGGTGATCACGTCGCTTCGATGGTTGGCCCTCAGGTGGTACGGCCTGGCATCCACCCCCCGGGCCCCCAGGGCCTCCACAATGGTCTGGGCCATGGTCTCCGTGCTGTGCCACATGGTATCGTATACCACCACGGCCTTTCGTTGAGGCGCCTGCTTGCTCCACTGCACATAGGCATTGATGATCCTGGACGGATCCCTCCGCCACATAATCCCGTGGTCCGGACAGATCATCTCTATGGAGAGGCCCATCTTTGTCACCTCCTCCACCAGTTTGAGCACCAAAGGTGCGTACAGGAGCAGGATATTGGCGAAGTACTTCCTGGCATGGGGCATAATGGCCTCCCCCACTTCGTCGTCAAACCGCTCCAGTCCGGCATAGTGCTGCCCAAAGGCGTCGCTGGAAAAGAGGATTTTGTCCTCTTTGGCATAGGTGAACATGCTGTCCGGCCAATGGAGCATGCGGGTCTCCAGAAAGGTGAGGGTCCGCTTCCCGAGGTTGAGTTCCCCGCCGCTTTCCACCGGCTGATAGTTCCATTTCTGAGAAAAGTGTTTGGACAGGTTCTTATATCCCATCTGAGAGCAATACAGGGGCTTGTCCTCCCCCACCCTGTGCATCACCCTGGGGAGACCGCCCGAATGGTCCATCTCGGTGTGATTGCTGATGACATAGTCGATCTTCCTGGGATCCACCAGGGTGCTGATGTTGTCGATCAATTCATCGGCAAACGGCCTTTTGACCGTGTCGATCAGGGTGATTTTCTCATCCATGATGAGATAGGCGTTGTAGGTGGACCCCTTGTATACGGAATAGCCGTGAAAATCCCGGATGTTCCAGTCAATCGCCCCGACCCAGTAAATATCCTTCGCCAATTCCACCGGTTTCATGTCGTCACTCCTTTATTGATGGTTCTATTTTATCCCGGCCGCCTTAAACGCCTTCTTCAATGAGTGCCGCAACCCGCTCCTCAATCTGGTCACGGACCCGACGCATAACCGCCGCCGGTTTGCCCCTCGCGTCTTCCACATCCCATTTCTGAGCGGGCACATCCGGAAACGATGATTTTATATCACAGTCTCCCACTGCGATAAGCAGGTCCGGGTTCCGGTTCCGGGAGGCGTCTTCCCACGATTTGGGGCCTTGATAGGCCATATCGATCCCCTTCTCCGCCATGGCTTCCACCATGACCGGATCGATCTCCCGGGCGGGCTCGCTTCCCCCGCTCCAGGCCTCCACCCGGTCTCCCGCATGAAACCGGGCAAACGCCGCGGCCATCCGGCTGTTACAGGCATCATGGGTGGAGGCAAAGAGGATTTTTTTCCGCTTCAGATACGGTTCCACCAGTAGGCGGGCCTTTTCCCCGGCCTGGTCAAGGGCGGTGGCGTGGTTCCGGATATCCCCCGGTCCCTCTACCTGTCTGAATCCGAGGGTTCCCGCAAAGTCCGCCCCCACCGCGTCGAAGAAGTATTTGGCGGTGAGTGCGGTCCCGTCAAAAAGGTTCTTTCCCTTGGTGGCCCCCACCGCCAGGAGAAAGCCTTTGCGCCATTTCCTGCCGGGATCCGAAAGCCCCAGGCTGTATTTTCTGGCCCACAGGGCCTGGGACCGGTCAATGAGCGCCTTGATCTGGGCCGTGGGTCCGTAGAAGAATATGGGGGTGGCCAGAACAATGAGATCCGCCTCCCACAACAGGGGATATATCTCCTGCATGTCATCCTGAATGGCGCAATACCCCTTGCGCTCACAGGCCCCACACTCCCGGCAGGGTGAAATCTCTTTCCCGGGCACCCTCACCTGTCGGGTTTGGGCCCCCAGGGCCTCAGCCTCCTCAAGAAAGGCGGAGAGGAGGATGTGTGTATTTCCCTTCTTACGCGGACTCCCCTGTAACCCCAAGACCAGCATGTTATTTACCCTTGCGGTTCCCGTCTTTCAGGCACATAGGCGTGCGGAATCTTCTCCTCGTTCCATTCCTGGGACACATAGAGATTGCAGTAGCAGCTGCCGTATTCCCGGACATCCGCCTCCCGGTACACGCACGGGCAGATAATGTCCTGGTCCGCCTCCCGGTCCCCTGCGGCCAGCCGGCACGGACAACTCATGTATCCGTAACGCTCCTTGTTGGTCCGGAGGGCCTCTAAGAGTTCCATGACCCTGGTCTTGTCCTGATTAAAGAAATACCCTTTGGGTTCCTGAACCTTTCTCAAGGCCTCGTTCAGCTCTTCTAAATCCTTCATAATCCCAGCGCCTCCCTGATCTCCGCTTCCTTGAAGCCCACAATGACCCGGTCCCCGATCACAATGGTGGGAAAGGAGCATCTCGGATTCAATTTTTTGACATCTTCCAGTATGGCCGCCCTTTCTTCTCCCTCCAGGAGATCCACATCATCAAATTCATAGGCCACATTGCAGTCATCCAGGAACTTCTTGGTGGCCTTGCAGTGGCTGCAGGTACTCAGGGTGTACATCTTCACCTTATTTTCCATATGTCCGTCTCCGTATAAATTCGCCATCAGCCATCATTAGGTCCGCCCGCGGCACATTGACCCAACCTGTTAAATTAACCTTTTGAAATGACTACCCATTGATATAAGGCCATGAGGGGGTCTTTTTCAAAGGCCGTATAAAATGGGATTGCCTTTAGAACGCCCCAGCAAGATTTAATAACAAGCACTGTTAGGCAGAGAGGATGACTTTCCCAACAGGCCATGTCCTATGGGGCTATCAGCAAGGTAAGTCGAAGCCCCGCTGCCGTGAAAGGAAGGGATCCGGAAATTTACGGCCTTTGAAAAAGACCCCCTCATGGCCTGAACCCCCTTTCAACGACCCAAACGCTTACAACCTTACATCATATCCTTGTCGCTCTCTTCTATGGCCTTGTCGATCTCCGCCTTTAATTGCGGGGGGAGTCCCGGAATGTCCACACTCAAAAAGCCCCGCACAATAGTGGCCGTGGCCTCATCCTCGCTCAATCCCCGGGACATGAGATAGGCAATCTCTTCCTGGGCGATCTTCCCCACCGCAGCTTCATGGGACATTTCCACCCCGTCCACAAGCCCTTCCAGTTCGGGAATGGCATGGATACGACCCCCCTTCAGCAACAGCCCCCGACACTCCAAATGGGCCTTGATATCCGGCTCTTCACCAATCAGGTGACCCCGGGCAATGATGTCGCCGCCGTTACTGATGGTCCGGGCCACGATCTCGGCCCGGTTTCCGGGATGTTTGAGGAATATCCGTCCCCCCAGGTCATAATAGGACCCGGGGCTCCCCACGATAATACTGTAAAACCGGGCCACCGCATTCTCCCCCACCAGGTGGGTGGTGGGGTACATCTGAAGAGACCTCACCGGCTTCATACAGATGTAGTTATTGAGGAAAAGACCTCCCGCCTCCACCCGGGCCACGGACCTGGGCCGTACCGCCATATCTTCGGCCCAGTTGTGGATCATGGTAAAGGTGAGCCGCGCGTTCTTCTTGACATAGAATTCGGAAACTCCCACATGCAATCCCTTTTTCATATGGGGCGCAGTGGCACACCCGGTAATGATATGCAGTTCCGAGTCCTCCTCGGCAATGATGATGTTGTGCACATTCTGCTGGATGTTTTCCTTTTCCAGATACAGACAGGCCTGGACCGGATAGATGGACCGGCTGCCCGGCAGGGCCCGAATGACATAGCCGTCATGCAGCCCCAACTCTGCAGCGGCGGTATATTTGTCCGTATCCACGTCAATGAGCTTCCAATAGTAATCGCCGATCCAGGGTTCGGTCTCCAGGGCCTTCTTTATGGGGATGACTTCAATCCCCTCCTGCTGGGCATGACAATGAATGACATCGGTGTCCTTCTGCAGATAGGTGCCTCCCCGTTCTTCTTCCCTCACATCCAGACCGGCCATGAGAAGCTGATTCTGGTCGGCCATGGGAAGGGAGCAGAGGTCTTCTTCGGCCAGGTATGAATGCTGGGACGGGGCATCATCGAATTCGGTAAGATCGATGTCCGGTCCGATGGCCGATTGCTTCCGCCTGGCCGCGTTCGCCTTTTTGGCTAATTGATCCCTGTTATACATCGCACACACTCCTCGTAACCGGATTCACCCACACAATTGAGGATTTCCCTGGGATTGCTCACACAGCTGAGCATCCCATCGTACAGCACCTGCCCTTTGTCCGCAGATACATAGTCCAGGATATACCCGGTGTGGGTGATGATCAGGCCCATTTTGGTTCGATTCAGTTTGGCCTGCATCTTGGATGTGGTCTCCTCAGCCGACCCGTCCTTTTGCAGCAAAGCGGCAATGGTATTGCCCACCAGGGCGATATTTTCCATGTCCACACCCGATTCCGGTTCATCAAAGAGCATCAAGTCCGGGGCCTGGGCCATCAGCTGGAGCAATTCCGACCGCTTGATCTCCCCGCCTGAAAAACCGGCATTCAGGTCCCGGTCCAAAAACGCCTCAAAGTTGACCTGTCTCGCCAGGCTTTCCACGGCCACCTCCCCCTGTGCACACAGATTTACCATCTGCCGGGTTTTGAGCCCGTTGATGGTGGGCGGCCGCTGATAGGACATTCCGATCCCCAGTTCGGCCCGCTCATTGATGGCCATACGGGTGATATCCTCTCCCTTGAACAGGATCTTTCCCCCGGCCACCTCATATTGCGGGTATCCCATGATGGTCATGAGTAAAGACGTCTTTCCGGATCCGTTGGGACCGAACAGGATGTGGGTCTCCCCGGGATGAATCTTTAGATCGATATGCTTCAGGATCTCCTTGTCCCCGAGTCTTACCTTAAGATCTTCAATCTGCAACATGGCTTTTCCTTATCCTCATAAGCTTGATGATGGTGATTTAGAGCAGTGCCGTAAGGTGCCTTTCAATCTCCGCCTTGGGCACAGCGCCCACCAGCGTGTCCACCATTTCTCCGTTTTTAAAAAAGAGCAGGGTGGGAATGCTCCTGATGCCATATCTGGAAGCCGTCTCCGGATTTTCATCCACATTCAATTTCACCACCTTGACCCGGCCTGCGTATTCGCCTGCAAGCTGTTCAAGTACGGGTCCTACGGTTCTGCAGGGACCGCACCACGGCGCCCAGCAATCCATCACCACCGGACCGGGCGCGGAGAGGACTTCCGAAGAAAAGACCCTGTCGGTTATGTCCACCGGCCGACCCGTGTTGTCGCCCACGGGGATGGGTGCGCCGCACTTGCCGCATCTGGGTCCTTGATGGATCCGCTCTTTGGGTATCCTGTTCTTGGTGCCGCAGTGGGCGCATTTGACAATGACGGCGTCCCGTTCCACTTTCCGCTCTCCCTGAGTCCCACCGGTTTTATAATTTGAGTTTATGACTTCTACGCAAGAAGCGAATCTGGTTTGTCGAGATTTCTACGCTGCGTACAAAGGGCTCACTCAAAAATAACTTCCCATTTTCCCATCTCAGCTTCGGGCCATCTTCGGCCGCCGCTCAATCGTGAAGTCCTCGAAATAGGTCACTATTTCTGTGGCTTCACTCAATCGCGACGACCAAATCTGACCCAAA
>JAIPDZ010000267.1 GCA_021737425.1 Deltaproteobacteria bacterium
ATAAATTTACAGACGGTCATAGGTTCCTCCTTAGTTTGGTTTGCGTAAACCTTTATTATAAGGAGTGAATCTATGACTTCTATGATAAATCAGACGGTCTTATGGACCTCCTCAATGTATTCTGGTATGGGCCGCATGGAACCCCCCTGTGCTCCGACGAGCTATCCTAAAGGCCCATTCTCGCACAGGGGGCTTCCATGCTCAGGCAGTGGTTCTAAATTACCGTTTTCCGTTTGAGAAACTCGGATAGACCCTAAAAAATGGGTGGATTTCTTTTTACAGTCCCCAAATCCTCCAGACATATTGAATCCCTGGGTTGGTCTTTTGTTGTTATACATGCTGTCTTTTCTCATGGTTTTCATCCTTAATAAATTATTGTTTATTATTTCATATCCCTTTAGAAAGTTATTTAGAAAGAAAAATGATAATTTTTGCTAACCACCGCTTTCACTTGACTGAAAATCGCAAGTGAAGCGGGATGTTGGGTTCAGGTTATACGCAGCCTTGGGCATTGAAAAGGGCATTTTATGAAAGAAATCGTCGCGCTCATTGTATTTTTGAGTTTTTCAATAATCACAACATATCTTGCAGCCAATAAACTTATTAGCGCAGGACTGGCTACAGTGATATATGTTTTTGCAATATTATCGGGTGTGGCGATTTCAAATTATGATTTTATCAAGCGGATAAAATGGAAAAATTTTGAAATCGAAACGTTTGTGAAATGGGGTCAAGTCTGCTCTTGACTCACCTTGCAATAATAGAGTAATGAAGAAAAAAGGGGGCAGATCTACGCTTGACTTTTGTCAGAGATCGATAAGAGTCAAACGTAGATCTGACCTTTAATGGATGACCCTATTTCATGACCCCATTTCACTTGGCCTTTGTTCGCTTTATTCTCCCGTATAGGAAGTCGATGAGCAGGCGGGTATGTGGTGTACAGAATCACAAAACACCTGAGCGAGTTCCGGATCCAGGTGTGAACCGGCCATCTCCTTTAACTGATTCAAGGCTTCTTCCTCGGGCCAGCCTTTACGGTACGGCCTGTCCGACCGTAAAGCATCCCACACATCTGCTACGGCAAAGATTCGGGCGGCCATTGGAATGTCTAAACCTTTTAGGCCCCGGGGATAACCGCTCCCATCCCATTTCTCATGATGGCAGTAGGGGATATCAATGGCCGGTTCCAGGAATCGTATGGGACTCATGAGGTCTCTTGCGATTACAGGATGGTGCTTCATAATTTCCCACTCCTTTTCATCAAGTCTCCCGGGCTTGAGCAGGATGTGGTCGGGAACACCCATCTTACCGATATCGTGTAATAATGCGCCCCACCTGATATATCGCAGTTGGTTCTCGTCCATACCCACCCTTTTGGCAAGCTCTGTGGCTATTTCCGTCACCCGGCGAGAATGTCCTTCTGTCTCTTTATCCCGATAATCGAGGGCACGTGACCATCCCTCGATGTTTGCATCATAGGCGATTAAAAGCCTTTCGTTGGCCGACTGCAGTTCCTCCAGGGTGGTGATATTGTCGATGGCTATGGCGGCTTGATTGGCCAGGGTTTCCAGGAACTCGAGCTGTTCGGACGCAGGAGGACTGAATGACCGTTTAAACACTTCCAGGACCCCGCTTACTTTTCCTCTCGATACAATGGGGCAGCAGGCGTAACCGTGAAATCCCTCAGCACGGGCCATCTCTTTTCGAGTGAATTTCTCCTCTTCTGCCTGGATGTTCGACGCCGTAATGGTTTCCCTGTCCATGAGTGAACGCCCTGCATACCCTTCATCAAGGTGGAGAGCCATGTCCGCTGCCTGGGCGCTGGAGAATCCCTCTTGAGCGTAGCTTTCCAGCCGATGTTGCGGCTCCTCCAGCTTCAGGATATTGGCCGCATCCACGTCGAGATTTTGAACGGTTTCTCGAACAACTTGTTGTAAGGCCATATCTAGCGGGGGCAAAGAATTTATGATCTGATCAATTCGGTGAAGGCTGGTTATTCGATCAAGCAGGACTTTGTGTTGATGCCGCCCTTCAAGAATTTCTGTAACGTCGGTAAAAAAGCCCACGTTGCACCTTTTACCATCAATTTCCATGTATACGGCGTTGATGTCCGCGTACACAATCGTCCCGTCCTTTCGCAGACACGGGGCTTCTGTAGTCAAGAGATTTCCACCCTCCGTAAGGTTTTTGAAGTCACTCATAAGATCCGGCAAAACCTCTTGGGGATGAATGTCCTCGACGCCGATTTGCGACAGCTCTTCCTGTGAATAGCCGAGCAAGCTGCTCATGGCCGGGTTGCCGAAGATAAATCGGCCGGTTTCAGCGTTGGCCACAACGATACCCTCGTTAGCTCTTTCAAACAGGGTCCGGAATCGATTCTCCGAGTTTTCCAGTTTCCGCCTGGCCTCCTCCCGCTTGGCGATGTCCCGGGAGATGCCCTGAATATTGATTGGCTTTCTTTGCTGATCAAATATGACCAGACCATGGACCTCTAAGGGCACCGGAGATCCATCCCTGCTCAACATCTCTATCTCCAGAAGGACGCCCTCTTTTGAAGGATTGGCCATCTCTTGTGTAATTCCCTGGCGAAGTCTCGCAAATGTGGCTTCATCGCAGTGGTCTTGAAGGTTGGTGCCCATGAATTCCTCAGGCTCGTACCCCAAGAGTTGTTTGACGGCCGGGTTCACGTAAGTGAATTCAAGGTCCATGGTCATGGCCCATATGATGTCCAGTGTGTTATCGGCCAGCAATCGATATTTTTCCTCTTTATCGGCCAGCAGCTTTTGGTCCCGATTGTGAGCAGTGACATCGCGTACAATACTAACTGCCCCTCCTTTCCAACCCAGTTTTTCGTCCAAACGGCTGACCGTGTTTTCCGTGTCAATAATGGCGCCGTCCTTTGTTTTCATGCGAAACTCTGTTTGAAAAAAACCTTTTTCGTCCAGGATGGGCTCGCTTAAGTCTCCAAACGCTTGGAAGGCTTCATTGCTCACGTGCAGTAATTCGGTGCTCCGGCCGATCATTTCGTTCCGCTCATAACCGAACATCCTTTCCGCTGCCGGGTTACATTCCACAATAGCCCGTGTAGCCGGATCAACGATGATGACCGCCTCCCCCAGACTCGCCAGGGTCGCCTTCAAAAGCTGTTTTGTATGTTGTAACTGGTTTTCCAGCTGCTCATTCTCCATTTTAATGACACTGCGGCGGGCCAGCCAGTAAACCAACAGGGAGGTCACGGCGATATAGAGGAGACCTTTAATCGTCTGAACAACGATATAGGTCTCCCGGCCGGCGAAGAGCCATTGTGTTACCACGTCGGTAACCACAATCCAGATGGCACCAAACACCGCGTAAATGATGGTAAGTTTGAATGGATTTTTTCGGGCTTGAAAGGAATCCTTGGGACTTGTAGGCAGGTTAAATTCCTCAGGGAAAGGATCTGGGTCTTTGCTTTGATTTGGCATATCATCCTCCCTCTGGAACGATGAAGTCGGTTGGGTATCAGGTTAGAATTAATAGAGGGATATCCAATTGCTTGAAATTAAGGATAAAATAAAGGCAGTTTCGGGTCAACAGGAAATTAGTTGAAGCGGGATTGGCGGCCCGGGCTCATGGACCTGTTCGGCCTGATTGTGTCCAACAATTACATTGCGGTCCTTTACCTCTTCATGTTCACGGATAAGGTCCAGGTTCCGGGGTTTCCAGGCGCTTTTGGGGGGCTGCTGGCATTTGGGCTTCCACTCCTTCTTTTGGTAGACTTTTTCAGCATTCTGGTTCATAGTTCCAGCCCAATGTCATTAACTTAAGGCGCTATCGCCTTGTCACTGCGCGCAAACGTCATTCCGGGCTTGACCCGGAATCCAGTCTTTTCAAATACTTCTGGACCCCGGCTTTCGCCGGGGTGACGATCGAACTATTGGAACCTTGCTTAAGTTAATGACATTGAGTTCCAGCCCACAAAAATGAGAAAGGAAAGAATAAGGTAACCGCCATGAAACTGGAAAAGGTGATTGATTTGAAGGCTTACAGGGAGAAGCGGTTCAGCTACAACCCAGACACCGGGGTTGAATGGCTGCGACCCGGGAACCCCAGGTATGTGGGCAGGTATACATTGCCGGCACCCTGTGATGCTGCACAGAAAAGCGACCAGGTGAAAGAGGGTTGAGTTTCGGTCGAGTGGATCTGTTAAAGGCCGAAACGATTTGCCGAGAGATCGGCACAAACGGGATGATTGCCGCATGTACTACTTTGCGTCGCTGATTCATGAGGCCGTGAGGCTCAGGCAGAAAGGGATGCCGGTATCCGGCGTTGCTTCAGCCGTGGGCCTTTTATATGAAGACCCCCGCACAGGTGATCAGATTCAACAGGCGCTTCAGGACCCTTTTTTCCCCCTCACGCTCTATGCAAAACATCATTTGGGGGCCTGTGAGAGGGGCGAGACCGGAGTGGCCAGGGCGGGGCAGGATCTGGCCCTTTTAAGCCGCATGTTTTTGCGGGTTCGCAGGGATATTGACCGGTATTTTGAAAACCGGGAGATCACCTGTGTGGATTTGAACGGGGATGCAACCCAGGCGGTTAACACGGGCGACTGGTGCAGTCTTTGCGGGGTGTGCTGCCAACTCTCCGGTACCATTCCAGATCCGCCTGAGACCGTTCGATATCCAGGGTACTGGTATACCTACATCGCAGGCGACGGCCCACTGGTCCAGCGGTTTTGTCCCTTCCTCTTTGAACTCCCTTTGCAAGGGCTTTTTTTCTGCGCCGTCCACCATGTAAAACCGCTTACCTGTCTTGCCTATGGAAAGGAGAACTGCGAGGAAAACCATCCCGGCATGGCGAACCGCTGACTCAATATTTGCGGTGCATATGGCTATTGAGCGAAAGTCAGCTCTTGGCATGATCCCGCAGAAATCTGGTGGTTGGGCGCATCCGGTGGCATTGAGCCGACGGTTCATGCGGAGGACGGATGCACCGGCTGGAACCCCTTTTTCAGTTCTCTTTTCAAAATCTTGCCCTGGGGGCTCTTGGGCAATTCGTCCACAAATGCAATGGATTTGGGCGTTTTGTATGCGGCCATATGCGCCTTGCAGAATCCCATGAGCTCTTTTTCCGAAGCCGTGGCGTTTTCCTTTAACACCACCACCCCATGAACCCGTTCCACCCAGTAGGGATCAGGGACCCCGATGACGGCCGCTTCGGCCACGGCCTGGTGGCGATAGAGGATCTCTTCCACCTCCTTTGGGTAGACGTTTTCCCCGCCGGTGACGATCATGTCTTTCTTTCGATCCGCGATATAGATGAATCCCCGCTCATCATAATATCCCAGGTCCCCGGTTCGAAGCCATCCGTCCTTCAGGGCCTCCTGGGTTTCCTCGGGTTTGTCCCAGTAGGAGGACATGATGCGGTCGCTCCGGACAATGATCTCTCCGATCTGGCCGGGCAAAAGATCATTGTCATTGTCGTCCACCACCCGCATATGCACGCCGAGGCAGGGCTGTCCGCAGGATGCGAGCACTTGGGTATCGGATGCCAAGGCCGTTTGGTGGGCGACCTTGCTGAGGACGGTGGTATGGGGTCCGGACTCCGTCTGGCCGTAGCCTTGGAAGAATAAAGGCCCGAAGACCGAAAGCCCCCGCTTTAACACCTCCACGGGCATGGGAGAGGCCGCGTACCAGATCCGTTTTAGGCTGCTTAGATCAAATTGCCTTTTTTCCAGCACATCCAACAGGGAGATCAGCTGGGTGGGGACGATGTGGATATCGGTGATCCGTTCGTCGGCCACGGTCTGTAACGCCTCCACAGGGTCAAAGGAGGCATGGGGAAGGAGGACATTGCATCCGCCTGTCAGGAAAAAGGGCCATACATGGCTGTCCCCGCCCACATGGAACATGGGCAGGACCACGAGATGCCGGTCGCCGAACTGCAGCCCCAGATCCAGGGCCTTGATCTGGGTATTTTGCATCTTTTGCTCCTGATTATATACGGCCCCCTTGGGGATTCCGGTGGTGCCGCTGGTGTAGAAAATCACCAACGGGTCTTTTTTCCGGATCTCTATTCGGGGCTCCTG
>JAIPDZ010000268.1 GCA_021737425.1 Deltaproteobacteria bacterium
TCCGGCGAAGGCCGGAATCCAGGAGGTTTGCCCCTGATTATTGAGATGTTACCGCTTGACATTGAAATGCGTCCTCCTATAGGTTCCCGTCATTTATCCAAAAGACCCTATCGCATCCTCACAGGAAAGTAAACATGGGCCTGTCTCAGTTAAACGGATTGGATTTTACCATTATCGGGTGTTACCTGATGGCGGTACTCTTCATCGGCATATGGGCGGGTCGGCGCGTTAACAGTTTTGAGGAATTCGCGGTGGCCGGCCGCTCCTATTCCGCCTTTGTGGTCTTTGCCACCTTGAGTGCATCCTTTATCGGTGGGGGATTCACCATGGGCAATTCCGAGAAGGTCTTTATTCTCGGGATCGTGAACATGGTGGCGCTGTGGGGGTTCAGTCTCAAGGAGATCCTGGTGGCCAAGCTCATTGCCCCCAAAATCGGGGCCTTTCCCCATGCCGTTTCCGTGGGGGATGTCATGGAACGGGACTACGGCCGCGCAGGGAAGGTCATCACCGGTGTGTTTGCGGTCCTCCTGTGCGGGGGAATCCTGGGAGCTCAGATCGCCGGCATGGGGTACATGTTCAACCTGTTCCTGGGGCTTCCCCTGTGGGGAGGGGTCCTGATCGGAATGGGGATCATTATCATCTACGATACCCTGGGCGGCATGCGGGCCATTGTGGCCACAGATGTGATGCAGTTTCTGATGCTGGCCGTGGGCATCCCCCTCTGTCTGTTCATGGGGATCCGTGCTGTGGGAGGGGTGGGTGCCATGAGGGCCGCCATTCCATTTGATCATTTCCAGCTGTTTGCCACGGTGACGCCCATCCAGTTTTTGTCCCTGTTTTTGACCTTCCTTCTGGGGGAGACCCTGGTCCCGCCCTATGTGCGGCGTCTGTTCATCAGCCGCCATATCCCCCGGATCGAGCGGGGCACCTTCTGGAGCGGAATCTTCTCCATCCCCTTTTTTGCCTGCGCCGGGGGGATCGGT
The DNA here is from genome assembly GCA_021737425.1 of Deltaproteobacteria bacterium. Classification (GTDB taxonomy): domain Bacteria; phylum Desulfobacterota; class DSM-4660; order Desulfatiglandales; family Desulfatiglandaceae; genus JAIPDZ01. Next base: position 984 of record JAIPDZ010000268.1, read on the forward strand.
CTGGTGGCCCTGGCCATGGATCCCAGCCTGGATCCCAATCTGTCCATGCCCTACATCATCCAGTCCGTACTCCCCGTGGGATTGCGCAGCCTGGTGATTGCCAGTTTGATATCGGTGGTCATGTCCTCGGCCGACTCGTTCCTCAACTCTGCGTCCGTCTCAGTGGTCAATGACATCATTAATCCCCTCAGGCGAGTTCCGCTAACCAGCCGCACAGGTCTCTGGTGGGCGCGCATCACCACCCTGGTGACCGGTTCTGTTGCCGTGGTCTTCGCCCTCAAGATTCGAAGTCTTCTGGATATCCTCATTTATGCCTACAACTTCTGGGCGCCCATTATACTGGTGCCCCTGGCCGCGGCCCTTCTGGGAAAGCGCGCTTCAAAGGCCGCCTTTTTTGCCGGTGCCGCTTCCGGAATTCTGGGCGTGACCATCTGGAACCGCATCCTGGGAACCCCTGGTGGGTTTGATGGAATGCTCATTGGCGTTTTCATCAATTTTCTGGTATTTTCAGGGGTATCGTGCATGGAAAGGCGAAGATGAGGTATTCGAGCAAATTGAAGCATTATGCCTAATCCCAGTTCATTCGTGAGTCCAGTTATACTGGATTTCGGGGTCCGCCTTCGCGACGCGTCACGTGCAGCGCCGGAGCCTTCTCGATATACTGAAAAACGGCGGGAGTTATATTCCGTATGACTTTCCCATTTTCTCGTAATGGGCAGGAAATTCAGGCTGGAAGTTCTGATAGTGGGTAATGGGATACCGGGCACCGGCCTTTTTCCCTGACTCTTTCAAACCGGTTATGAAGCTGTCCACAAAACCATAAGGCATGGCCAGAATCATTTCATCATCTGCGGTCATGGAAAAAATGCGGTCTCCGGGACCCGGTACAATCACCCTGGGCTCCCCTGCCTGAAAGGGCCGGATTAGATATTCCGGGCATTCCACTTTCCCTCCGAACAGGCCCTGGATCTTTTCGGCCCTCTCATAGGTGGCCGCCTGAAGCATCCGGGAAATCTGGGCCGGGTTTGCATAAAAGACAACCGTATCGGGTGCAAGGGGTGTTTTGTGGAGCGGACAGAGAAACAGGGCTTCATACTGCCCGGAATTCAGGAAGCACATCTGATCCACCTCCCTGACCGTATGTTCCATGGAGTCTTTGTATTGGGATTCAAAAAAGGATTTCGTCATGTCGGCCCTGGGATCTTTGGAAGGGGTAAATCCAAAGGCGAGGGCGGCCAACACGCAGATGATGTCCTCACCCGTCAGTCCCACTTGCCAGCCATAGTTGCGCGCCATGGTCATGGCCTGACATACGGTAATCTTTTTCTTGAGAAACAGGGAGGGCCGGCGGGTCTTGTCTGGAAGGTCGTCTTTTTTTGCCACAAAGTTCACTGCCACCGGAAAAGTTTTGAGCCTAAGATTGTTGTAAATGAACTGGGCCTTGTCCCGGTTTTCCGTTTCCATGGAATTTTCTCCTTATTTTACGTTTTGCGCATACCTTTGTAGATTGGTGACTTCTTACTAAAAGGGCTTGTTTGGATGGGTATCTCATCCCCCGGCGGACAATTGAAAAAGGCGGATTTGATCCCCTTCCCGAATCATCTGATCCCCCTTGGCGATTTGGCCGTTGAGTAAAAAAAAGGTTTTGTCACGCTCCAGGGGAAGATCCGGGTATTTTTGGGCCAACAGGCTCAAAAGCCGGTCCGCGGTCACGCCCCCGGCCACCTCCAGTTCGACCTGATCCACCCCTGCCAGGGTCCTGAACAGGCTTGAAAAGTTTACGGTGATCCGCATTTCCATCGAGCCTGAAGCCCCGGACCCTGCAACCCCCTCGGTCGGCGGGGCCCCCCAACGCCTACGGATAGTACGTATGCCCTACAGGCCCAGGGTGTCAATGACATATTCCATTCCCCCCAGCTGTTCCAAAGAGCTGCGGCTGGGTCTTCCGGTGGTCTCCTCCCACCCTATGGCCTTGAAGAAATTCTGATTAAATCCCTTATAATCCACCGTTACCCCCTTAAGGGGGCCTTCTGTCTGAGGGGGTTCGCCCACGGACCGTTTGGGGAGGGGGAAATCGCCGGGTTTCATCCCCTCGCGAAGGTTGAAGGCATGGCGCATATGAAATATCCTGAGACCGGCATTCCGCTCCTCCTCGGCATCGAAATGCCAACCCGTGACCGGGGGGATCAGTTTCCGGGCAATATTCTGCACCCCGGTGAAGTTTTTGAATAAACACAACCCCGCTGTATTGATGATCTCCTGGGCCGCTGTCGCCTCAAGATCCGCTTGGCCCTTACCCTCAGGATCATATTTGGAGGGATCCGAGATCTGCATGTGCTGCAGCCCCAATCCGCCCTTGACGTGACGGGCCGGGGTGGGATCCATCGCATAGGTCCGGGTGAAGCCCGGACCCAGCCGGGGGTCGTGCATGGGCAGTTCTATCCCTTTTACCGTAATCAAATATTCAGCGCCTTTCCCCAGCTTTTGGGCTGCGCCGGCGGAACCGAGGGCCAGGGTTTTGCCGAATTCAGTGCTCTGATCGGCCATTTCCTGGGTTGTTTGTACAATGGCCTCGGCATTTCCCCATCCCAGGTCAATGCCTCCGGTATCCGCCTTGCTCAAAATACCGTTCTCATAGCACTCAATGGCCCAGGCAACCGTGGCCCCTGCTGAAATGGTGTCCAAGCCGTATATATTACAGATATGGTTGCACTTGATAAGGGCTTCCAGATCTTCATTCAGCATCAAACACCCGAAGGCCGCAGAGGTCTCGTACTCCGGTCGACCGGTTTCCCCTACCGGCCATTTACCGTCATTGACCTCATATATGGCCCCGCAGCCGATAGGGCAATGGGCACAGCTGTATTTTTTGACCCTGTATCGGGGATCCATGGCCGCACCTTCAAAACGGGTGGCCGCCTCTTCACTGTAATCCACAATCCCCACGCCCCCCCAGTTTTTGACCGGCGAATCCCCGCTCAGGGCTGAGGCGCCCGTCATCATGGTGGTGCCGAAAGTGGAAAAGGCGGCCGCTATCCGGGCTGCCGGACCGTTCTTTATGGTATCCACGATTTCTTGATTGACCGCTTTCAGTTTCTCAGGGTCCGCCACCGGTACCTCTTGGGTCCCCCGCACCACCACGGCCTTCAGTTTCTTTGCGCCCATGACCGCCCCGCAACCCCCGCGACCGGCGGCCCGGTGCCCGTCGTTTATGACCGCAGCCATCAGGGACAACTTCTCTCCTGCAGGGCCGATCACGGCGGCCCTGAGACTTTTCTCTCCCAGGGCGGACTTGAGGATTTCCTCGGTTTCAATGACATCCTTACCCCAAATCGCCCCTGCGTCCTTGATTTCCACTTCACCGTCATGGATCCAGAGGTAAACCGGGGTCTTGGATGCCCCTTGTATGAAAATTGCGTCAAACCCCGCCTTTTTCAGCTCGGGACCAAAGTAGCCCCCTGAATTGGCATCGTTCCACCCACCGGTTACCGGCGACTTGCACACAAGGGTGTAACGGCCGCTCAACAGGGCGCCGGTGCCGGTTAAGGGGCCGGTGGTAAACCCCATGATGTTGTCCGGTCCCAAGGGGTCAGAACCGGGTTCCATCCGCTCGAACAGTACCTTGGCCCCGATACCGTACCCGCCGATGAATTGTCCGGCCAGATCTTCCTCAAGCGGCTGCACTTCGTGTCTCCCTGTACTCAGATCCACAAATAACATTTTTCCACAATAGCCGTTCATTTTACCAACTCCTTTTGATGTTCCTTTTAAATTTTGGGCTATTTCTTGATCCGCACATGATTATCATAATAAAATAGGTGTGAAAGGACAATGGGGTGAATTATGTATTTTTTGGGCAGGGACACCCTACCCCTGTCAAACCCGTGTTTTCTTTCAAATGGCAGATCTCCAGGGTCCTGAGCCGGGGAAACGATTCCAGAATGACTTGCCTCCCATACCGGAGGCGTATTAAACTTATATGGAGGTTACTTAAATCAAGGAGATCATCTCATGCCCATTCCCGGGAATCTGCTCACCACCGCCATGGCCGTGATGCCCCATCAGGACGTGGACCGGGCCCTGGAGAAGGCCCTCTCCTTAGACATCCCCTTCTGGCCCCAACTCCCCCACTATCACTATTACGAAGACATGTATGTCCAGGCCTCCGAGCACTTTCCCGGCATTGTGCTGGATCTGGAAAAGCGGACCCTGCGGTTTTCCATGGCAAAATTCGCCCTGGAACTAAACGAGGCCATGGCCCATTTTGGGGATCCCGCCTATTTTGACATCAGCGAGACCTATTCAGTGGTATATCACCGGTTTTTGGACCTGGATCTCACAGACCGGCCGGCCATCCGGGGCCAGATGGAAGGCCCGGTCAGTTTCGGTTTCAATGTGGTGGACGAGGCGGACCGGCCCATCCTGTTTGATGACACGGTGCGCCCGTTTCTGATGGAGTTCATGGCCAAACGGGTCAACGCGCAACTTGCCCGGCTCCAGAAGAAGAATCCCAATGCCTTCATGTTTGTGGATGAACCCGGGCTGCAGTTTCTCTTCAGTGCCATGGCCGGGTACAATAACGTAGCGGCCCATACGGATATGGAGCAATTCTTTTCCATGATTCAAAGGCCCCGGGGCGTGCACCTGTGCGGGAATCCGGACTGGGATTTCCTCCTGAGTCTGGATTTGGACGTGCTCTCCTTAGATGTGTACAGCAATGGGGAGATCTTCATCAATTATGCCCGGGCCATCAAACGGTTTCTGGACCGGGGCGGCGTGCTGGTGTGGGGGATTGTGCCCACCAATGTGGAGCCCTTTGAAAAGGAAACCCTTTCCTCTCTCGAGACCCGCCTGGGGGACCTGTGGGCGGCCCTGGACCAAAAGGGGGTGGACCGGGATTTTCTGCTTTCCCGGAGCCTCCTCTCTCCGGCCACCTGCTGCCTGGTGAACCCGGATCGGGAAAAGACGGTGGAAAAGGCCTTTCAAACCATCCGGGCCCTCTCAGAGAGATTGCGGGAAAAGTACAGGCTCCCGGAGAATGCCG
>JAIPDZ010000269.1 GCA_021737425.1 Deltaproteobacteria bacterium
ACCAAGCCCCTGGACGTGGATGATCTGGAAGCAAAAGTCAATGGGGTCCTCTCGCCCGAAGAACCGGTTAGGGAACAGCGGACAGCGGACCTAAGCGACGACCTTTCGCCCTCAGAGTAACCCCGCGCACGCTGCCCCGGCCTTACCACCCCCTTAAGAGGGTGGCTTGAAAACACGTAAACCGTTCAAAGCGGTTGAAAAACCGTGAGCCATTTCAAAGGAGGTAACTACTATCCGTATTCCTTCCTCAAGACACTTTTCGACATTTTTCCTGTGCCCCCCGGGGCCTTTCATCAATGATCTCGGCCTCCCACAATGCCTTAAAATGTGATAGGTTTTCGCGGCTGTAGGCACTGATCTCTTGGCAAGTCACTTCTGCGCCTGGCTTAAGCACCACAATGGCTTTTGGGATCTCACCCCATTTTGGATCTTTCTTACCGATAACGGCACACTCCAAGATGTCCGGATGGGAGTAAAGAACCTGTTCTATTTCCAGCGATGAACCTATTTTCCCGTATAAACCGCTTTACGTTTTTCCAAGAACGCCGACATTCCTTCTTTTTGGTCTTCTGTCCCAAATAGCATGCAAAACAAGTTTTGTTCGATTTGAAGCCCCTCCTTTAGCGGAATTCCGAGTCCTCTGCGCATTGCGATCTTTGCAGCCCGAAGTGCGAGTGCTGGCCTTTCCATAAGCTTTGAAGCATAAGCCTGCACTTCATCTTTTAAACTACCGAAGGGAACAACTTTATTTACAAGCCCTATCTCCTTCGCCCTCTCTGCTTTGATCATCTCTCCTAAGAATATGAGTTCAGTAGCTGGGCATATTCCAACCAAGCGTGGTAAGCGCTGAGTTCCGCCTCCCCCAGGAATAATTCCTAGGGTTATTTCCGGAAGTCCGAAAACTGCATTCTCTGCACTAATTCTTAAATCACAGCACAAGGCCAGTTCCAATCCACCACCAAGCGCGTAGCCGGAAATGGCTGCAATCGTTGGTTTTGGTAAATCACTCAGCCTTTCTTGTACCCGCAATACGAGATCGCTCAAATCATACGCAAAGTTAATGTCTCCCTTGGACATGTCATGTATGTCACCACCAACAACAAAGGCCTTTTCATGGCCCATAATAACAACAACCCTTACAGCATCGTCCTCTTCACAGCATACGATTGCAGTTTCTAAGTCTTTTAGAACATCAGGATTTAAAGCATTCAGTTTATCTGGTCTGTTGAATTGAATCCAAGCAACCCCATCCTCTTTCCGAAAATTTACACACTTGAGATCCATACAGAATTACTCCCTTCGACAACAATTATACCTTAATGATACAGGCATCAGCCTGAGCTAACCCGCCACAAATCGCTCCCAATGCGTACCCACCCCCTCTTCGATGCAATTCGTACATTAAGTTCATTATCAGGCGGGCGCCGCTAGCCGTGTTAGGATGTCCGATGGCAATGGCACTCCCATTAATGTTGGTTTTTTTGCGCAATGCTTCCACCTTTTCTTTGTCCTTATCGGTCATCAAAAGCGTACTTACCAAGGGTACTGCAGCAAAGGCCTCATTTATCTCAACAAAGTCTATATCGTCGAGACTCAGCCCCGCTTGGTCAAGGGCTTTCATGGACGCATAGGCAGGCCCTTCTGGCATCCGGTCTGGGCTGATGGCGATCGACGACATGGAAATGATTTCAGCTAAAGGCCGAAGACCCAGCTCATCCGCTTTAGATCTTTTCATGAACAGTATCGCCGTAGCACCATCGTTCAGTCCAGGTGCGTTTCCTGCAGTTACGCCGTTGCATCCGTAAATGCCCGGAAGTCTTGCGAGTTTTTCCAAGGTGGTGTCTTTCCTGTATTGTTCGTCAATATTGAGAAAAATAGGCTCTCCCTTTTTCTGAGGGATTTCCAGGGGCATCATTTCATCTTTGAACTTGCCGGTCTCCCATGCCTGGCCATAATTGTGATGGCTTCTCATGGCCCATTCATCCTGCTCTTCACGGGAAATCCCATACTCCGCGGCTACGTTGTCGGTATCCACGGATACCGGATTGAAATCTTTGTATCCCAAAGCAAAGAGGGGATCCTCCATTGTCACATCTCCCAAGCGAAACCCTTTCCACCGAAGCCCCCTAACGATGAGCGGTTCCTGACTAAAAGACGTGGCCCCCCCTCCAATGGCACACACAATCTCTCCGGCAACCATGGCGCGACACCCATAATGGACCGCTGACATGGCCGATACACAGGCTTTATCTAAAGAGACGGAAGGGGTTTGGGGTGGAAGTCCGGCCCTAAGAAGGGTCTGACGTGCAGCCACAGAAGTATAAACATCCTTACATACAGAAGTGTCGCCTACGCCCCAGTAGACTTCATCAACCTGGTCTCCTGTAACCTGAACTCTTTTTAGGACCTCTTTCATCGGCAGCGCCCCGAGATCAAAGTAATCGTATTCCCTCAACGACCCGCAATAGCGTCCGAAAGGTGTCCTGACGGCACTCACTATGACAATATCTTTATACATTTCAATTACCTCTCTTTACCTCAACAGCCGGTCTTGACGAATGCATGAAATCTATCTTGAATAAAAAACCAAAGACGAATGGCTATCAACAGACACAACTTCTAATTGGATTCAGACCTCCAAGTATTTCTCCCGGATGGCGGGCTGCTCCTGTAGCTCTTGAGGGGTTCCGGAAAATCCCACGTAGGCCTTCCCCATTAGATAAATGCGTTCAGCCAGGGACATGGCCACCTCGAAGTTGTGCTCAACGAGCAAAATAGAAACCCCGGCTTTATTGATTCCCGCCAGAACGTCCCTCACCTCCTTAACCATAATCGGTGCAAGCCCTTCCGTGGGTTCATCGATTAGGAGGAGTTGTGGATTTCCCATGAGCGAGCGACCCATCGTTAACATCTGCTGCTCGCCACCCGAAAGGACTCGACCTTGTTGCTGGGCTCTTTTCTCCAGGTTCGGGAAATGCCGGAAAATCCGTTCCATGGTCCAGATGCTGGTGTCGTTGGTACGGAGCTTTCCTCCCTTAATACCCAAAGAGAGGTTATCGGCGACTGATAGGGTCGGAAAGATCCTCCTCTCCTCAGGAACATAGCCGATTCCAGCTCGGGCCGCCTTGAACGGGGGATAACCAAAGATATTGGTTCCTCGGAAGGTCACAACGCCCGACCTTGGCTTTACCAAACCCATGATACTCTTCAGGGTTGTACTCTTGCCCATCCCGTTTCGGCCCAGAAGCGCAACCAGCTCTCCTTCGGCCACATCGAGGGAGATTCCCTGCAGAACATGGCTCGCCCCGTAATACGTATGCAGGTCTTTGATGTGAAGCAGCATATTGTTCCTCTTAACCGGGGTAACCGGAATGCACAACTCGAGCCCGCGTTGCTTTCTACTCCTTCGCCTCGCCGAGATATGCCCTCTTTACGGCCTGATTCAGGCGGATCTCTTCAGGAGTTCCCGTCGCCAGGATCTCCCCGAGATGGAGAACCGTAATCCGATCCGCGAGGGAAAAGACAACATCCATGTCATGCTCGATGATTACAACTGTTTTTCCTTCCGTCAGGCGCCGTACCAATTCAACCGAAGTATGGGTCTCCTCTGAAGACATCCCCGCAGTGGGTTCATCGAGCATGATAAGATCCGGTTCTGTCGCGAGCGCGAGGCTGATCTCCAGGGTCCTGTGCTTGCCGTAGGAGAGCACGCCAGCAGGCATGTCCCGCTCCGCCGAAAGATTGATCCGTTTCAGGATATCGTCCGTCTCCCGGGTTACTTCGTGCATGTTTTCCAACCTGCGGAAGAAGTTGAAGCGTATACCTCGCTTCGAGAGCACGGCGAGGCGGACATTCTGAAAGGTGGTCATCCGGTCGAAGGTGCTCGTAATCTGAAAAGAACGACCCATGCCCAGGCGCCGCAGCTCATGCGGCCTCTCTCCCGTGATGTCCCTGTTTCTGAATATGACCCTTCCTCTGCTGGGGCTGTATGTTCCTGTAATCAGATTAAAAAGGGTCGTCTTGCCCGCCCCATTGGGGCCTATGACCGCGTGGCGCTCACCCTCTTTCACCTGGAGGTTGATGTCGAACAAGACCTTCAACCCTTTGAAGTCGTGATACAGACCCTTTGTCTCCAGAATATTCATCAGGCATTCTCCACATACTTCCTGGAGGCCAAGGACACTGACAGCGCCGTCAGTTTGCTTCTCATGGAATGAATGAGGCCAACGAACCCTGTGGGGGCGAACATCATCACCAGTACCAGCATCAGTCCCTCGACCAATTCGATACGTTCCGTATAGCGGACGCTGATCTCCTGAATGAGCTGAAATATCGCAGTCCCCCAGATGGGTCCGAAGAAACTCCCAACGCCTCCTACCACGGTATTCGTGATGGGTGCAAAAGAGACCAGAATACCCAGCGAGCCGTCAGCGGAAACCAGGTTTTGGAAGAGCCCGTAGATCGAACCCGCTACACCCGCGAACGCGCCGGACATCATATAAACGACCGCCTTGGTCTGTGGTACCTTATATCCCAGATATTCAATCCGCTTGGTGTTGTCCCGTACACCGATCTGTACCTGCCCCAGGGGTGTCTTCGTAAAAAACCACATAAGCCAGCCGCTCAGTCCTAGGATGATGATCACGAAGTAGAAGAAATTCATCGAATCATTCATGGAGATGGAACCCATCCAGGGGATATTGAGCGGCGGAATGGGAAATCCGCTGATGCCGTCCTCGCCGCCGGTGATCCCTCGCAGCTTCAGGGCCAGCACATACATTAGCTGTCCGAATGCAAGATGCAGCATGGCAAATGCGGCGCCTGTAGCTCGCACCATGAGCGGACTTAAAACGAGTGCCAGAATCATGGCCGTAAAAAAGCCAATCAGTACGGCCGGAATTATCGGTAGCCCAGGGATATGCTTCAGCGCCAGGGCAGTCCCGTATCCCCCGGCTCCAAAGAACATGGCATGACCGAAGCTGAGAAGACCCGTGTACCCCAAAAGCATATTCAGCGAGACCGAGTATGCCGCAAAGACGGCAAAGCTTACGAACAGGTTTGTATAATAGGGTCCGAATAATCTCGGATAAAAGAACAGGAACGCTAAAGCCGCCACCCACAACAGAGCTGTATTTCTTCGATTCATTCTCGTTCTCCAAAAAGCCCGTTAGGCCGGATCATCAGGACGACGGCCATGAATGCATACATCAGCACCGGCGCAAGCTGGGAGATAAATTGGACGCCATATGAGTTCATCAGGCCGAATATGATGGAGACAATAAACGCCCCCAGGAGACTGCCGAATCCTCCGGTCACAACGACAATAAAGGCGTCCATGCCGACCTGATCCGCCAGGCCCGGGTAGACGGTCAGAATGGGCGCGATTGCAACGGCGGCCACCCCAGCCAGCCACGTGCCGAACCCGAAGACGAACATAAAGACCACAGGGATGTTCACGCCCAGGGCGTTGACCATATCCGCATCGGTGACAGCGGCTCGGACAATCTTTCCCAGACGGCTCTTATACAGAAGCACGATCATGATGCCCAGAACCAGCACCGCTATACCAATCACGAAGAGACGGTAGATAGGATAATCTATCCCCCAAAGATAAACAAGCCCGTCCAGAATTGGGGGGACCTTAACTGGCAGACTTTCGGTGCCCCAGAAGACCTTCACCGCATCGAGAATGATGAGGGCGATCCCCACGGTGAGAATCAATTCGCCAACGTGGCCAAATTCGTGGACCCTGCGGATAAAGAATCTCTCCAGAATAATTCCTAAAAAGGCCGTGACGACCGGAGCCACAATAAGGGCCACCCAAAAGTTTCCCGTTATCGTCAGCACCTGATAGGTGAAATAGCCGGAGAGCATAAAAAAGGGGCCCTTCAGGATTTTCAGTGGGTAGCCCCAACATATAGGGGTGTTGGGACACCGATGATTAGCAGAACTTAGGGGGCGGCTTTTGCATAGAGATCCAGGCCGCCGCAATGAAATAAAATGGCTTTTCTGTAATGGGT
>JAIPDZ010000270.1 GCA_021737425.1 Deltaproteobacteria bacterium
CACCGCGTTTCAGGCACTTCCAAGGGAAGGGGCTTATACCTCCGTAACGGTAATGGCCTCCTGCTCACAGACCTCCACACAGCTTTCGCATCCTAAGCACTCTTCGGCGTTGACCGGCACGGACTTGCCGTCCTGCATTTCGTACACATCCACAGGACACACCTCAACACACTCTTCGCACCCTTCACACTTGTCATGATCCACAACAACTTCGTAACCCATCTGTTTAACCTCCTAAGATAATAATATAGGTCAATGAATGATTGTAATAATGCCATGCAACCCGCGGGATATCTAACAGAGTAAATTTTACCTGTCAAGCTTTTTTTGGGCGTGGGACCTTATGCCAAAAGAGAAGGCCGTTCCCGAACTTGAAACGGCCTTCAGACAACCAAGACCTCCCATTTAGCGGCAAAAAATTGCTATGCGGCCGCTTCCTCTTTTATGGAAACCGCCACTTTGTACAAAACAGTCAATACGAAAAAGCCCGTGGCCAACACACCGATGGTGATCAGTACCTCCGGTGTTGTGGGCCAGTATTGGGTAACCGTGTCAAACGGATTGGGCGTAAAACCGGCTACGATCAGACCCAGTCCCTTGTCGATCCAGGTGGCCGCAATAAGCACGGCGCAGGCCACGGCCAGGGTTCCTTCATTCCTGCGGGTGGAGGGAACCACCAGCAGCACCAGAGAAAGGACGGCGAATACCGCGGCCGCCCACATCCACGGCGCCAGGTTTCCAACCCCTTCCAACCCCTTGAACAGAAATACAATCGGGTGCATATGTCCGGGGATCTGGCTGTAAAACGCCGTGAACAGCTCCAGCAGGAAAAAGAACACATTGATGAGCATGGCATAGGTCACGATTCCGGCCAGGGTTCTGATCTGCTCTTTGCCCGGGTCGAAGTTGGTCACCCGTTTGACAATGAGACACAACAAAATGAGCAGGGCCGGTCCGGCGCAGAACGCCGATGACAGAAAGCGGGCCGCCATGATGGAGGTCAGCCAGTAATGTCTTCCCGGGAGACCTGCGTACAAGAACGCTGTCACCGTGTGAATGCTGAAGGCCCAGGGGATGGAAATATAGATCAGGACCTTTATCCATTTCTGGTAATGGATCCCTTTCCGCTCCGCGGCCAGCACATTCCAGCCGATAATGATATTGAGCAACATGTAGACATTCAAGACAATCATGTCCCAGAAAAGAATGGAATTGGGGGTGGGGTACAGAATCACATTCATGATTCGGACCGGATTCCCCAAGTCCACAAATACAAACAACAGGCACATGACAATGGACGACACCGCCAGAAACTCACCTAAGATGGTGATCTTCCCGAACGCCTTGTAATCATGCAAATAGTAGGGTAAGACCACCATGACGCCGGAGGCGGCCACTCCCACAAAATAGGTCAATTGCCCGATATACAGGCCCCACGACACATCCCTGCTCATCCCGGTGATCTTCAACCCCTCAAAGAACTGATAGAGCCAGCATCCCAGGCCGATCCCCATCAATACGAGCAGAAAAATGAGCCATCCCCAGTATCCCTGACTTCCCTTTAGTGCCCTGTCAAGCATTATTCACCTCATATAATATAAAATATGTTAGGTTCGGTACCCAATTCTGGTTTTCGCCGGATCGTATAATGCTCTTGGAGAAGCGTCCTCACGTTTGACTCCGGATCGTTCAGGTCTCCGAACGTCAGCGCATGAGCCCCGATCTTATCGCATTCCTGTACACAGGCGGGCAGTTCGCCCTTGGCAATCAGTTCCGCGCAAAAATTGCACTTCTCCACCACACCCTTTGACCTCTCCGGGTAATCCCGGTTGGTGGGATAATCCGGATTCAGGTCCTTGGGCGCCTTCCTGGGGTTTCCCCAGTTGAAGCTTCTGGAACCGTATGGGCAGGCGGCCATACAGAACCGGCATCCGATGCACCGGTGCATGTCCATCATGACAATACCGTCCGACTCCCGCTTAAAGGTCGCCTTGGTGGGGCACACCCTCACGCAAGGCGGATTGAAGCAATGGTTGCACAACAGAATAACCGGTTGGTGGCGGACGCTTTCCGTCATAAACGGATTGGGTTGGTCCGGAAAGGCGTGCTCATATTTGTCTTGCCAGATCCATTTGATGGCATGTTTGGGATTCCCCCAGTCCGGCACATTGTGCACGCGATGGCAGGCCTCCGTACATGCCTTGCACCCGTCCTTTCCCTTGGCCTGCTGTTCCAGACACTTGCCCATATCAATGACCATGGCCCACCGTTTCCCCTCGGTCAAGGGCGGGCCCTGCATGGAGGCTTCCAGTTCTCCCGGGGCGAATATATCCATAGCCGCCTTTCCGCCCAGTCCGAACAGGGCGGCATAACCGGTTATCTTGAGGAATTCTCTTCTGTCAACACCCATCATTTTTTCTCCTCTGGCAGAATATGACAGTCCCAGCAATAGGGATCCACGTCCACATAGTTGTGGCACAGCTCACAAAATTTCGAGTAGTTTGAGTGGCAATCCAGACATGTGGTCTGAAGGCCCTTGTAGTACTTCTTGCCATCATCGGACGTGTAGTACCGCTCCCCATCCCGGACCACCGTGTGCCGCCATTCATCCAGGAGGGTAAAATGAGACTCTCGCATGTACGTCGTGGGCGCCACACAGACCTTGGCCTCCTTGGCCTTCTGGGTGAGTTCCGGGTCCGGGGCCTTGGCGGCCTTTCCTGCATTGTAGAAGAAAGGGGACAGCAACAGGCCGAGACCGATGATCAGGCCGATAATGATTTTACCTCCATCATACATCCTCTTCATCCTCCATTCCTGGCAATGGTTCCCCGCGCAGATCGGTGGTCCGCTTCTTTTCTCCCTCGAATACCAGGGCATTGGCGACCATCTCATGGACACCCGTGACATCCACTTCCGGGACCCAGTACCGCATCAGATCCGGAAACACGGCCCTGTCGATGGCACATATGCAGGAAAGCATGTTCACTCCGTGCTTTTCGTGCACATATCGGACCGCATTGGCCCTAGGCAGCCCCCCCCGCATCCGCAGTTCCATGTCCTCGCCGGCATTCAGACCCGCACCGCTCCCGCAGCAAAAGGTCTGTTCCCGAATGGTCTCGGGGGGCATCTCATAAAAATGATTACACACATTTTTGATCACATACCTCGGTTCCTCAAAAAAGCCCATCCCCCTGGCCGGGTTGCAGGAATCGTGGAAGGTTACCTTCAGGTGGTCATTTCTGCTGGGATCCAGTTTGAGCTTGTTGTGTTTGATGAGGTCTGCGGTGAACTCGACAATATGCGTCATCTTGGTGGTTTTGGCATTCTCAAATTTGGTCCCGGTGATGGGGGATACCGGTTCCTCCAAGAAATCAGCAGGGCCGTTAAAGGTATCCATGTACTGGTTCAGCACCCGCCACATGTGGCCGCATTCGCCCCCCAGGATCCATTTGACCCCCAGTCGCTTGGCCTCGGCATACATCTTGGCGTTAAGCCGCTTGGCCATTTCGTGCGAAGTAAAATACCCGAAATTGCCCCCTTCAGAGGCATAGGTGCTCCAGGTGATATCCAGGCCCATGGATTTAAGGTAGTGAAAAAGCATCATATACCCCATGGCGGTATAGGTGCCCGGGTCGGCAAACACATCGCCCGATGGGGTAATAAAAAGAATTTCGGCCCCTTTCCGGTTGAAGTCCTGCTCCATCCGGATCCCGGTGATGTCCTCAATCTCATCTGTAAAGAATTCCAGCATGTCCTTGTAGGCGTGGGGCTGGATCCCCAGGTGGTTCCCGGTCCGGTAGCAGTTGGCCACGGGGGCGGCGATCCAGTCGGTATTGAGCCCCAGGAGATTGGTCAATTCCCGGCCCAAGATGGTGACCTCGGCCGTATCGATGCCATAAGGACAGAACAGGGAGCAGCGCCGGCACTCGGTGCACTGATACAGGTAGTACCACCACTCTTTGAGCACCTCCTCGGTCAACTCCCGACCTCCGCCAAAGGGACCCAGGATTTTTCCGCCGGTGGTAAAGTTTTTTCGGTACACCGACCTGAGGAGTTCGGCCCTCAGCACCGGCATGTTCTTGGGATCCCCCGAGCCGATGAAAAAATGGCACTTGTCAGCACAGGCCCCGCACCTGACACAGATATCCATAAACAGCTTGAGGGTCCTGAACCGATCCAGGCGATCCTTGAATCCCTCTTGAATGATCTCTTTCCAGTTTTCGGGCAGCTGCCAGTCCTCATCCGTGGGATTCCATTCCTTGGGATAGGGCATTCCCACATATTCAAGATTCTTGGGCTTGGAGCCATAGCAATAAATGCCGGGTTTCAATTCCGCCGGCTTGTTCATCCAGCCCTCTTCAAACAGGGGCGCCCGGTGGTCTATCTTCGCAGTCTCTTCTGGTTTCGGGGTATCTGCCATGGTTACTCCTTTTCTTCTGTTTCTGCTGTTGCATCAGCCCCTTTTTCTACGGGCAAACCCGCCTCGATCATATGATCCCTGAACTCATCCTCGTATTCTTCATAGGTATGGGTTGCCACCGGATAGTTCCAGGGGTTCACGTGTCTCACAAAGCGGTTGTTATTGGCCAGATTTCTGGTCGGGCTGAGAAATACTCCCGCCAAATGCATCAATTTGCTGAAGGGAAAATAGGCGATTAACACACACAGGATAAACAAGTGGATATAAAAAATGACCCCGATCCCTTCAGGTGCGGTCGGGGAAAATTTAAACAGGCCGATGGCCAGCTCCTTGACCTTGGTGACGTCCACCCTGAAAAGATATCGCATGAGCATACCGGTAAAACCGAGGCCCAGGATCAGAAACAGGGGGAAATAATCGGCGGGTAGAGAGATGTAGCGCATCTGGGAATAGAGGACTCGCCGCAACAGGAGCCATGTGACCGCGGCCATCAGGAGCATATCCGTCAGATAGACGCCTGGAAGACCGAACCCGTTGAAGGGCGCCGCCCCCATCTGCATAAACCCATCCAGGTTCTGAAGCAGGGTGACAAACCCCGGCACCGGCTCGGTAAAGAACCTGAAGTGCCGCAGGAATATGACCAAAAAGGAATAATGAAACAGGATGGCGGCCAACCAGAGCCATTTTTCCCATTCATAGTCGACCTTGGGGACCCCCTGGGTCCTCCGGTACTCCAGTCGGGTATTCCGGAAAAGAGACCTGAATGTGAGGACCTCGAAGAGCATCCGGACAATCACCCCCCCCAGGCCCTTGGGGTTGTCAATCCGGTTTCTCTTGATCCATGGGAAGGACCACTCCTGCCCCGCAGTGGTGGGGATCCGAAACGGCACGGGCGAGCGCCCCCAGTCGATGACCCGGATTATGATCCCCACAAAAAAGGTGGCCATGGCCGCATAGGGAATAACGATACCGAAAAGGACCCTGAGATCCAATGCGCCCACACCTATCCAGGGAATGAGAACCACGACCATCACCGCGATGAAAGAAAAAATAATGCTCAGAAAGAAATTCATAGACTTTTACCTCATTTCAAAGAACTGTCCTGGTATTGTCGTCCTGACCGCCCGGCGACTCCTCCGGGATCTCGACAATGAGATTTGCTCTCTCCAATAATCTCCCCACCTGGTTTTTCACCTCATGTACCCGGATATCGTAGATTTGCTGACGGCACTTGGAATACACGTCAAAGGCCAAGAGCAGAACACGATCTATTGCGCCATCCAGCACATGCATATCGGGGGAATCTCCGTTTCCCACTTCTTCCCTGATAATCTGTTTTAGTTGAAGGACAAAGGCAACAGCATCGGAAGGGGTAAAATCCTGGACCGCCCTTACCCGGATGATGGTCTCGAGACAGGAAGAGATCTTGTCGGTATCTTCTCCTTTGATCACTTCATCATACAAGGCTTCGATCTCTTGTCCGATGATATTGCCGACAGGGTTGGCGAATTGACTCTTCTCTCTCTTCAGGAATCCCCGGCTGTCCTTGGGATAGGAGGCGAT
>JAIPDZ010000271.1 GCA_021737425.1 Deltaproteobacteria bacterium
TCGGAAGAGAAAAAGAGGTTGTAGCGTGACTTCTTGGGATCGGTCAGATGCGCCGAATAAGATGCGGACACATAAGGGATCTTGTCTTTGTTCACCGTAGGGGACAACGCCTCGGTGTCGCCGGTCCCCCAGCCCATGATGACCACACTTCCCATCCTTTTTATGAGCTTATACTTGGTGATGGCCTCCGGAATCCGGTAGCCGTAGTCAAACCACCTGTATTTTATCTTTAACCCGTCCACCCCTCCTTGAGAATTGATATACTTGTAGGCGTCCTCCATCCCGATGGCATAATCCTTGCCCACATCAGACGTCGCACCGGTGGTATCCATGATGCCGCCGATCTTGATTTCCTTTGCCACTGCAGCAGTTGAAAACGCCGCCAGGAAAACCACTGCCAGACATGGTACCAAAAGTCTCAGAAAAATCCCTTTTTTCATCGATTTCCCCCCTTAATTGCGGTTAAAAAAAACGTAATTACTCCATCTCATCAGCCTTTGAGCAAATTCCTTATGGAAGATGGGTTCACCTCCTTTCATCCCTGGTTCAGCGGGTTGAACCGTTTTTTGCCGCCCGCTGTTATTTTAATAGGAAAACGGCCACAAATTAAAATAATTCTTGGCCTGCCACCAGCGATAGGCAAGTCCGTTGGGTTCATAGATCAGAAAAGCGCAGATGGCCAGCCCAAAGGCCATGTCCTTGACATAGGCAAAATTCATGAGCACTTTCGGATAAAAGTCTGCGATAGGGAGCACAGCCATTTGGAGCAGTTCCATGACCACCACCATGAAGATGGACCCGAACACCGCTCCCTGAATGGAGCCCACGCCGCCGATCAGGATCACCCCCACCAACCACAGGGAGAGGAACCATTGAAAGTGCTCCGGGCTCAGAGCGGCCGTGTTACAGACCCAGAAGGCCCCGGCCACACCGGCCATAAACCCGGCCACGAAAAAGGCCAGAAGCTTGTACCAGATAATATTGATTCCCAGGGCCTCGGCAGCGATGTCATTGTCCCGGATGGCCACCCAGGCCCGACCGGCCCGGGACCTGAGCAGGTTGGCCAGCACAATAATCATCAATGAGAGCAAGACCGCCATCACGTAATATGTAGTTTTCTCCGTATCAATAACCCAGGGACCGATCTTGATGGTCCCGGGGGGGAGGGAAAAGGCCTGGCCTCTGCCGCCGATCTGACTGATATACTGGGTGAGAATGAAATCCACGGTGATGAACTGGGCCGCCATGGTGGTCAGGATCAAATAAAACCCTTTCACCTTGACGGACGGCAGACCAAAGAGCACGCTCCATAGCCCGGCCACGATCCCTGCCAGAATAATACTCACCGGATAGGCGATCCCCCAGTCGAGCATAAACTGGGGCCACGGAAACTGGAGAATCAACATCACGCTGGTATAGGCCCCCACCGCAATAAAGGCGGCATGACCCAGGGTGAGCAGGCCCGCATACCCGATAAGGAGCTGAACGCCCAAGGCCCCCATGGCCGTATACCCCACCATGGTGCCCACACTGATCCAGTAGTCATCCAGAAACAGGGGGATCCCGATAAAGACTACCGCGAGAAGGAGAATCATCTTTCCTTTGATGAATTTGGTCTGCCACCACCCCTGATCCTGTGCATAATTCCAATGATAATCACCGCAAGGTAGCCACACACTGGACATATCATTACCTCTTCATGGTTACAGTAAAGGTTCTAAAATCCCTATTTTGGTTTCATCTTCGTATTTGCCTACACTCTCTCAATTCGCTCCCATCCCCACAGGCCGTACGGCTTGAACAGGAGGAACACCGCCATAAAGGCAAAGGGCACGATCTCCTTGACCCCGCCGGGGAAATATTGGTCCAGATAGGTCCCTGAAAGGTTCTGGAGCAACCCGATGAGGATGCCGCCCACAATGGCGCCGGGCACCGAATTGAGGCCCCCCAGGACCACGGCCGGCAACACCAGCAACCCCAGGTATCCCACGGAAATATTGATGCCGTTGATATTGCCCAGAAGCGCGCCTCCCACGCCGGCGCTCATAAATGCAATGGCCCAGGCGGACGCATACACAAACCGGGCACTCACGCCGAGGGAGAGGGCCGCGGTTTCATCATCGGCCGTGGCCTGCATGGAAAGGCCCCAGCGGGTATATTTGAAGAAACACACAAAGGCAATGAGAAGGACAATGGCCAGGACAAAGGACCACAGATACACAGGGGATAGTCTCAGCATCCCCAGGGTGATGGGCTTGATTTCAAAAACAGGCGGGGTGAAGACCCGGGTGTCCGATCCCCAGGTATATCCGATGAGCCCTTTTAAAAAGAAGGATAGCCCCACGGTGACCATGATGACCGCCAGAATGGGCTCTCCGATGAGTTTGTCTAAGAAGATGCGCTCGGTCAGAACCCCCAGAACAATCCCCACCAGCAATGTCAGGAGTACCGCCGGAATAAAGGGGATGCCCACTGCGTGAAAAGAGTAGGTTACATAGGCCCCGATCAGAGTCAATTCGCCCATGGCCAGGTTCAGTACTCCGGAGCACTTGTAGATGAGCACCCACCCCAGGGCGACCAGTGCATAGATTCCGCCCACCAAAATACCCGTGGTCAAGGTCATCAAAAACAGTTCCATATCTTACAACTCCCCTCCTTACTCCCCCACGTTGATTTTTTCCACATGCAGGTCGGTCCTGATGCGCTGCTCCCTGCCGTCCTCATAGGTTATCTTGGTGTCCATATGGACCACATCGGTATCCGAATACAGGGCATCCACAATGTCCTTGTATCTTTCGCCCACAAAGGCCCGCCGCAACTTGGAGGTCCGGGTCAGCTCTTCATCATCCGCATCAAATACCTTGTACAGGTTCACGAATTTGGCGATCCGGGCCGGTGCGGGAAGATCTTTGTTGGCCTCCTCGATCTGTTCTTTCACCAGTTGGTATACTTCGGGTTTCTGAGACAGTTCATGATAGCTGGTGTAGTTGATTTTCTTGTCGTCGGCCCATTTCCCCACCACTGAATAATCAATGCACATGACCGCGGTGATGAAATCCCGTTTGTCTCCGATGGCCCATGCCTCCTGGATAAACGGACTGAATTTCAACCGGGTTTCCAAGTATTGCGGTGAGAAGGGTCTGCCGTCGCTCAGGGTCATGACATCCTTGGACCGGTCAAAGACCACGAGATGCCCGTCTTCATCTATGAATCCCCTGTCCCCGGAATAGAGCCAGCCGTCCACCAGGGTCTTTTGCGTGGCCTCATCGTTCTTGTAATAGCCTAAAAATACAGAAGGGCTCTTGGTAAGAATCTCGCCCTCCTCGGTGATCTTGACCTCTGTTTCCGGAATGGGGGTGCCCACCGTATCGAACTTGATATCCCCGTCCCGGTGTACGATGGAGATGCCCGCCACCTCGGTCTGCCCGTAAATCTGCTTGAGATTGACCCCGAGGGCGTGAAAAAAGCGGAAGTGATCCGGTCCCATGGCGGCCCCGCCCGTGTAGGAATTGCGAAGCCGGGACATGCCGAGGTGATCCTTTAATTTTTTCTGAACCAGCCCGTAACCGATCCCGTGCAAGATCCGCCACCCCACCGGGACCGGCCTTTTATCGAACTTCAGATTGGCCACGTGATATCCCACCTTGGTGGCGAATTCGTAGGCCTTTCGCTTGATCCAGGTGGAATCGATGTATTTGACCTGGACCTGACGGGTCATCCCTTCATACATCCTGGGCGGTGCAAACATGACATGAGGCCCGATCTCCCGGATATTTTCCTGAGCGGTTTCAGGCTCTTCGGGAAAATTCAATGTATATCCCATTTGAAGCCCGCAGGAAATGGACATCATCTGTTCCCCGATCCACGCAAAGGGGAGATAGGAGACAAAGTCATCCGTGTCATAACAGGGATCCACGGCCATCAGGTTCTTTCCCATGGTCAGCATGTTCCAGTGACTCAAGAGGGCCCCTTTGGGGAGCGCGGTGGTACCGGAGGTATAGAAGAGCAGGCAGACATCATCGCCGTGACCCTCGTTGATCCGCTTTTCAAAAAAATCCGGCTCCCTTTTCTCAAACTCCCTGCCCAGGTCTTGAACCTTTCTTATGCTGATGAGGTACTCCTGGTGGTAATTCCGCATCCCCTTGGGATCGTCCCATATGACGGTTTCCAGCTTGGGACAATCCTCTTTGATGGAGATGGCCTTGTCCACTTCTTCCTGGGTTTCACCCACAAAGATCTTGGCATCGGAATGATCTATGATATACTTGACTTCCTCCATCATACAATCCTGAAACAACCAGACCCCGATGGCCCCGGCACACAGTGCGGCCATTTCCGCCCACAGTCCTTCCGGTCGGTTGTCCCCGATCATGGCCACCTTGTCCCCGGGCTGTAAGCCTAAGCTGACCATGCCCAAGGAAAGATATTTGACATTTTCATAATAGTCCTGCCATGTAAACGGGATCCAAATGCCGAACTCCTTTTCCCGCATGGCCACCTTATCCTTGCCGTACTTCTTGCACTGCCTAAGAAAAAGCTTGGGGATGGTGAGTTCTTTTGTGATCTCTATCCCGGATCCACTCATCGTTTCCTCTACCTCCTTGTGGAATACAAGTCCTCTTCGCCCAAGTATGCCTTGACCACCTCGGGATTTGCCTGGACCTCTTCGGGGGTCCCGTCCATGATCTGATTACCGAAATTCAACACATTGACCCGATGGGAAATGTCCATGACCACGCCCATGTCATGCTCCACCAGCACACAGGTCACCTGCCAGCGCTTCTCCTCATTGATGTCCAGAATAAACCGGGCCATGTCTTCCACCTCTTCCAGATTGAGCCCGGCCAGGGGTTCGTCCAGCAACACCAGTTCCGGATCCAGGGCCAGGGCCCGGCCCAGTTCCACGCGCTTCTGCAACCCGTACGGGAGCATGTGGGCGGGCTTGTCCCGGATGCTTTCGATCTCCAAAAGATCGATAATCTCCTCTTCGATGAATTCCCTGGTGGCGATCTCTTCGGTTTTGGTTTTACCCACATATATGGAGCCGCTTATGATCCCGCTCTTGAGGTGGACGTGCCTCCCCAGCCGGATGTTGTCCAAAACCGTCATTCCACCGAAAAGCTCCAACTTCTGGAAGGTCCTGGAAAGCCCCATCTCCGCCCGTTTATGGGGCCGAAGATGGTTGACCTTTTCCCCCTTCAAAAAGATATTTCCCTTCTGGGGCCTGTACAGCCCGTTGATACAGTTCATCATGACAGTCTTCCCCGCACCGTTGGGACCGATGATGGAGTGGATATGTCCCTTCTTTACATCTAAATTGATCCCTGCCAGTGCAGCGACTTTGCCAAAGGACATGTGGACGTCCTCGAGCCTCAAGATGGTATCGCCTTCTGTAAGCTCTCCAACCTGAACCATGATTTACAGGCCTCCATTTCCCATGTTGTTTTTTTTCATGTGGTTGTAACGTGTAGACACGACACTTGTCGAAGATCAGATACCGCATCCCCCCGTGGGTTCACCCGGGGCACACTCCCGATCCCCCAGTCCCCATCTTAGAGTCTTAGATCACAATTTCTATGCAAAAAGCGAAGATGTTTTGTTGAAGTTAAGCCATTTGAATCATTGGCAATAAGGTGTCAGGTTTCCCCGCAGATAGCGATAGCGGGATCTTCGACTGGTGTCAGGTGTCAACAAACCCGAATTCTGAAACCTGAACACTGACACCTTAACACTTTTGGCTCCGGCTTGTCCGGCTTAGGGAATACGCTTTGGGTATTACAGGGTCCGCCTCTCAACTGGGGAGTCGCAACCGTATTTCCGCTATGTAGAAATTATCATGAAAATGTTCAGACCACGCCTTCATATATATACGATCTCTCCTGTAC
This sequence comes from Deltaproteobacteria bacterium, assembly GCA_021737425.1. GTDB lineage: Bacteria > Desulfobacterota > DSM-4660 > Desulfatiglandales > Desulfatiglandaceae > JAIPDZ01. The sequence continues at coordinate 5,886 of JAIPDZ010000271.1, forward strand.
ACTCGACAGGTCGATAATTTCGGGATAATACTTTGGTATGTCTAAAGGTATGATTTGCGGTACTGCTGAGGATTATGAATGTACT
>JAIPDZ010000011.1 GCA_021737425.1 Deltaproteobacteria bacterium
TGGAGAGGTATTTACAATGCCCATGCATTAAAGTGGGACATTCACTACAATGCCCAGGCAGGATGTGAAATCGCACATCTCTACCTTAAACGATATGCCTGGGCCAAATTCGAAGACTCCCTCGAAACCGATACCCTGGCCCGGCTCGTCTATGCCCTTTATAACGGCGGACCCAGTCAGTTGTCCCGGTTCATGAAAAGACACCAAGCAAATGACTATTTCCGCAGTGACAAGCTCTTCTATGAAAAATACCTATGGGTGGTAAAGGGCGCGTGGAAAAACCTCAGGCGCTGCCTGGTCGGGGGTTGAAGTGCCTTATGACATTTTTTAGTCTGTGATCAGACTCCAGTCCGGTTTGCCGCACCGGTTGAAGGCCTTCGGCTTTCACCCATCCCCGTTTTTCATCAGTCAGACGGATCAGACGCCACCGGTTTTCATGACGTTCCACCATCACCAGAGCACCCTCATGGAGCTTAAAAAGCAGGGTATCCGATGGGTGCGGTCCGGCCAGGACATCGACTGCTTTGTCCACTATAACGGCCCGTGGATCGCTATCAAGCCGGTACCATTTCACCCCAAACGATGCTGTAGCGACACCCCATAGGGGAATGAGCAGAATCAGCATATAATAGAGCCATTCGCTCCTTTTGAACAGGCGAATCAAAAACACGGACCACAAAAGCCCGTTTAAGAGGGCGAATCCCCAAAAGATCTCCGTCAAGGTCACATGGTCCAGCCAGAAGAAAGCGCTGTCCACCAAACTGCGGGTCTCAGGAATGGCATCCCGGGTCTGGTCCCGAGCATAGCCCAGATTGTAGTTGAGATCCGCATCCCGGGGAATGAGCATCCGAGCCCGTTCATAGGCCCAGATGGCCATCCCCAGTTCATCTGCTTTAAGATATGCATTCCCCAGGTTGTAATAGATCTGTCCATAGCCGTGACCGGTCCGAATCAATTCTCGGTAGCCCTCTATCGCCCGCCTGAAATCCCCTTCACTGTAGGCCTGGTTGGATTCAAAAAAACGCGCCTCCCAATCCACCCGGGTCCCAGCAGCATTCGCTGTGAAAACCAACGGGAGCCAAATCAGTGCCAACGTGAACAGCAGCTTGTTTATCACGACAACTCCTTTTCAATCCTTCGGATCAGATCCGGAATCGGGTCTTTCCGCAGAATGGCCTCAGTCCCCTGTCCACTGTATATGGCATCCTCGATCTTCTGAAATGCCGCCTTCAAAGCCAAGGCCTGTTCAGGCCGCACGCCCTTTTCAGCCAGGATGCAAGCCGCCTCTTCCGGGGTAATGGCGGCAAGGGAGAGCCCGAACCGGTCGTTAATATAGTCGCGAAAGGCAGCCATTCGTGCTTGAGGGTCGTGTTGGGCCTTTGCATAGGTCTTAAGAAAATGGTGAGCGGCCTTCTTCGCCTTTACTGCGGGCAAGGACCGAACAGACCGCTTCCGTAATCGCAGCCCGGTAAGGACCGTTACATAGGCGGCAAGGGGAATGAGGAGAACCGCCCACAACAGCAGACTCACCGAACGCTCGGCCATATACGTTTTGCCCATGTTTCTCATGGAAGTGTGTATGGGAAGGATGTCTTGCCCCAGTTCCTTTATTTCCTGTTTCCCCGGTCCGCGTGCTTCTTTGTCCTGCCCCTTTGGCATAGGCCCATTTTTCGCTTGCACCCCCTTCCCTTTTCCTGTTTTTCCCCCTTTAGGAGACAGCACTTCCAGCGTGTACCGGGGCGTTTGCACTGTCTGGTATTGTGCTTTTGCCACATCAAAAAAACCAACCCTCAAGGCCGGAATCTGATAATTGCCTTTCCTTTCAGGGACCAGGGCCCACTTCATCTCTTTGACACCCCTCAGGCCTGTCTTTTGGGGTTTCATGGTGAAGGACGGTTCATCTGCATAGACTTTTATGTCCGCTATCTCCGGAAGACGGAGGTCCGGCATTCGGTTTACGTTCCCGGTACCTGTCAGTTTTACGGTGAGTGTGGCGGATTCTCCCAGCCGAATGTGGGCCGGTGTAAGCGATGCTTCCATATGAAGCATCCCCACCAATCCACTAAAACCCGGCGGCCGCCCCTTTTGAGGCAACTCCCGCACCTTCAATCTGAGCGCCTCACTTCGCAATACCCGGGGTCGTCCGCGTCTAAAAAACGGATCATCAAAAAAAGGGTCATTAAAAAGGCCCCTGGGCCGCTGCTGGGTGGCATCGTATACGGTCAGATCAATTCTGGCCGGTGCGATATCAAAGGTACCTTTGGTCGCAGGGGTTAAGGCATAGCGGATCTCCACCACACCATACTGACGTCCTTCATAGGTGCGCCGATACTCAGTGGGCTTGCCCAGCTCTCTGAATGTGAGGTGGTCTGTCTCAGGCAGGGTCAAGGAGAGATCCGATACCCGCTCCCTGAGATACAGCTTAAGGGTATAAAGAACCGGTTGTTCCACAAACGCCTGGGGTGTGGACAACTCGGCGGTGAGGAAAACAGCCTTGGCAGGGGCTTTGGGGGATTCAGCGGCCTTGTTTACCTGGAGGGTCTGCGTGTTGCTCTCATATACCTTGCCGTCCACCTTGACTTCTGCCGGGCCGATGACAAAACGCCCTGTCTCGGTAGGCTGTACAAAATAGCTGTACTGGATGGTTGCACTGTATTGCCCGTTGACGATCTCCACTCGGCTGGAGCTCCCACCGCCCGAGACCTGGAACGGCTCGAGACCTTTTATTTGGGGGGCATCATCACACGACTTGGTTCCGGAAACGATCACCACGAGCTTTACCGCTTCACTGACCCCTTTGCCGTAATAGGCCTGGTCCCGGTCCAGATCCAGCCGAACAGATACCTGGGCCTGTGCCACTCCCCACACCATAAAGACACAAAAAAGTGTTATTTGCCACAGGGCGCGTTTCATGCTACCAGTCCTTGCCTGACGGGACCCCCTCTTTTCTGGATGGGGAAAGGCGAAACTTGAGGAACTTGGCCTGGTTTTCATTGACATTATCCAAAAGGGCCTCGGCCTTTTTTTCGGCCATGGAAGCAACCTGAGAAGATCCCTCCGCTTTTTCCGTCTGATCAGGGAGCGGTTCTGACGATTGGAGATCACCTGACAGGTCCCGGGGTTGCTGAGGTTTCTCCTGTTCAGACCGCTGAGACGTTTGTTGCGGGGATTCGGCTTCTTGTGTATCCTTGGAACTGTCCGACTTTTTCCCTTTCTGTTCCTGTTCGTCTTTGCGATCCTGAGACGGTTTTGGGGACGGTTCGGACCTTTCTTTACTGTCGTTGCTTTGAGCCTTCTGTTGATTTCCCCCCGGTTTTTGATCGGGCGTTTTCTGTCCTTCTTGAGATTGTTTTTGCTGCGCCAGTTTTCTCAAGGTCAATTCCAGATTATGCTTGGCCCTTGGGTTTTCAGGGTTCAGCACAATGGCCTGGGTATAGTAGTTTTTGGCGGACCGGAAGTCCCCCTGTTTAAACGCAGCATTCCCCGCATTGAACGCGGCCTTGAAACGGGTCTCCTGGTCTTGTGCCCTTTTTAGCACACTGGCGAATGCAGCCATGGACCCTTTGTACGCCTCCTGCTGATAACCGGCGCAACCCCGGTTGTAGCGATACCGGATATCCTTGGGGTTGTCCATGTCCTTCTTGGCGTACAGTGCTTCCGCCTCTTGATAACGGCCTGCCTTGTAAAGCTTGTCCGGATCTGAGCCGGCCAGAACCGTAAAAGGATACCATAATGTCGAGGCGCCCATAAAGACGGTCAGCATTCCCAGCACCGGAAGGGAATCTTTGGTTGTTTTGGCGGCTTGTGTCCTTGTGTGGAAAAAACCCGGTCCCCGTAAACGGCCCAAGAGGGCCTCAAACAATAACAGGATAAAGGCGGTAATGAGAAACAATGAAAAGCGCTCCTCGTAGACCTTGATCTTGCCGCTTTTAAGGGTACGGTCTGCGGTCTTGGATTTGATGCCATCAAAGTAGAGCAGATCCAGGTCCAGATCGCCTGCCACAGAACGCACATAGTCTCCGCCGGTAATGGCGGCAATTTGGCGAAGTTCTTCCTCGTTGAGTTTGGAGAGAATCAGGTTTCCTTTTTCATCCTTTTTGAATCCGCCTTCATCTCCGGGAAGGGGAATGGGTCCGCCCGCCGGGTCCCCCATACCGAAAACAAAGATCTTGATCCCCTTCTTGGCTGCCTCCCGGGCCGCCTTGGTCCCCTGTTTTTCATTGTCCTCGCCGTCGGTGATCAGGAGCATCACCTCGTCGGTTTCCACCTCCGGGTTAAAGGCCGATATACCGGTGTGTATGGCGGCCCCCAGGTCGGTCCCAGGTACAGGCACCAAACCGGGTTCCACGGCATTTAGAAACATGCGCAATGCCCCATAATCCAAGGTCAAGGGGCACTGGGTAAAGGCGGCCCCTGAAAAGACCACCAGCCCTACCCGGTCTCCCCTCACGTTTTTGAGCAAATCCCGGATCTCGCGTTTGGCCCGTTTCAGCCGGTTGGGTTTCACATCCTCCACCCCCATGCTGGGCGAGACATCCAAAAGGACCATGATGTCCACCCCCTTTTGGTGCACTTCCTGATAATGGCTCCCCCAGCGGGGGCCGGCGAGCGCCAGGATCATGAGCCCAAATGCCGCAACACATAAAACGGCCCTTAAAAAGGGATCGCCCCTTTTGACATGGGCGCTGAGCCGTTGTAAAAGTTCCGGTTCTGCAAACCGCTCCATGGCCTTGCGCCTTTCCCTTTCATAGGCAATGAAGGCAAAGGCCATAGGGGGCAGCAGCCATAAAAAATACAACACCCACGGATGCGAAAAATTCATGGGATCACCCTCAACACCCAGGTCTTAAGTACGATTTCCGTGCCGAAAACGATAAGGGCGGCCATCAGAAAATAATAATACAGTTCTTGAAAATGAAAAAAGGTCTTGACCTTGGCCTCGGTCTTTTCTTCCCGATCAATGACGTCATATATCTCGGAGAGTTGTACACTGTCCGCAGCCCGAAAATACCGGCCTTCTCCGATGCGGGCGATGTCCTTGAGGGTTTTTTCATCCAGATCCACATTTTGATGGACAATCCGGGTCCCCAAAAAGGTCTTGACCCGAAAAGGTGCGGGCCCGAGGCCGCCAACGCCGATGGTGTATATCTTGATGCCCAGGGCTCGGGCCGCCTCAGCCGCGGCCCTGGGCGTGATTTGGCCGGCATTGCTCCGGCCGTCGGTTAGAAGAATCAGGATCTTGGATTTGGCCTTTACCTCCTTAAGCCGTTTCCCGGCAATGGCAATGGCCGAGCCCAGTGCCGTACGGTCCCCGGCCATGCCCACCTTCATGCGGTTGACCAACTCCAGTAGGAGCCCCTTGTCCAGCGTCAGCGGGGCCTGAGTAAAGGCCTCTTCCCCAAAAACCACCAGGCCCAGCCGGTCGTTCTTCCGCTTTTGGATAAACTCGGTCACCACCTTTCGGACGGCCGTCAGCCGGGTCACCGGTTCCTGGTCCAGCTTGAAATCCAGGGCCTGCATGGACCCGGAGGTATCCAAAGCCAGCAGGATGTCCACCCCTGAGGAGCGGATGTCTTGGGAGACATTATAGAACTGGGGCCGGGCCGCAGCCATGATCAGAAGGAGTAGGCAGAGGCATCTGAGCAATATATCGTATTTTGCCCATACCCCATTCCTGATCCCGCTCAGGGCCATCATCTGGTTGGTCCTGGAATAGGTAATGCCGGGTGATTTGCGCCTCAGGGCAAAGACCGTCCACGCCGCCACCACACCCAGGAGCAAGAGCACTGCCGGATAGGCAAACCGAAACATCATGATCCGCTCTCCTGGGGGCGCGCCCGGTTCCGGCCCCATATGCGGGGGCCCCCCTCGCGGGCCGGGGGCGGCTCAAACACGGATCCGGTATCCCGAACATAAAAAAGGGCCTTTTCCAGGCTCTCTTCCTGCGTGGCCCGGGTGGGCGCCCAGTCTGCGAATTTGACCCGATCCGCCTCCCGCAGCAGGTTTAACAGGGCTCTATCTTCCGGGTGACGGATGGCGTGCGCGATCTCTTCTGTGGTATATTCGGCCGCAGGGAACCCCCTCAACGCCTCGAGATAATGCTTGAGGATCTCGGAGAAGCGAAAATAAAAGACCTTGCCCCCCCCTTTTTCAAAAAACCTTTCCTGTTTAAGGGCCTGGAGTTGTTGTTGGGCCGTCTGGTGGGGAGGTATTGCGGGCCTGGTGGGTTCGGTCCCATGCCCACGCCTTTTATGCCACCAGATGAACAACACAGCCACGAGGCCGGCCGCCAGCGTCCCCAGGGCCCAGGGAACATATGCACGCCACCAGAGCCGGGTGGGGATTATCCCGTAAATGGGCTTTAATTGAGCTTCCCCAGACCTTTCCCTTAGATGGGATAACACCCTCACCTGGATAGGATCTGATTTGAGCACCCGGCGTTCCCCCTCAGGGTCCTCATAGGTGAGGGTGAGGGGACCGATCTCAAAGTCCTTGAGTCGGTCCACCAGGAGCGTCAGGCGGATCTCTCCCTGTGTTAGGCCCTGAGCGGGCGGTCCGGCGGCTGAACTGGGGCCCTCCTTTCGATCCATCACCGTCATTCCCTCAAGTCCGCCAATGACCGGATGAGAGTCTGTCTTCCCCCCCTTGGGGATTCGGTAGGTCAGGCTGAGGGTCACCTGATTCCCCACTCCGACCCGGTCCGGACTCACTCGGGCCTCAAAACCGGGTGAAGCAGGGAGTGATGCGGCGGCCCTCCCTGCCATCATGATCCCCAGGACAAGGCCCAGCAAGAGGAGGCAAAATGGAGGTGTCCATGCCCGGATCATAACCGTCTCATCCGTTTTTCAAACAACCTGATCAGGGGCTCCACCACCCGGCCGTTGGTGTAAAGATCCACGTAATCCACGCCCGCCCGTCGAAACAGGCCATCGAGGGAGGCGTTCTGGGCCTTTCGGTGCGCCTGCCACTGATCACGGAGCCGCTTTTGCCCGGTGTTGAGGAGCGCCGTCTCTCCAGTCTCGGGGTCGGTGAGCATAATGCGCCCCACCCGGGGCAGTTCGGTTTCCGCCGGATCGGAGATCCGAATGACCGTAAGGTCGTGTTTTCGGGCGGTCAGCTTGAGGGGTTTTTCAAACCCCTGGTCCATGCAGTCGGATATGAAGAATACGATACAGTGACGTTTGGCCACCCGGTTGAGGTAGGCGAGCGCGGACGCTACATCGGTGTTCAGGTCTTGGGGCTCATAGGTGAAAATCTCTTTGATCAGCCGCCACACATGGGAGGCCCCCTTTTTGGGGGGGATATATTTTTCCACCCTGGAGCTGAACAGGATGGCTCCCACCTTGTCATTGGTGCGGATGGCCAGAAAGGCCAGCATCCCGGCCACCTCGGCCAACAACTCCCGCTTGAATTTCCGGCGGGTCCCAAACAGTTGAGATCCTGACAGATCCAGGATGAGCATAACGGTCAGTTCCCTTTCCTCTTGAAAGACCTTGACATAGGGCTGGCCGAAACGGGCGGAGACATTCCAGTCAATGGTCCTGATGTCATCCCCGATCTGGTACTCCCGGACCTCGGAAAACTCCATGCCCCGTCCCTTGAACGCACTCACGTATTGTCCGGCAAACAGGTCATTGGCCATGCGTCGGGTGGTGAAATGAAATTTCTGAATCTTCTTCAATACCGATTCAGACAGCATGTCAGGGAACCTCGATCCGCTCCAACACCATAGCGATCAGGTCATCCGGGGTCTTTTCCTCGGCCTCGGCCTCATAGCTAAGGATAATCCGGTGTCGCAGCACGTCCGGGGCCATGGACTTGATGTCCTGGGGGGTGACATAGCCCCGGCCGCTCAGAAAGGCGTGGGCCCGCGCGGTCAATCCCAGCCAGATGGAGGCCCGGGGCGAGGCCCCGTAGCTGATCATGGGGCCGATTTCCAGACCGAATTCCTCGGGGGTGCGGGTGGCGCGGGTCAGCTTGAGGATATAGTCCACGAGGCGGTCTTCCATATGAATGGCCCGCATGGTTCTGCCGGCCGCCTCGATCTGGGAGAAATCCACCACAGTCGCCGGGATTTCACTCACCCCTCTATGGACCCGGGCCATGATCTCCTTTTCCTCTTCCAGGGCGGGATAATCCACCTTGATCTTGAACATAAACCGATCGATCTGGGCCTCGGGAAGGGGATAGGTCCCTTCCTGTTCAATGGGGTTCTGGGTGGCCAGCACCAGGAAGGGTTTCTCCAGGGGAAAGGTGGTCTCACCGATAGTAATCTGAAGCTCCTGCATGGCCTCCAGAAGGGCGCTCTGGACCTTGGCCGGGGCCCGGTTGATCTCATCGGCCAAAATAATGTTGTGAAAGATGGGGCCCTTCTTGATGTCAAAGGTGGCCGTGTCCGGCCGGTAAAACTGGGTGCCCAGGATATCGGCCGGAAGCAGGTCAGGGGTAAACTGGAGTCGTTGAAACGAGGTGTTGATGGTGGCGGCAAGGGCCTTTACGGCCGTGGTCTTGGCCAATCCCGGGAGCCCTTCCAACAATATATGCCCCTCACACAGAAGCCCGATGAGCATCCGTTCCATGAGATGGCGCTGGCCCACCACAACCGTTTCCATGCCTGCAATAATCTGTCTCAAAACCAGGCTCTTTTGTTCCACTTCCTGAGTGATCTCCTGTATATCCATTGATCAAAATCCTCTCCTTTCCCTGTAATCAAGCAGCGCCCGAGGCCTGTGCCTCGGTGCCCAAAAAGTAGGGGTAATTGCCCCTATTGTCAATGACCCTCTTTCGGATAGAGGCGCTGAACACCAAAGATGGAATCGATTGGGCCGGGGACAGGAAGGGGGATCCCAGGAAATTATTCAATAAATCCAAAGCATTAGGCAATAAATTCCCCTATGTGGTGGACTTGGCCGGCACCTGCCCCTACATATGGGGTCGTTCTCATCACAAAAAAATCCCAAATAGCTCATTTTTCTAATTTTTTTCTTGACAAGGGCTATTTTTTTGCAGATAGTGTCATAAAGTGGAGCAAATTCCCATAAAGTGACTCGAAGGGGCACCATGTTCAGAGGCCGTTCAAGACATACCTTAGACGAGAAAGGGCGCTTGGCCATTCCAGCCCGGTTCCGGGAGGTGCTGGATCGTAAGGGTGAAGAGTGGGTGGTGGTGACCCACAAGGACGATTCGCTCTGGACATTTTCAAGGGATGACTGGCGGCTCTTGGAGGAGAAGGCGGCGAGCCTCCCCCTGTTTGATAACGACGGTATCGCTTTTCTGAGATATTTTATCTCCGGCGCCGAGGAATGTAAAGTCAGAAACGGCCGCATCACCATCCCTCAAAACTTGAGAAATGATGCGGGCCTGCAAAAAGAGGTGGTGTTGGCGGGACAACTCAAGAGATTCGAAATCTGGGACAGCCAAAAGTGGGAGGCAGAATTTAGACGGGTCAAAGAGGCTTTTCCAGAGGCAAGCCAGTCACTTTCAGAACTTCGGATATAATGGGGGAAACCCGGGTGTATCCCCATCAGCCGGTCCTTGTGCATGAGGCAGTGGACTCCCTAATCCATAACCCGGCGGGCGTCTATGTAGACGGTACCGCAGGATCCGGGGGTCACAGTCTGCCCATCTCAAAACGGCTGGCAGAGCCGGGACACCTTATCTGCCTGGACAGGGATCCACAAGCGGTCAGGCTGGTCCAAAGGCGGCTGGACTCCGAAGAAACCCGGGTCACTGTGGTCCAGGCCAATTTCGCTGACATGGATCGGGTCTTAAAGGATCTGGGAATCGATCAAGTAGACGGGGTGCTGCTGGATCTGGGAATGTCCACTTTCCAGCTTGAGGAATCGGGGAAAGGGTTCAGTTTCAGCAGGACAGAGCCCTTGGACATGAGGATGGACCCTGCTTCGGAACAAACGGCAGCGGACCTGATCAATCATCTGCCCCAAGAAAAACTGGAACGCCTGCTCAAAGACTATGGTGAAGAAAGAAAAGCGAGATCCATTGCCAGGGCCATTGTTCGTGCGCGTGCCCAAGCACCCATAGAGACATCTTCTCGTTTAGCGGCTCTCATTCAAGCGGTATCTCCCAGGTCGCATCGGAAACGGGCCATACACCCCGCTACTCGCACATTTCAGGCCCTCAGAATAGCCGTAAACAGAGAGTTGGAAAACCTCGATATTTTTCTGGAAAAGATCCCGGAAGTGTTGGCCCGGGAAGGCCGTTTGGTGGTCTTGTCCTATCACTCACTGGAGGACAGACGGGTCAAACAGGCCATGGTTCAGTGGGAAAAGGGGTGTACCTGCCCCCCGGATTTTCCCGTGTGTGTATGTGGTAAGACGCCCCTGTTTCGGCGTCCCTTTAAAAAGGGCTTGAAACCGGATCAGAGAGAGATCCAGATGAACCCCAGAGCGCGCAGCGCCATTATGCGAGTTGCAGAAAGGATTTTGTCATGACCCGGCCGGAAAAAGTAAACAGGATGAAAGGTTCCCGCAATGCCCACACCGGGATTCGGATCACCAACACCCGTTCAAAAAGGCGAAAACTGCCGCTAACCCCGAGACAGGTGGTCCTGATCCTCTTGATGCTGTTCAGCTTCATGGGAAGCGGCATCGGGTATGTCTGGTCCAACTTTGAGACCACCCAGATCGGGTATGACCTCAGTCAGTTAAAACAGGAAGAAATGCGGCTCAAAGAGATAAACCGGAAACTGAGGCTGGAACTGGCCACCTTAAAATCGCCGAAACGATTGGAACCCTTGGCCGTTCAGCGATTTGATCTGGTGCAGCCCAAGGCCGAACAGATTATTGTTCTACCATGAAGGTAGAGGAAAAAAAGTGGATTCGCATTCGCGTCTATGTTGTGGCCCTTTTCTTTATGTTGGGTCTGGGGACCATACTGGCCCGGGCCTATCAGCTGCAGGTGGTGGAGGACGATTATCTCAAAGGGATTGCCGACAAGGGGATTTTTGCCACCATCACCCTGCCTCCGGATCGCGGTTTTGTCTATGACCGAGAGGGGAACGAACTGGCGGTCAGTATTCAGGTGGGATCTGTCTTTGCCCATCCCAGCCAGATCCAGGAAAAGCCCAAGACCGCGGTAAAACTCTCAAAAATCCTTCAGGAACCAACGGATAGCATTCTCCAAAAGTTGCGGAGGAAACGGTCATTTGTATGGATAAAGCGGCGAATCTCCCCGGCCGTGACCGCAGAGGTCAGCCGGCTCAACCTGATCGGCGTCGGGATCACCACCGAATCGAGACGGTACTACCCGGAACGGGAGATCGCAGCCCATTTGATGGGCTTTTCCGGTACGGATAACCAGGGCCTGGAAGGCTTGGAACGAAAATATGACCGGTATTTGACCGGAGCCCAGCATAAGCTGGTATGCATGGAAGATGCCTTTGGGCGGCCTTTCGCCATCAACAAGCCCACGCCTCCGGAAAAGGCGGGCGTCCATCACCTCACCCTCACCATCGACAAGGAGATTCAATACAAGGCCCAGCAGGCCTTGCATTCAGCCGTCACCCAGACCAAAGCCAAGGGCGGGCATTGCGTGGTAGTGGATCCCAAAACCGGCGAGATACTGGCCATGGCCGTGGTTCCCCAGTTTAATCCCAACATTTTCTCCAAATTCAGGCCCGACACATGGCGCAACCGTGCGGTCACCGACTGTTTTGAGCCGGGTTCCACCATGAAGGCCTTTTTGTTGAGTGCGGCCCTGGAGGAAGGGGTGGTCAGTCCCCTGACCGAATTCTTCTGTGAGGAGGGGAAATTCAAGGTGGGCGGACGGGTGGTCCACGACACCCATGAATATGAGACCCTGACCGTGGCGGATATTGTGGTGCGCTCCAGTAATATCGGCGCCATTAAAATCGGTCAGAAACTGGGATACGAAAGGTTCTGCCGCTATTTAAAGAAATTCGGCTTCAGTGAAAAGACAGGCGTGGATCTGTTGGGAGAAAGGGCGGGATTTATCCGGACCACAAAACATGCCAGGACCATTGACCAGGCCAATCTCTATTTCGGTCAGGGAATGAGCACCACATCCCTGCAACTGGTCATGGCCATGGCGGCCATTGCAAACGGGGGTCAACTTATGCGTCCATACGTGGTCAAAGAAATCGTGGATGATGCAGGGCATCAGGTGGAGGAGACCACACCCCAAGTGGTGAGAAGGGTGATCTCCTTCAAGACGGCAAAAACAGTGGCCTCCATCCTGACCGGCGTGGTGGGAGAGGAGGGCACCGCCCCCAAGGCGGCCATAAAGGGGTTCGGCGTGGCGGGAAAGACCGGTACCGCCCAGAAAATAGATCCCCGGACCAAGGCCTATTCAAAACGGAAATATGTGGCCACCTTTGTGGGGTTTACCCCGGTGGAGGATCCAAAACTGGTCATTCTGGTAGTCATTGACGAACCCGAGGGGATCGCCTACGGGGGACTGGTGGCGGCCCCGGTCTTCCAGAAGGTGGGGTCATGGGCCCTCAATCACCTGAGGGCGGCGCCGAGACCGGGGCTGCTGGCGGGTGGGGATGCCGGGCAGGTGGATCAGGCCTCCGTATCTCCCAAAAGCGCCCAACCCATAGCGGTTGCGCCCCAGGTCAAGCGCATTGCCCAGGAACTGAGGCAAGGGGTGCTGCCCGACTTCACCCGGATGGGCATGCGACAAGTGCTCAAAAAAGGAAGAGATTTGGGTCTCAAAGTGTGTCTCAAAGGCTCCGGGCTGGCAGTGGCCCAGCAACCCGAACCGGGTTGTTCGCTTTCCCAGGTGGATTCGGTGGAAATCCATTTCAAACCGCCCGGCCGCTGAGAAAGGCCGGTGAGAGGCCAGATGGTGAAGAACCCCAAAGACAGGCTACATAACCGCCCATGGAATTGAAAGCACTCATAGCGGGACTGGCCACATGGGAGGTAAAGGGGGATCCCGGGGTGGATATAGGGGGGATCGCCTATGACTCCCGGAAGGTGGTCCCCGGGGGTGCGTTCGTCGCCCTTACGGGACACTCACTGGACGGCCACCGGTTCATCAAAGAGGCGCTCCAGAAGGGGGCTGCAGCCGTGGTCATGGAGACCTCAGCCCAAAGATCCTATGATCCCCTTCAGGAGCAAGGGGTCCAAAACACGCCGGTAATGGTTCAGGTGCCCGATACCCGTGAGGCCCTGGCTCACATGGCGAGACGGTTCTATGACTATCCCTATGCGGGTATGCACCTGATCGGTATCACCGGCACCAACGGCAAAACCACCACGAGCTATCTTTTGGAGTCGATCCTGTCCGAAGCCGGAAGGCGAGTTGGGGTTATCGGGACCATCAGTCGCCGGATGCCGGGGAAGACCTGGAAGGCCGCCGTGACCACCCCGGAATCTCTGGATCTGATGCATACCCTGCGCAAGATGGCCGACGGCCGGGTTACCGACGTCATTATGGAGGTCTCCTCCCATGCCCTGGACCAGGGGAGGGCCCGGGGGTGTCCCTTCCGGGTGGCCGTGTTCACCAATATTTCCAGGGACCATCTGGATTATCATCCGTCCATGGCGGCCTATTTTGAGTCCAAGTCCCGCCTTTTCAGGGACCTGGCAGGGAAAGGCGGGGCCGCTTCCGCCACGGCCGTGATTAACATGGACGACCCTATGGGACAGGCCCTCAAGTCATCAACGGAGGCTCCGGTCACCACCTTCGGGTGTCAACAGGATACAGATGTGCGGGCGGAAAAGGTCAGGCTTTTACAAGACGGCCTGGCGGCCAGGGTGCACACTCCGGTGGGAGATGCGGACATTCATTCAGCCCTCATGGGCGATTTTGATATCTATAACATCCTGGCCGCTGCCGCAGCCGCATTCTCCCTGGGGGTGTCGGTGGAGGAGATCGCAGCCGGCATCGGCCGGCTCACCGGGGTGCCGGGTCGGCTGGAACGGGTGGTCAACCCGGCTTCACTACGTATCTTTGTGGACTATGCCCATACCCCCGACGCCCTTTTCAAGGCGTTGGGGGCCATGAAAAAGCGCACCCAGGGCCGGGTCATCACCGTGTTCGGGTGTGGCGGAGACCGAGACCGGGGAAAGCGCCCCGAGATGGGGCAGGTGGCCGGCCGACTCAGTGACGTGGTGGTGATTACCTCGGACAATCCCCGCACCGAAGACCCGGAGACCATCGCCCGGGAGATTACAGCCGGTGTCAAAGATTCCGGGCTGAAGGATTACGCGCTGGAATTGGACCGGGAGAAGGCCATCTTCATGGCCGTACACATGGCAGGTAAGGAGGACGGGATCCTGATTGCCGGAAAAGGTCATGAGGATTATCAGATCATTGGACAACAGAGGCGACCCTTTGATGACAGAGCGGTAGCGGCCAAGGCCGTGTCTGTGCGCCTGTGGGGTCAGCCGGCCCCTGGGCCTTTGGGTTCACCCCCGAATGCCCGCAACGCCTCGGAGGGATAGATGCCGGCTCGCTGGGGTAAATGGACGGCCGCAGAAATCCTGGATGCAGTGGCCGGCACCTGGGTCTCAGGGTCTCTAAGCACTGTTTTCACCGGGATCAGTACGGACTCCCGGCATATCCAATCCGGGGAGATGTTCTGGGCCTTGAAAGGCCCCCGCTACGACGGGCATGACTTTGTCCTGACCGCCCTTGAAAGGGGGGCGCCGGGGGTGGTGGTGGACCGGGCGTGGTGGGCATCCACCGGGTGCACCTGCCTCGGTTCTACCCCCGGGGAGCGCGCCGTAATCACAGTAGACGACACCCTTGAGGCCTTGGGCGATTTTGCATGGTGGTGGCGTCATCAGCATACGGCAAAGGTGGTGGCCATTACCGGAAGTTCAGGAAAAACCACCACCAAAGAGATGGCGGCCGCCATTTGCGCACAGCGGCATCATACCCTCAAAAACGAGGGGAACTTCAATAACCTGATCGGCCTTCCCCTGACCCTGCTTCGTCTCAGGGACGATCATGAGATAGCGGTTCTGGAGATGGGCATGAACCAGCCGGGCGAGATCGGACGGCTCACCCGGATAGCGGGCCCGGATACGGGGGTGATCCTCAACATCGGAATAGCCCACTTGGAAGGGGTGCTGGATATAGAAGGGGTGGCCCGGGCCAAATGCGAGATGGTGGAAAACATGGAGGCCAGCGGCCTTATGATCCTGAACGGGGATGATGATCGCCTCATGACCCATGCAGGGCCCTATCCCGTCCGGAAGATGACCTTCGGGATGGGGCCGGAAAACCAGGTGCGGGCAGAGGATGTCCGGGACCTGGGGCTGAAGGGGATTCAGTTCATCCTCGCCCATGGCCATGGATCCTGGCCGGCCCGCATCCGGATCCCGGGTCTTTATAACCTGTACAACGCTCTGGCTGCCGCTGCCATAGGGTTCAACCTGGGAGAGGCCGCAGAGACCATCCTGCAAGGGCTGGAAAGCTACCCGGGCATGAATGGGCGGTTTCGGGTGTACTCCCTTTGGGGCGGCATCACCGTGATCGATGATACCTATAATGCCAATCCGTCTTCCTTGAAGGCCGTCCTGGGGTCCGTCAAATCCTTGGCCCAGGGCCAAGGATGCAGGCTTATAGTGGGTCTGGGAGAAATGAGGGAACTGGGGGATGCCGCGGTTTCATCCCACCAGGAGGCAGGGGGGCAGGTGGCCGCAGCAGGGGCTGATCGCTTTTTTGCCTTGGGCCCCCATGGCCGTGAAATGATCCAGGGGGCCATCCAGGGCGGGATGCCCCGCAACAAGGCAAAACGGGTGGCCGGCCATGATGAAATGGTGGATGAAATTTCGCATGCCGTGACAGGCGGGGGTCTGGTGCTTCTCAAGGGGTCCAGAAAGATGGCCCTTGAAAAGGTGGTAAACGGGCTGGAGCGTATTTTTGGGCCGGGGAAAATGGATTAACCGGAGGTATCTTCATGAAGAACGGGAAGAAAATACTGGTGGTGGACGACGAGAGAGGCATCCGATTGCTCTTATCCGAAGTCCTGTTGAGTGAGGGCTTTGAGGTCCGCTCGGCCAAGGATGGACAGGAATCCCTGGAAGTGTTGCAGGAGGAGCACTTTGATCTGGTGATTACCGATATCAATATGCCCAGGCTGGACGGGATGGGCATGTTGGAGCGGATGCAAAAGGGAGGACGAAAGGAAAAGGTCATTGTCATGACCGGCAATCCTTCTGCCCCCAACCTGTCCAATGACCACCTCCCCAATGTGGTGATGAGCATTATCAAGCCCTTTGAAATGGCGCAATTGGTGGACATGGTCACAGAAGCGACCGCCTAAGGGCAGGTCTTGGGCCGGTATCCGGGGAGGGATAAACCCAAGTCGGTGGGGAAGCTATGTTGTTCAAACTGATCTACCTGTTTCATACGGATTTTTCGTGGCTGAATGTATTTCGGTACATTACCTTCAGGACCATCCTGTCCAGCCTGACCGCCCTCATGATCTGCCTCATCTGTGGGGGGTGGGTGATCAGACGGCTGCGGGCCATGCAGGTGGGACAACAGATCCGGGAGGACGGTCCCTCCAATCACCGAACCAAGGCCGGGACTCCCACCATGGGCGGTTGCCTGATTGTGCCGGCCGCCCTCTTTTCCACCCTCCTGTGGGTGGATCCAAGCAACTTCTATGTATGGATCGTGGTGTTCGTGGCCCTGTGCTTCGGCCTGATCGGTTTCGCAGACGATTATCTCAAGGTATCCCAAAAAAACAGCCGGGGGCTCAGTGCATCGGCCAAGTTTTCCCTCCAAATCATCTGCGCCACGGGCGTGTCTTTGGCCATCTATCTTTATCCAGGATTTGACACCCATCTCAACCTCCCCTTCTTCAAACGGGTGGTCCCTGATCTGGGGCTCTGGTACATCCCCTTTTCGGTTTTCATCATCGTAGGCACCTCCAACGCCGTGAACCTGACCGACGGGCTGGATGGTTTGGCCATCAGCCCCCTGATTGTGGCCTTTGCCAGTTACCTGGGGTTTTCCTACATCGCCGGAAATGTCAAAATCGCCTCTTATCTGCAGGTTCCCTATATCTCCGGTGCAGGCGAGATTGCAGTCATTTGCGGAACCTTGGTGGGCGCAGGCCTGGGGTTTCTCTGGTATAACGCCTATCCGGCGGAGATTTTCATGGGGGACGTGGGATCCATCCCCTTAGGGGCCATTCTGGGCACCGTGGCGGTGGCCACCAAACAGGAGGTGGTCCTGGTCCTGGTGGGCGGTCTATTCGTCTTTGAGGCCTTATCCGTCATCTTTCAGGTGGCCTACTTCAAACTGACCGGCGGGCAGAGAATTTTCCGGATGGCGCCCATCCATCATCACTTTGAACTGAAGGGATGGCCCGAACCCAAGGTCATTGTCCGATTCTGGATCATCTCCATTGTCCTGGCCCTCCTTTCCTTAAGCACACTCAAGTTGAGGTAGCCCATGGCCGTGACCCCATTTGATCCCTCTCATACCCCCATCCCGGGCCCGGGCACCAGCGTGCTGGTGGTGGGCTTAGGCACTTCCGGGTACTGGAGTGCGCGCCACACGGCCCGATTGGGCGCAAGGGTAACCGTAACCGAGGCCAGGCCCGACGCGGAACTGGACCGGGATCAATTGGCCGAACTCCGGGGGATGGGGGTAAGGCTGGAAACGGGCGGCCACCGGGAAGAGACATTTCTCCATACGGATGTGATCGTGGTAAGTCCGGGTGTCCCCTTAGATACGCCCCTGTTGGCCATGGCCCGCAACCGACGCATCCCGGTGATGGGCGAACTGGAACTGGCCAGCCGTTTTATCCATGAACCCATGATCGCCGTCACCGGCACCAACGGCAAGTCCACGGTAACCGCCCTCATGGGACACATCCTTGAAACCGCAGGGCACACGGTGTTTGTGGGCGGGAATATCGGCACCCCTCTCATGGCCTATGCGGCCCGGGGAGGGGCCGATTATCTCGTGGTGGAGGTGAGCAGCTTTCAATTGGACACCATTGAGCGATTTCATCCCATGGTCTCCATCATCCTCAATATCTCTCCGGATCACCTGGATCGGTATCCGGACTATGGGGCCTATATCGCTTCCAAACTGAAGATATTTCAAAACCAGGGGGCCGGGGATTATCTCATCATAAACGACCAGGATCCGGTGCTCAAAGCCCTTCGGCCCTCATCCGGTCTTCACACCCTCAGGTACGGTTTGAGGCCGAAAAAAGGACGGGACGCCTTTGTTCGGGGCAGGACCATTGCCTCAGGCCTGAAAGAGAAACCCCTTGAGCGATTTTCCATCCAAGGCTTTGTCCTGCCCGGGAGCCATAACCTGGAAAACCTTCTCGGTGCCATCCTGGCGGCCCAGGCCCTGGGCGTGGAACATGATACCATTCAAAAATCCTTTGCCACCTTCACCGGGCTTCCCCACCGCCTGGAATATGCGGGGACCCTCAACGGCGTATCGTTTTACAATGACTCCAAGGCCACCAATGTGGACGCTGCGGCAAAAGCCATCCAGAGTTTTGAAGGGTCGCTGATCCTCATTGCGGGCGGGCGGCACAAAGGGGCGGACTATGCCCCGCTCATCACGGCGGCCTCGGGAAGGGTAAAAGGAGTGGTCTTGCTGGGGGAGGCTACAGAACGCCTGGCCCGATCCCTGGGTCAACAGATCCCTTTTCAGGTGGCCCGGGGGATGAAAGAGGCCGTATTCAAGGCCTTCTCTCTCGCCACCAGGGGAGACGTGGTCCTGCTGGCGCCGGCGTGCGCCAGCTTTGACATGTTCTCGGATTACACCCATAGGGGGAGGGTGTTCAAGGAGAGTGTAGATCGATTAATGGCATCTTCCCGCACTTCAGGAGGAGATGGAGACTCCCAATTTGGGGTGATCAATGGCTGACAAAAAGCGCAGGGATGCGGGTTACGATTTGATGATTCTCATCCCGGTCATTTTGTTGATCGGCCTGGGCCTGGTGGTGGTGTACAGTGCCAGTTCCAACCTGGCCGAACACCGCATGGGAGACAGCTATTTTTATCTCAAAAAGCAGGCCGTGTTCTGTGCCATCGGTATCGGCCTGATGATCCTGGCCCGTTATATCCCTTGCACCCTGTACGCAAAACTGAGTTATCCCCTCTTGTTGATCAGCGGCGGGCTACTGGTGCTGCTGCTGGTTCCGGGGTTCGGGCGCAGGGTGGGCGGGGCCTGCAGGTGGCTGAGCATGGGCGGCATCTCCTTTCAGCCTTCGGAACTGGCAAAGTTTTCTCTCGCCGTGTATGTGGCCTATTCCATGGCCAAGAAAGGGGCCAAGATGGCCTCATTCTCGAGAGGGATGCTTCCCCATCTAATGGTGGCCTGCGCATTCGTGTTCCTGATCCTGCTGCAGCCGGATTTGGGAACTGCCGTGATCATCGGGGCCTGGCTGATGATACTCCTGTTCCTGGGGGGGGTGAGGATATTTCAGCTTGCATCTTTGTCTTTGCTGTTTCTGCCCCTCCTGGCCTGGCTGATACTCAAGGCGGATTACAGACTCAACCGGTGGATGGCCTTTCTGGATCCCTGGGAAGATCCCCAGGGGATCGGTTTTCACATCATCCATTCGTTTCTGGCCTTTGGGTCCGGGGGGATATTCGGCGTGGGCCTGGGCAACAGCAAGCAGAAGCTGTTTTATCTGCCCGAACCCCACACGGATTTTGCCCTCTCCATTGTGGGGGAGGAGTTGGGCCTGCTGGGCGTGGGGGTGATCATTGTCCTGTTCGGGATGTTGATTATGCGGGGAATCAAGGTGGCCCTGAGCGCCAGGGATCTGTACAGCAGCTATCTGGCGTTAGGACTGACCTGTTTGATCGGGCTTCAGGTGATTATCAATATGGGGGTAGTGGTGGGCCTGTTGCCCACCAAGGGGCTGCCTCTCCCCCTGATCAGCTACGGGGGATCCTCCCTGGTAGTCACCCTGATCAGCATCGGGGTACTCCTCAATATTTCATCGAGGCGGTAATGAAACCAGGACGAGCAAGTTCAGATGTGGATGCGTTTCGCTGTGTCATCGCCGGGGGCGGTACCGGAGGGCACCTGTTCCCGGGTATCGCCGTTGCCGAGGAACTAAGAAGCCGGCTGGACCGGGTGGAGCTCCTGTTTATCGTGGGCCGAAAACCCATGGAGGCCCGGATTCTCTCCAGCCACGGCTATGGGACCCGGTCCCTTGATGTGGAAGGTCTGACCGGCCGGGGCATCAGAAAGGGTTTGACCGTCTGTGCAAAGCTGCCCAAGAGCATCTTGCAGTCCATTTCCGTGATCCATACTTTTTCCCCAGACGTGGTGCTGGGGGTGGGGGGGTATTCGTCAGGCCCCTTTTGTCTCAGTGCGCGAATCATGGGAATCCCCACCGCCGTTCATGAACAAAACGCCTACCCCGGGCTGACCAATCGGCTGTTGGCCCGGATTGCGGATCGTATCTTTATCTCCATGGATGAAAGCCGACCCTACTTTGATGCCGCCAAAGCCGTCCTGACCGGCAATCCGGTCCGGCACGCATTTTTTGCCAAAAGGGAAAAACCCGGGACCACCCCGGAAGGCTTCTGCGTGCTGGTGGTGGGGGGGAGTCAGGGCGCCAGCGTCATCAGCCAAGTGCTCGTGAGCGCACTTAAAATCCTGAAGCAAGAAGGTCGATCTTTAAGGGTACTGCATCAGACCGGCCCGCACGATTATGAACGGGTCAAAGCGGATTACACGCAACAGGGTCTCAGCGGACAGGTCTTCCCCTTTATCGATGATATGGCGACCGCATATGCCCAGGCCGACCTGGTCATCAGCCGGGCCGGGGCCACCACCCTGTTTGAACTGGCGGCCATGGGAAAGCCCGCCATCCTGATTCCCTACCCCTTTGCCACCCACAATCACCAGAAGACCAATGCCATGAGTCTGGTGCGGGCCGGGGGCGCGGAGATGGTGCTTCAGGAAGATCTGACAGGGGAAAAGATGGCCTATCTGGTGATGAAATATATGGATGATCCGGGCACACTGCATGAAATGGGCCAACGGGCCCATAAGATGAGCCGCAGGGATGCGGCGTCAAAAATCGTGGATCACTTGTTGGAAATGGCAAAGTATACAAGACCATGACCCAGTTCGGTAAAACCAAGCATATCCACTTTGTGGGCATCGGGGGGATCGGCATGAGCGGACTGGCCGAACTGCTCGTGAACTTGGAGTACCAGGTGAGCGGTTCAGACCTGAAAGACACCTCGGTCACTCGACGGCTGTCCAGCCTGGGGTGCCGGGTGTTTAAAGGGCATGATGCTGACCATATGAAGGGTGCCGATGTGGTGGTGTACTCCTCTGCCGTATCCCAGGAAAACCCGGAAATCCTCAAGGCCGTGGACCTCAAGATTCCGGTCATTCCCAGGGCGGAGATGCTGGCGGAACTGATGCGGCTCAAACACGGGATTGCCATTGCCGGGGCCCATGGAAAGACCACCACCACCTCCATGGTGGCGTCCATACTGACCGCCGGGCTACTGGACCCCACCGTGGTCATCGGCGGGCGCCTGGATATCTGGGAAGGGGCCAATGCCAAGCTGGGACAGGGAGAGATCCTGGTGGCGGAAGCCGATGAGAGTGACGGCTCTTTCCTGGTATTATCGCCCACCATCGCCGTGGTCACCAACATCGACCAAGAGCACATGGACCACTACGGCAGCATGAGGGCCATTCGCCGCACCTTCATCGATTTTGTGAACAAGCTCCCCTTTTACGGAATTGCCATTTTGTGTCTTGACAACGAAGCCATTCAGGGGATCCTGCCCCGGCTGAGAAAAAGATGCCTGACCTATGGCATGAATTCACAGGCCGATCTGCGGGCCCTGGACCTGGAAAAGAAAGCAGGGGGCACCCGCTTTGAGGTCGTGTATCAGGACCGTTCTTTGGGCAGAATCGCCGTGGGCATGCCTGGGGAGCATAACGTGCTGAACGCCTTGGCCGCGGTGGGGGTGGGACTGGAACTGGATCTGAAAATGGAGGTCATAAAAAAGGGGCTGAAGGCCCTGGGAGGCCTGTCCAGAAGACTCCAAATCAAGAGCGAGGTCAATGGAATCCTCTTTGTGGACGATTACGGCCACCACCCCACTGAAATCTCGGCCACCCTCAAGACCGTTAAGGAATGCTGGCCGGAAAGACGCCTGATGGTAGTATTTCAACCCCACAGGTACACCCGGACCCGGGATCTGTTTGAGCGATTCGTTGTCTGTTTTAACGATGCGGACATCCTCATGGTCAGCCCCATATATCCGGCAGGAGAGGCGCCCATCAAAGGCGTCAGTTCCAAGCGACTGTGCCAGGGGATAAAGGAGCACGGGCACAAGGAGGTATTCTGTTATGAAAATACGGATGACCTCCTACGGTTCCTCTGGCCCCTTATGGAAACAGGCGATCTGATACTGACACTGGGTGCCGGTGATATTCACAAAACCGGCGACACAATCCAAAACAGGATGCGTAAACAGAAGGCGACCCACAGGGGAAAACCAGACCCGGATGCGGAATCATGGACGTCGCACAGAAAAGGGACCTCCAAATGAGGGCGGGTGAGGGATTGGCCCTGGATCACCCCATGAAGACTCACACCACCTTTCAGGTGGGGGGAGCAGCAGAGGCCTTTTACGAGGCCACTGACCTGCAAGGTCTCGCAGAGGTAGTGGCATATCTGGTACACGAGCAGATTCCTTACTGGGTGATCGGAAAAGGAAGCAACATCCTGGTAAAAGATGAAGGGGTCAGGGGAGTGGTCATCCGCCTCAGTGGATCGTTGGCCGGGATCCAATATGGGTCCGAGCGGAACACCTTGGTGGTGGGTGCCGGGGTGTCCATTCAAGAATTGCTCCGTACGTGTCGTGACCGGGGTCTGGGAGGGCTTGAGTTTCTATCCGGGATACCGGGTACCCTTGGGGGGGCCGTGGCCATGAACGCAGGGGCCTTTGGAAAGGAAGTGGGGGAGCGGGTGGAGGCCATCCGGGTGATTACCCCCGCAGGGGGTCTTCTTGAGAGGGAAAAAGAGGACTTGCGATTTTCATATCGCAGTCTCCAATTGGACAGAGGGGCCATCATTACCCTCGTCCGAGTAAAATTGGAATCCGTGGGCCGGGAGGCCGTTTTTGAGCGTATGGCCGGTTACCTCAGACAAAAAAAGGCCCTTCAACCGCTTGGTTATCCCAGTGCGGGGTCTGTATTCAAAAACCCTGTGGGCGACTATGCCGGCAGGCTCATAGAAGCGGCCGGGCTGAAGGGCAAAAGGGTGGCCGGGGCCATGATCTCCAAGCGGCATGCCAACTTCATCGTCAACACAGGGGGGGCGACCGCGTCCGACATCCTGGCTCTCATGAATCTTATTCAGCAGGAAGTCAAACGTATATCCGGTATCCAACTGGAGCCGGAGATCAGAATCCTGGGAGAATCCGCATGACACGGCGGTCCCGGACAAAAAAAAGACCGGTCAGGGAAAGACCGGAGGCCCAGCCATCCGCCGGGCATGGCCTGCGTCGGCTGGGATCCCGTCTTTTAAAGATCACCCTGGCGTTTTCCATCATCACGGTGGTAAGTGTCTCGTTTCTGTCTGCCTACCATTACCTCTTGAGATCCCCGCATGTGAAGGTGGAACGGGTGGAGATCAGGGGGGTGGACAAACGGTTCCAAAAGGAATTGGTGGCCCTTTGCGGAATCAATGCCGAGCCCAATCTGTTGGCCATAAACCTGGGGGAGTTGAAACAGAAAATTGAGGCACATCCGTGGATCCGCACGGCCAGGCTGGAGAGGCGGTTCCCGCATACCCTCATTATGGAGATCCAGAGACAGGTCCCTGTGGCCATCTTGTTGTCAGACCCACTGTATTATGTCAACCCCTGGGGGGAGCCATTTAAACCGGTCTCCAGAGAAGAAAGCGTGGATTTCCCGGTGATTACCGGAATTTCATCTGACGGGGCATCCCCAGGAGAACCGCTGAGGGCGGTGGCTCAGATTATGGGCATTTTGAAATCGGAACAGGGGATCTGGTCCATGGAAAGACTATCAGAGGTGAATGTGAAGGAAGACGGTCGTGTGTCATTATACTACTCTCACCTGAAAGCGGAGATTCGGTGCAATGTAAACGAATTATCAGAGAAACTGCCCGGATTGCGGCAGGTGGCCGAGCATCTAAAGGCATCGGGAAACCTGGACAGGGTCAGTCGCATAGACCTCGATTATGCACATGGCGCCGTGGTCTCCTTTGAAACGGGTTGACCGGCATTTGTCCGGACTAAATTACAAAAGAGGTAAAACAAAAATGGCCGGTGAAATCATTGTGGGGCTTGATATCGGTACCACCAAGATCTGTGCGGTGGTCGGTGAAATTCAGCCGGATGGTGTCGAAATCATCGGTATCGGCAGCCACCCGTCCGAAGGCCTTCGAAAAGGAGTGGTCATCAACATAGAAGACACCGTCAACTCCATAAAAGAGGCCGTGGAAGAGGCTGAAACCATGGCCGGCTGCGAAATCAGCTCCGTGTATGCAGGTATTGCCGGTGGACACATCAAGGGATTTAATACCCCCGGGGTCATCCCCCTCAAGGAAAAGGAGGTGACCAAAAAGGACATCCAGCATGTGATTGAGGCGGCCAGTGCGGTGGCCATTCCCATGGATCGAGAGGTCATCCACACCCTGGTCCAGGAGTTTATCGTGGATGACCAGGACGGGATCTTGGACCCTCTCGGCATGTCCGGGGTCCGGTTGGAGGCCAAGGTGCACATCGTAACCGGTGCAGTCACCTCTGCACAGAATATTATCAAATGTGCAAACCGGGCCGGACTCGATGTCTACGATATCGTGCTGGAATCCCTGGCCTCCAGCGAATCGGTACTGACCAAGGAAGAACGCAACCTGGGATCGGCCCTCATCGACTTCGGGGGCGGCACCACTGACCTGGCGCTCTTTTCCAGAGGCGCCATCAAACACACTTCCGTGCTGGCCTTGGGCGGAGACAATCTGACCTATGACATTGCCGTGGGGCTCAGGACCCCCAAGCTGGAAGCGGAAAAGATCAAGATAAGATACGGGTGTGCCCTCTCCTCCCTCATCGGCAAGGAGGAAACCATTGAAGTACCCGGAGTGGGGGGTCGTAAACCCAGGACCTTGTCCCGTCAGATCCTGGGAGAGATATTGGAGCCCAGGGTGGAAGAGATATTCTCTCTGATTTATGGCGAGTTGTTGCGTTCAGAGTGTGAAGAGTTGGCCAGTTCCGGGGTGGTGATCACCGGCGGATCTGCTGAACTGGCGGGCGTGAGTGAGATGGCGGAACAGATATTCGGGGCCCCGGCACGGGTGGGGTACCCGGAGGGGATCACCGGTCTTACAGACTTGGTGAACAAGCCCATGTATGCCACTGCAGTGGGTCTTATCCTATATGGGGCCAAGGCGAGCAAGCAGAAGAAGAAATTCAGAATACGGGACAGCAACATCTTTCACCTGGTGATGGCCAGGATGAAAAGATGGTTCAAGGATATTGTTTAACCCCCAAACACAAAAGGAGGGACATCATGAAATTTGAATTTGTGGAAGAGGTGGAAAGGCGGTTTTATAACGCCAGAATAAAAGTTGTGGGGATAGGTGGGGCAGGCGGAAACGCCGTGAACAACATGATCAATGCCAACTTGCGGGGCGTTGATTTCGTGGTGGCCAATACCGACTGCCAGGACCTGGACCGGTCTCTTTGTTCCCGCAAAATTCAGCTGGGCCCCGCCGTCACCATGGGGCTGGGGGCAGGTGCGGATCCTGAAATCGGAAGGACCTCGGCAGAAGAAAGCCTCAGTGAAGTGCGGGAATCCCTGGAAAATGCCGACATGGTCTTCATTGCTGCAGGCATGGGCGGCGGCACCGGTACGGGCGCTTCGCCGGTGGCGGCCCGCGAAAGCAAGGACCGAGGGGCCCTTACCGTGGCCGTGGTCACCAAGCCCTTTGAATTTGAGGGAAAAAGGCGCATGAAACGGGCCATGGAGGGGATTGAGGCCCTTAAAAGGGAGGTGGACAGCCTCATTGTAATTCCCAATGAACGGCTGAAGACCCTGGGGGAAAAGGCCACCCCGTTTAAGGAGCTCTTCACCAAGGCGGACGAGGTGCTTTTGCAGGCAGTGAAAGGGATATCGGACCTCATCATGAGTAACGGGTTCATCAACCTGGACTTCGCCGATGTGAAAAAGGTGATGGAAGAGATGGGGAGCGCGCTCATGGGTATGGGCCGGGCCAGCGGCGAGAACCGGGCGGTGGAGGCGGCCCAGCGGGCCATAAACAGCCCCCTGTTGGAGGATATATCCATTGACGGGGCCAAGGGACTGCTCATGAATGTAACCGGGCCGTCGGATATGACCATGGAAGAGGTGGACGAGGCCTCCAACTACATCAAAAATGAAGTCAACGAACATGCAGAGGTGTTCTGGGGGATGGTCTTTGATGACAATCTGGATGATGAGGTTCAGATTACCGTCATCGCCACCGGCATAGACGGCCCGGTCGCACAGGCGGAAAAGGAGAGGGGCTATCTCAAATCCATGGTCAAGGAGACCCCTGCCAGGCCGGCTCCAGACTACGATAATGTGGTCAGGCTCAGAGAGGTGACCCCCGAGGATGCCCATGAAGAATGGACGGTAAAAGTGAACGGGGTGAATCTGGATACGCCTACCTTTCAGAGAAAAAGAGATGACCAGGAGTCGGGTTCGGAAGCCAATAAGCATCTGAAACGGGAGAAAAAGGGTTTTCTGGACCGATTTCGCTTCAAGGACAATCTGGATTATCCTACCTTTTTGAGGGCCAAAGCGGATTGACAAGATCCCGGGATCCCGGTAGTCATAAGGTGGGAGGTCGTCTAATCCATGTCCGGCGATATTATTTCCCTTTACCGGGCCAGGCTGGCAGCGGAAAAAGGGAAGATCATCAAAGATTGGGGCGGTAAACTGCGTGTGGCCCTGGCCTATCCCAATGCCTATCGCCTGGGCATGAGCAACCTGGGCTTCCAGATCGTCTACCGGCTTTTGAACGACCGGCCCGATGTGGTGGCCGAGCGCTTTTTTCTGCCCGAAGGTCCAGAAATGTCCCTCTACCTTCGGTCACAAAAGCCTCTGCTATCGCTGGAATCCCAGAAGCCCCTCTACCAATTTGATCTGCTGGCCTTTTCCCTTTCATTTGAAAACGACTATCCCCATATCCTCACCATTTTGGAGATGGGGAAGATCCCGCTTCTGCAGGAGGATCGACCGGATGCCTGGCCCTTGGTCATGGCGGGCGGCATTACCACCTTCCTGAATCCGGAACCGCTGGCCCCGTTCATGGATTTTTTTCTCCTGGGAGAGGCGGAAGAAAACCTGGTCCCGCTCCTGGCCCTGCTGGTTGACACCAGGCCCCGAGAAGAGGACAAAACCGCGCTCATGAGGGGAGTGATGGGGCAGGTGAAGGGGCTCTATATCCCTTCTTTTTACACCCCGGCGTACGCCGAGGACGGCACGCTGGCCGCGTTCACGCCCCAAGTGGCGGGTGCGGCCGAAACCATCTCCGTGCCCAAGGTCAATGAGGCGGTCTTTGCAGGGACCACGGTTTCCACATCCATGGTCACCACCCCTCATGTGGAGTTCGGCGAGCGGACCCTCATCGAACTGGGAAGAGGATGCGGTCGCTCGTGCCGGTTTTGTGCGGCCGGTTATGTATACCGCCCGCCCCGTTCCCACAGTGAAAGCCATCTCCGTGCTTGCATGGAAATTCAGATGCAACGCTGCTCCCGTCTGGGCCTGTTGAGTGCCGCGGTATCGGACACCCCGGGCATTGAAGACTTGACCTCCGGCATCCTGGCGCGTGGCCACACCTTTTCAGTGTCGTCGCTGAGGGCGGACACCCTGACCCGTAGACTGCTTATGAATCTCAAGGCGAGCGGCCAGCGCACCGTGGCCGTCGCACCTGAGGCCGGATCCGAACGCCTCCGCAGAGTCATCAACAAACACCTTACCCAGGAACAGATCCTTACCACGGTGCGCACCATAGCAGAGTGCGGGGACTTCACCCTGAGGCTCTATTTACTCATGGGCCTTCCCACGGAAACAGAGGCCGATATCCAGGAGATGGTGGATCTAATCAAAATCATCAAGCATCACATGATAAAGGCATCCTCCCCCCGGGGAACCATGGGACGGATCACCTTGAGTGTAAACTGCTTTGTGCCCAAGCCGTTTACCCCGTTTCAGTGGTTTCCCTTGGAGGCGATGGAGTCCCTTAAACAAAAACAGAAGCGGTTGAGGACATCGTTGCGCAAGACCGGGGGCATCCGGATTAACACGGATATCCCCAAGTGGGCCTATGTTCAGACCCTTTTGTCCATGGGCGATCGACGGGTCAGCCGGATCCTGGTAAAACTGCATGAGTGGGGCGGGGACTGGCGCAGGGCGCTCAGGTATTCGGATGTGAATCCCGACTTTTTCGTGTATCGGCCCAAAGGGCTGGAGGAGAGGCTCCCCTGGGATTTTATGGACCACGGGGTCTCAAAGGGCCACCTCCTGCATGAGCGGGACAGGGCCCTGAGGGCAGAGGAATCCGAACCGTGTCACGTGGGGTCGTGTTTCCGGTGCGGGGCGTGCAAACCGGACATGCCCCACAAGGGAGGATATCAAGGTGCTGCGTAAACTCATGGTAGGCCCCTATCAGGCCAACTGTTATATCCTGGGCGCCAAGTCTATGGAAGGGGCGGTGATCGATCCGGGAGACGAGACCTTTCGGATTGTCAAGGAGGTCTCCAAACTGGGGCTGACCATCCGTTATATTCTCCTCACCCACGGGCATATGGATCACACCGGGGGCGTGGCAGAACTGAAACGAATTACCCAGGCGCGGGTGGGCATACACCCTTTGGATGCCGGGGGCTTAGGCATTCAACCCGACATGCGGCTTGAGGACGGTCAGAAGATCCCTTTGGGCGCATTTCATCTGACAGTGCTTCATACCCCCGGACATTCGCCGGGCGGGGTGTGCTTTCATGCCCCGGGCGTGGTCTTCACCGGGGATACGCTGTTCGCCGGTTCCATCGGCAGGACCGATTTTCCGGGAGGCGATCACAGCCTGTTGATAAAGGCCGTCAGAGAAAAGATCTTCCCCTTAGGCGATGGCTTGAGAATATATCCGGGTCACGGGCCTGCCAGCACCGTCGGGCAAGAGCGCAAGTCCAACCCCTTTTTCAGATAAGATATCCCCACCCCCATCTCATCATACCCGCCCGGTTCGGCATAAGGGGAACCCCGCGCGCTCTAACGGTGAAGCGGCATCCGGTTGCACCGGTTACGGGACGGGTCATTCACCCAAGGCCTGAATTCTCAGACAGCCGGAAAACGGTAGGATGGATGGGAGAATTCGAGCAGGGTGGTCACGGTTTTGGCGCCGCAGGACCGTTCCAGCATTCGGGCCACCCGGTCCCGCGTCTCTATGGCCTGTTCTTGGCTGTCCTCGCCCAGGGCGTCAATATTCATCACCATGCGGGTGGTTGCTTCGTCGATCAAGGTGGTATGCCCGTTTCGCCAATTCCATCGGCGACACATGACCTCTCCCGATTCCGCCGCCACATAGATGATCTCCCCGGGCTCGGGATGCTCTGTAACCTCCGGCTGTCCGAGGGGGGTGAAGGTCTCACTGCCGTCCGCATACCGCAACTCCAGGCATTCTCCCGCCTTGTCCATGTCATCCCCGCCAACAGGCATCTTGCTCATGATGGAGTTCCAGTTCATGACCGCCACCACCTTGTTGATAAAGGGGATTCGCGCCCCGGGTTTCTGGACCCGCTTGAGGAGGGCGCAGTGGGCGGGCGGAAACTTGTTGGGGTTGGAATTGAACCTGCGGTGCGCCTCGGTCCATACCACCGTCCTGGGATCTCCCTTCAGATCGATAGGGTGGTCCGCCGCCCCGGCGACCGCCTCTTGCAGCATGGACTCAAGCTCATCAGAATGTCCCTGGTTATCCATGCCGGTTGCCATGACAATCCCCCTGCGAAAATCGGGATAGGTATCAAATACGCGCTGATGAATCCGAACTTCAACCATGGAGCGTCCCTCCTTCATGGCCATGGCCTGTATTGATCAGAGTATACGCCGAATCAGAATAGAATGCAATTTTGTCCATGCTCCAGGCCCCTACACAAAAAGATGAGCATCTACCATGATGATCCCCTACCAAAACTTAACGCATGAACTGCCTCAATCATTTCTGGTTTCACAGGGCGATGCGCAGATCATCCTGCGCCACGGTCACCTTGTAGGGGAGGTTGTAATCCCCAAGGATTTGATCCACAGTATGCTGCCAGGAGTTCTGATCCAGCGGGATGGGATAGGGGGCCTTGTCACTCCCAGGCCTTAACGGATCTTTGGGCGGATACTTTTTGAGCACCTGGTTGGCTGGATCATTGGCCACCATGTCGGCATCTCCCATGTGCACCAGAAAGGTCTCGCGTTTGGGCCGAAGTCGTTGGATGTATTCCATGGCCCGCTGAAAACTCATGTGGTGGGGCCGGTTATGCACCGGCTCATTGAGCCAGAAAGACTGAATAATGAGATAATCAGGCTCCAAAAGCGCGGGGGGGATCTCGGGAAGACTGGAGAAATCCGACGTATAGGCTACTCGCACCCGCTCGCCTGAACCCGATATCAATCGGATCACGTATCCCACCGACCCGCTGGCAAACTCCCCGTGATAGGTCTTGAAGGGAAACACCTCAAATTCACCCCGGGTAAACCAACGACCCGGTTCCACCTCCACCGCGCTGATCACCTCCATGTGCTCCAGATAGTCGAATCGCTTGCGGATGACCTGGTGGCTGGCTTGGGTCAGGTAGACCGGGATGGGGGTAAATGCGCCCCTGTGACGGTTTCGTTTGTAGGCAAACAGTTCATCCAGGCCAATGTAGTGGTCCGTGTGTTCATGGGTGATCAACACCCCGTCGATCCGCTCTACGCCGTTTCTCAGAAGCTGGGACCGGGCATCCGGCCCGCAGTCCACCAACAGGGTGGTTTCTCCGGTCAAGAGGAGAGAGGTGCGATCCCGTTTTTGCCCTCGCTTTTTCATCTCGGTACAGATGCGGCAGTCGCAATTGATCTCCGGAAGGCCCCAGGCCCCGCCGGTCCCCAGAAAAATCAACTCCATTGATAAATCCTTTCCTTTGGGACTCCCCCCACTGTTTCCGGGTGGATGGAAGGTCTTTTAATATTTTCTGAGGGTGGCGTCAACCTTTCGGTGGGTATTCATTTGAAGGGCAAGGTGCTTTCCAATCCCCCCGGCAGTATGGTAAAATTCAAACAAGAGATGGATAAATGGTTTTCTTGATTTATATTTATTGGATAAGGATGCATATGACATGAGAATCATATTTTTTGCCGGCAAAGGGGGCGTGGGAAAGACCAGCGTGGCTGCGGCCACCGGCGTCAAGGCGGCTGAGGCCGGAAACCGGACCGTTATCATGTCCCTGGACGTGGCCCACAGCCTGGCGGACATCTTTGACATCAACAGGGATCTGATCGGCAAACAAAAGGGGAAGCTGGTCAAGGTAAAGGAGAATCTCTGGATCCAGGAACTGGATATCCAGGAGGAGATCCAAAAGAACTGGGGGGACATCCACAAATATCTTTCCACCCTCCTCAGTACCACCGGTCTGGACGAAATCCTGGCAGAGGAGCTGGCCATCCTGCCGGGCATGGAGGAGGTGAGCCTCCTTTTATATATCAACCGCTATGTGCAGACCCGGAAATTTGATGTCCTGTTGCTGGATTGTGCCCCCACAGGGGAGTCGCTTAGATTTATCAGTATTCCCACCACCCTGGAGTGGTACATAAACAAAATATTCAAAATGGAACGGACCATCGCCAAGTATGCCCGGCCGGTGGCCATGAAATTGTATAATGTCCCCCTCCCCGGAGAGGACTATTTTGACGCCATAGAACATCTGTTCGAGCGGTTGAGAGGGGTGGATGACATCCTGGCGGATCCTGAAATCACCACGGTGCGGCTCATCACCAATCCTGAAAAAATCGTCTTAAAAGAGACCCAACGGGCGTTCATGTATTTTTCCCTTTACAAGATGAGCATCGACGCGGTGATTATGAACCGGGTCCTGCCGGAAGACGTAAACGACGCCTATTTTACGGAATGGCGAAAATCGCAGCACCAGTACATGGAGCTGGCACACCAGTATTTCAGCCCGGTCCCTATCTTTCCGGCAAACCTGTTCAAGGGTGAGGTGTTGGGCGTGGAATCCCTTAAGATCCTGGCCAAACAGATTTATGGACGGAAAAATCCCTTGAAACGGTTTTATGAGGGTGAGGCCTATCAAATATCCAAGTCTAACCAAGAGTACGAACTCAGGCTGATGCTCCCCTTTGCCGGGAAGGAGGATGTGGAGCTGAACAAGATCGGTGATGAACTCATTGTGCGCATCGCCAATTTCAAGCGGCATATCTTGCTGCCCAGGCCGGTGGCCGTGCTGGATTCGGTCAAGGCCAGGCTGGAAGGAAATCAACTCTGTATTCAGTTTGAAGGAGGGAATCATGACCAAGACAAAGAGTGAGGAAAAGGCACACACGGTCCTCTGCCCGGTCGGCAGGTTTTTTGCCGATCTTGAAAAGGCCTCTGGCAAAGATTCGGCGTTTTTTGAGCACATGAAAAAATCGCGGGTGGAATTCCTCAAAGGGATTCGGTCCCTGGTGGATGAGCGGATCGAGGCCATCGAAAAGAAGGGGGCTCCCGGGGATAAAAGGAAGGCTACTCGGGTCCAGGTGGAATAGAGGCTGACGGGGAAATAGGGGGCGATTTCCGCCATAAAGCGGTCGGACGCTGATCTTGCGCCCAAATTCGGTTGACGAATTGGGCTCTCCTCTGATAGAAGACCCTGAAACCAAGACCTGGGAGATGGAACAAAATTGGAGTTTAGCAGCCTAAAGGGGTTTAAGGATATTCTGCCTGAAGAGGTGGGGGAATGGCAGCAGCTTGAAGCGGCGGCCAGGAGGCGATTCGAGGTCTTCGGATTTCAGGAGATCAAGAC